>JBBKWX010000045.1:0-5131 GCA_037969175.1 Bacteroidia bacterium | reverse complement strand
TAAATATTACCACAAGAACACTTAGAACACAAGTTGCACTAAGAGATTTTCAAAAATAAATAACTGCTAATTCTCAGTTTAATTTTAGGTGCGCCTGTCCGGCAACTGGCATACATCCCATTTTAAATCGGTTTTCCGAAAAAAAAAATGGAATATACTTAGTGTCACTAAGTGTACTTGTGACCTAAGTGGTAAAGAGAACGAATAATTTGAGAAGAAAGTAACTATGAAAATGCCGTTTGGTAAGCCATGGGCTTTCAATATTAAGCAAAGCTGGAAAAATTAGATTGACGCAAATACGCACGCAAGGTAATATAGCGGTCCGAGACTTCGGACAGCCGGAAATGCCGCCCAAATTATTGGGAATAATAAAAAATACCCATAGATGTTAATTCCTATCTTTGCGTTTATGCCTGGATTTGAAGATTTGAAGCTGAATAAGCAACTGCTGACTGCAATTGCGGAGATGGGATATACAACACCAAGTCCGGTGCAACTAAAGGCTATCCCTCCTATTTTGAATGGGCAGGATGTGCTGAGTGTAGCACAAACCGGAACCGGAAAAACTGCCGCCTATCTGATTCCGGTGATACGCAAACTGAACTACCCGCAAGGAGATGTGCCAAGAGCCCTGATCATTGTTCCAACCCGCGAACTTGTATTGCAGGTGAAAGCACATGCAGATGCATTGGCGAAACATACGGGCTTAAGGAGTCTTGCACTTTATGGTGGTGTAGGCCCCAAGACGCAGATCGAAGAAGCAAAGAAAGGTGTAGATATCGTGATCAGCACTCCGAAACGTGTGATGGAACTGTATCTGGAAGAGCATATCGTACTGAAGAAAATTCAATACCTGGTGCTTGATGAAGCTGAACGATTGATGGACATGGGTTTCATGGGGCAGCTAAACAAGGTTCTGGAAGTTGTTCCTCACAAGCGACAAAACCTATTGTTTTCGGCAACGATGTCGGATAGAGTAATGCGTTTGAGTGAAGATTTTTTGCTGTTTCCAACTGAAGTAAGGATAGAGCCGAAGCGGATCACAGCAGAAAATGTATCTCAATTAAAATACTTCACTCCTACCCTGGCAACCAAAATAAATTTCATAGAATATCTGTTGCAAAAGCCGGAGAAATTCCGAAAGGCTATGGTGTTTTGTAAGACCAAAGCCAATGCAGATAAGATCGCAAATTTCCTGGGTAGAAAATTCGGAGAAGAACAGATACGGGTGATCCACGGAAACAAAGGTCAAAACAGTAGAATAAATTCTATCAATGCTTTTGAAACCGGGCTGATCCGGGTGCTGGTTGCAACCGATGTTGCGGCAAGAGGAATTGATGTGAGCAATGTAAGTCACGTGATCAACTTTGATGTGCCTTTGATCTATGAAGATTATGTGCATCGCATAGGACGCACCGGCAGAGCCGATCGTAAGGGAGACAGCATCACTTTTTATACCGATGCCGACAAATATCATATCGAGAAGATCGAGTCACTGATCAAACAAGAGATCCCGCAGAAGCAATTGCCCCAAGGCGTGCTTGATGAGAAAACCAGTTTTACCGAACGCCAGGAAATGGCTATGGAGATCGATCGTCAAAAGCGTGCTGATGATCCTGATTTCAAAGGAGCTTTTCATGATAAAAAGAAGATCTATCCCGAGAAAAAAACTGTTGAGAAAAAGAGATCTGACAATCAGGGAAAAGGTGTTTCAAAAAGATATTCAAGAGCAGATGTTGGGAAAGTAAAAGCCGGCGCTAAGACTGCGAACAGATCGGCAAAACAGACCAAAGTAAAAAAGAACACCGGAGCTAAACGAGGCAGATAATGAATGATCACGAAGAGAGCCATGGTCAGCCATTAAGGGCATGGATTATACTTATCCTGCTTGCTATTATCTGGGGCAGCTCTTTTATCCTGATGAAAAAAGGACTTGTAGTTTTTGATTCGTTTCAAGTAGCAGCAGCTAGGATTTTTTTTGCAGGATCTTTCATCTTTCCATTTGTGTTTAGAAGAATGTGGAAAGTACCTAAACGCTATTGGAAATATCTGATCTTGGTTGGACTGCTTGGTAATTGTATTCCTGCATTTCTTTTCACGGCGGCTCAGGTTCATATCAGCAGTTCACTGGCCGGCATCCTGAATGCGCTTACACCCATGTTTACTTTGCTTGTTGCTTTGATCTTATTCAAAACTCCTATCAGTAGTTGGAAATGGTGGGGTGTGATCATTGGTCTGATAGGCACTGTTTTTTTATTACTTATCAATCCGAAAGGTGAGATCGATTTTAGTAATTCGTTTGGATTACTGATCGTGATAGCCACCATCTGTTATGCCTTAAGTGTAAATATCATTCGGAATTATCTTTCTGAAATCGACTCGGTAACCATCACGGGAGTGGCTTTGTTTCCGGTTGGAATAGGCTGTGCAATTTATCTTTTCAGCACGAACTTTTTGGAGCTCATCGATGGTTCCAGAGAAGCCTATATCAGTCTGGGTAGCGTTATTACACTTGGTGTATTGGGTACAGCGATCTCGGTTGTCTTCTTCAACAAATTGATCAAAGTTTCGGGTGTTGTTTTTGCTTCATCCGTTACCTACCTGATCCCTATTGTGGCTGTGATATGGGGCGTTTTCGACGGGGAAAGTTTCATGATAGATACCTTGATTGGATTGATCTTTATCCTTGCCGGGGTATACATGGTGAACCGGAAGAAAAAGATCAAAGTTTGAGTTTGGGTTTGGGTTTGAGTTTGGGTTTGGGTTTGAGTTTGGGGGTTGTGGTAAATTCACCATAGAGAAACGGAGACATGGAGAATCATGGAGATTTAATTATGAATTAATTTTTCGAGCCTTATTAATTCCTTTGAGCCTTTGTGTTAAGATTAATTTATGAATTACTGATTTCGAATTATTGTTGTCCGGAATAAATTTTAGTTTTTTATAGCTGACCTTCTTTTTTCCCGCAGAAAACGCAGAATACTTCCTTGTATCAGCGATATCTGCGGAATTGAAATGGTATTGCAAGGAATACACTAACAATGTCGCAGAAAACGCAGAATGAAATTAACAGTTTCAGCGGGATCTGCGGGAAAAAAGAAGGTCAGCTATTTGCAAAATCTTAGCTTGGCGCGTATACGCACGTGCGGGACTGAGACCTCTGTGGTAAAAATAGCACAGATTCCACTTGTAGATATGTACTTATGATGCAATTCGACAGGATTAGAAACCCGATTCCGGACAAACATGATTATTTATTGGTAATTAAGTTAAGGAGCCTCTCCTAAAATATTTCCTGCATCATCCATTTTGATAAACGGATTGTATGCAAGTTCCCAATAGTTATTTTCAATGTCAGCTATATAACCACGGTAACCTCCCCAGAAAACTTTCTCTGGCTTAGTGATACTCTTAGCTCCTTTAGCGCATAATTTATTGAATGCGACATCTATTTCTTCTTCTGAATTGAAATTTATTGAAAGACTCATTTGCTTAAACCCTTCTCCTTTTTGATCTGTTCCGATATCTTTTGCAAGTTCATCAATCGGATAAAAACCCAGAATAAAACCGTTTAATTTATAGAATAAAACGCCTTCATTTTCACCCATTGTATTCCATCCAAATACATCCTTATAAAATGTCTTTATAGCTTTTAGATCTTTAACTCCTATGGTTATAAAACTTAATCTTTGCTGCATGAATTATTTATTTACATGATCAAGTATATCTTGCATCATGGTGATTTGTACCTTTTGAATTTCCAATAATTCTTGTTGCTGATGCATGATCAGGTGATCTAACTTCTCATGCAGAATTCGTATTTCTAATTCTGATTTCAGATTGATCATATAATCCTGTTTTGAACGCTCTCTGTCCTTTTCTTCCTGCCTGTTTTGACTCATCATGATTACAGGAGCTTGCATAGCTGCAATGCAGGAAAGAATAAGATTGAGTAATATGAAAGGGTAGGGATCAAATCCTTTATTTAAAAGTACAAAAGTATTTATTGAGATCCAGATCACCAAAAAAACACCAAATGAAATAATGAAGGTCCAGCTGCCTCCAAATGTTGCTACTTTATCTGCGACTCTTTGTCCTAATGTTGAACGATCATGGATTTTTTGAATGATCTTATTGGTAATAGTGGTCTTGCCCTGTATAGTGCTCAATACAGTGTTTTCAAGATCTGTTAATTCTCCAACTTCATTCACCAGATATTCAGCAATAAATCGCTCGCGAAAATAATTTAACTCTGTTATGGATAAACTGTTTTCGGATTTGAATTCCGGATTAGACTTTTGAATAAAACTAAGTATGGATTGACGGATACTCGAACCCAGGATTTTCTCCTGTGCAGGAAATTCTGTTCCTGAAATATCACTGATAAAGGTATTCATATAGAGTTAGTTTGTAATATTAGTATAAATGTAAACTAACTTTTCTGCAGATGAATATTATTTGTGTTAAATTCATTTTGTAGTATTCCATACACTGCCATATCACTATACTTTCCGTTAAAATTGATACGTTCACGAAAATGAGCTTCCTTCTTAAATCCAATGGATTCCAGCGTATAAATGGCACCTCTGTTCTGCGGATTCACAAGCGCTTCTATACTATGAAGCTTCAGGGAGTCAAACCCAAAGGCAATGATAGCAGATACGGCTTCTATTGGGTAGTTCTTGCCCCAATACTCAGTAGAAAGTTCACCACCGATCTCAGCCCTTTCATTTTCATAATCGATCTTATTAAAACCACAGGTTCCTATTATTTTATTCGAGTCTTTCAAAACAGCAGTCCAACCGATACCTTTTTTTTCAGTAAACGAATCGGCACATTTTTTACAAAGCTGAATTGCTTCATTGAGACTTTCCGGTTCAGTCCTGTTAATAAACCGGTTTACCATTTTGTTTCTGCGCATCTCAAAGATCTTAGAAGCATCTTCCATCAAAATTTCCCTCAGAATAAGTCGGCGGGTTTCCAATTTTGGGAATGAATTGAATATGCCGAGGTCGATGCCCATTATTGAAAAGTTGGAAATTGATCAGGATTCAGGTAGAGCAGCCATATCCATAAAGAACATTTCCCAGTGGTGACCGTCAAGATCCAGAAATGCTCTGCCATACATCCA
>JBBKWX010000044.1:0-3710 GCA_037969175.1 Bacteroidia bacterium | reverse complement strand
ATTAATTCACCGGCAACTCCAACTTTGGTTGGATTACAATCTGTTTCTGCAACTATATATAATTATGGAACTGATCCATTAACAAGTGCTAATGTCAACTGGGAAGTAAATGGAGTTGCAGGTACAGTATATAATTTTGTTGGAAATATAGCTCCTCAAAATCCAAGTAGCTCCTTGTCTTTAGGTTCAGGGAATTTTATTGCCGGAAATAATACAGTAAAAGCATGGACAACTAATCCAAATGGGCAAGCGGATGTCAGTGCTAATAATGATACTTCTTTTATCAATGTATTTGCATGCAATCCTGTTCAGGGCAATTATACCATAAATTCAGGGCAAGCTACAGGAGGGACGAATTTTGCTTCTTTTACAGATTTTGCCACTTTAGTTTCTCAATGTCCTGTAACAGGACCAGTGATTGTTGATGTTACCCCTGGTAGTGGACCTTATAATGAGCAAGTAACTTTTGGGATCATTAATGGTGCATCATCAACCAATACAATTACCATTAATGGTAATGGAGAAACTCTTGGCTTTGCTTCAGCAAATAGCAATGACAGACATGTAATTAAACTTAATGGGGCAGATTATATGACCATCAATAATCTTGTGATAAATGCTAATGCGGGTACCTATGGTTGGGGCGTTCATTTTACCAATTCTGCAGATAATAATACGATCAGCGGCTGTACCATTAATACAAGCACGACAAATGTAACTTCGAGTTCATTTGGACCAATCGTGATGAGTGGTTCATCTACTTCTGTCACAACAGTTGGAAGTAATGGTAATAACAATACTATTATTGGAAATACTTTAGTGGGTGGTTATTACAGTATAACCATGTATTCTATCACAACCGGTGGGTCTGAAATGACGAATAATTCGGTCATCAATAACACAATTACAGATCCTTATAGTTATTCAGTGTATTTATATTATCAGCAAAATGCATTGGTAAGAGGCAACGATTTTAGTAGACCAACGCGTACTGCATCAACTACAACAGCAGCTGTATTCTTAACTACCGGAAACCAGAACTGTCTTGTTGAAAAAAATAAGGTGCATAATTTCTTCCAGAATATGTTGACAAATACCTCAACATTTTATGGTATTTGTTATGTTTCTGCAGATGCAAGCGCATTAACTCCTAACCGGATCGAGAACAATTTGATGTATAATAATGAAAGTAATGGATCACACTACGGTGTATATAATACCGGCGGGGATAATATGCAGGTATATCATAATACCATAGACATGAATTATACTCCTGCAACTGCAGGTCTAACTTATGGTGTTTACCAGACAACTTCAGCAGTCGGTATCGATTTCAGGAATAATATAATTACCATTAGCAGGGGTGGGTCGGGTTTGAAATCAGGTTTGTATTTCAATACAAATACATCAAGCATCATTTCCAATAACAACGTGATCTTCTTAAATAGTGCCGGTGCGGGAGCGCAGAATATCGGAAATATAGCTGCAGTAGGTTACACTACATTGAATGCATGGCAAACAACTGCCAATGGTGGTATATATGATGGCGCCAGTGTGAATGTAGATCCCGGTTATGCTGCATATATTCCTTCCAGTGGTTTGGTAAATAACCTGGGTACGCCGGTTGGTGTACTTGCTGATATAGACGGCAATGTCCGTTCACTTTCTGCACCTGATCCGGGAGCTTATGAGTTTGATATTGCAGGACTTGATGCCAGTATTTCCTGGGTTAGTCCTTTAAGTCCAAGTTCATCAGGATTGAAAACTATAAGGGTAAATATTGCAAATACCCAAACCGTAACAATCACTGATCTAACTTTGAGCTATAATGATGGTGGAACTCCGGTACAACAGTCATTTTCAGGTCTTAATATTTTGGCCGGCGCTAATCAGGATTTTGATTTTACAGTTCAATATAACCTGACAGCTAATGCAACTATTACAGCAGATATCATTGATGTAAATGGAGTTTCTGATGCGGTTCCGGGGAATAATACTGTTTCCTATAATCTGTGTCTTGCATTGGCCGGAAACTTTACAATTAACTCAGCTTCCATAACAGGAGGTACCAACTTCCAAACATTTGCTGATGCAGTAAATGCTATGAGTTGTGGAATTAACGGACCCGTTGTTTTTGATATTGTTGCTGCAAGTGGACCTTATAATGAGCAGATAACTATACCTGAGATAGCTGGTGCATCTGCCATCAATACTATCACCTTTAACGGAAATGGTGAAACGTTGGAATTTGCATCTGCAAATACCAATGACAGACATGTAATTAAACTTAACGGTGCAGATTACGTGACTATTAATGATCTGGTGATTAATGCCAATGCAGGTACTTATGGATGGGGAATTCATTTTATCAGTTCTGCAGATAATAATACGATCAGTGGCTGTACAATCAATACCAGTGCATCCAATACAACTTCAAATTCATTTGGCCCGATAGTAATGAGCGGTACTTCTACTTCTACAGTTTCTGTAGGTAATCACGGTAATAATAACACCATTATTGGTAATACATTGGTAGGAGGTTATTACAGTGTGACCATGTATTCAGCAACAACTAACGGACAAGAAAATAATTCTGTGATCAATAATACGATCACTGATCCATATAGCTATTCGGTGTATTTGTATTATCAAACGAATGCATTGATAAGTGGTAATGATTTTAGCAGACCAACCCGTACTTTAACAACCACAACGGCGGCTGTATTTTTGACAACAGGAAATCAGAATTGTTTGGTTGAGAAAAACAGAGTTCATAATTTTTTCCAGAGTATGCCAACTAATACCTCAACGTTTTATGGTATTTGTTATGTTTCTTCTGATGCATTAACACCAAACCGTATCGAGAACAATTTAATGTATGACAACGAAGGTCATGGTACACACTATGGTGTTTATAATACCGGTGGTGATAACATGCAAGTATATCATAATACAATTGATATGAATTATGCTGCTGCAACGGCAGGTATAACTTATGGTGTTTACCAGACAACTTCGGCAGTTGGTATCGATTACAGAAATAATATAATTACAATCAGCAGGGGTGGATCCGGTTTGAAATCGGGATTGTATTTCAATACAGCAGCATCTACCATAACCTCTAATAACAATGTGATCTTCTTAAATAGTGCCGGTGCAGGAGCACAGAATATTGGAAACATAGCTGCAACAGGTTATACTACATTGACTGATTGGCAAACACTTGCCAATGGTGGTATTTATGATGCCAACAGTGTGAATGTGAACCCAATGTATCTTTCACCGGGTACTGGAATTTATGTGCCTACTACCGGTCTTGTAAATGATATAGGTGCACCGGTTGGAGTGCTAGATGATATCGTAGGTGATCCGCGTTCAGCAACAACACCTGATCCGGGAGCATTCGAATTCTCTTTAGGTGGCTTGGATGCAGGAATTGCATGGGTCAGCCCATTGAGTCCTACTACCTCAGGTCTAAAAACGATCAGAGTAAATATTGCGAGTACCCAAGCACAAACCATAACAAGTTTGAGTCTGTCTTATTCTGATGGTGGAACACCTGTTGTACAGAATTTCACAGGTCTTAATATTGTAGGTGGTACTGATTTGGATCTTGATTTCGCAGTTCAATATAACCTTGTAAATAATGTTACTATTACCGCTGAGATCTTGTCAGTAAATGGCGGATCAGATGTGCTTAGTGCAAATAA
>JBBKWX010000043.1:0-17546 GCA_037969175.1 Bacteroidia bacterium | reverse complement strand
TTACTCGGAATTTATTTTCCCTTAAGCGTTCCACTGATACGTCCTTGAAGCGTTTATTAGAATAAGTTTTAGATATCGATATTACGGGCTCTTGATTTGTTCCATTTATTGCTTGATTTAAGTCCGCTGTGTTTTCTAAAGTATCAGCCTTTATGGATTCGCTTTTTGTATCGCTATTTTCACATCCAGCTACAATAATTACTAACATCAAAAGTATCATTCTCATCCTAGGAGCATTTTAATTAAATATTTCTTTTTTATACAGCTTTAGAAAAATTACATCCAACGGCAGTCTGTCTAAAAAATCCGTTTCATAACCAAATATAAGCCAATTTAAGACGATTAACCAGTATATTGTTTTGGTGTTGGATTACCGGTTTTTAAAAAATGTATTCGGCATGTTGAAGCATATTGCTTTAAGGATGATCGTTATATTGAAAAATAAAAGAGCAAGTTCCTTCAAGAACTTTTTAAACAGATCCTGTCCTAAAAGATTCATGATCCTTCTCAGGTTGTATGCGATAAACATAAATCCAACATCCGAACTTGCTCGCTTTTTCCAATACACGATTTGAGAGTATGCTATTCAGATACCCATACACATAAAGCTTCAGCAAATCTTTTGGATGATAAACAGGCCGTCCTTCGATTGAGGTTTTGATAAAAAAATTTAAATCCGAAAGGTTGATGCTTTCAACAAAAAGAGCAATGATGCGTACTTGGTTATCTTGTTCAACAATCTGATCCAAAACCACAGGAAAGCGTATGCTTTGAGATCGATTTTTTCCCTGTATACATTGCATGATTAGAGCTAAAAAACCATGCTCGATATATCAAATTAAATTATCAAGAGTAATCAACAAAAGGCAATGAGTTTTTAGACAGTTTGACGTCTCGCTGCTTGTCAAATGTGGGGTTTTCGGAGCGCAGAACTGTTAACCCTTTATGACTGTTTATTTGATGCACAAATGTTTGATTAACCACTTCACCCACCATTTCTTTTAAGCCCTTGTTATACGCAGCCAAGCTGTTCGTTCGGAGCACAACTTCTCTACTTACACACTTTATGAGATGGTGCCTTGTTAGAGATTCGTTTACTTGTTATATCGTATCAGTTGCATAAGCACTCAAATGTTTTGAATAGTGATTCTTCTTTTTTCTTTTAATGCTTTAAAATGTGATGGAGTTAACCCTGTAATCTTTTTAAACTGCGATGATAAATGTGCAACACTGCTGTAATGTAGTTTGTGAGCAATTTCCGAGAAGCTATGTTCTCCAAATATAATTAACTCCTTTATCCGTTCAATTTTCAATGCAATTATGTATTGTTCTATGGTAGTGGCTTCAACTTCCGAAAAGAAATTAGCTAAGTATTTATAACTTAGATTTAATTCTTCGCTTAACAAAAGAGAGAACTTAGTATTTGGTTTCTCATCTGATTTGTAAACATTATCAATTATGACTTTTTTGATTTTATCAATTAACACTCCTTGCTTTTTTTCTAACAACTCTAAACCAACTTCTTTTATTTTGATATTCAGCTTTTTCTTTTGGTCATCAGAAATATCTTCTTTAGTTTCAATTTCCCCCAACTCTACTTTCACTGGAGATATGTCAAGTTCCTCTAAAGCATCCTTAACAAACGCTTTGCAACTTTCACAAGCCATATTTTTCACATAGATTTTCATTGGTTATTTTTTTTGCTTGTTGAATTTTTGTGTCTGCTCTTAAAAATTGGGTAATAGTTCATGGGGCTAAGGTATTGTTTTTACTGTTCATTTTTTGTACAACTGGTCGGGTTAGCAGTGTTCCCATTAGTTGCGTATAACGTCAGTCTGTCTAAAAACTCCTTTTCATAACCAAATATAAGTCAGTTTAAAGCGATACGCCAAGGCTTAGTTTTGGAGTTGGATTACCGGTTTTGAAAAAATGGATTCGGCAAGTTGAAGCATATTGCTGTTAGCATAATCGTTAAATTGAAAAATAAAAGACCAAGTTCTTTCAAGAATTTTTAATCAGATCCGATCTTAAAGATTCATGATCCTTAGTAGATTGTATGCGATAAACATAGATCCAACATTTGAACTCGCTCTCTTTTTTCTTTTTTTGTCATGATATAATTAATCCCCCATTGTCTTTTAACTACTCCATAAGGATGCTCTACTATTGCCTGGCGCTTCTTGTAAGTTTGAGGATTAGTATCTATGTTAATTTAATTTTATTCTATATAAGGTGCGCGTTCGCTTTTTCCAATACACGACTTGAGCGAAGCCATTCAGATACCCGTACACATACAACTTCAGCAAATCTTTCCGTCCGATTCATGTCGTTGCATGTATGCACACACTAAGATTAAGAACATTGATATGCAAATGATATTATTCCAACAATTTGAAAAATCTACAACACTAGCCCAATCAAAGGCGCTAATGTAAAGCGCAGCAAGTTTACTTTTCTTATTCGCTTTTTTTGCTCTTCGTTCAGAACAGACAAGGAAGTAGGGCATTCTCCTCCGGGTGGTATACAAAGTAAAAGATATTTTTCAAACAGTTTTTGCTGGTGAAGTGCCAGAAGTGGATCCTTTACCCAGCCTGCAACTTCCGTATTATATTTTGCGGAGCTTTTATCCATGTTGTAGCTACCGATCATCACGACTTGTTTGTCGATGGTCAACGTTTTATAATGTACCGTGCGATCACCACAGTATTCGTATAGCTGAATGCCTGTGCGTTGGTATCGGCTTCGCCGGTTGGCATAAATGGCTTGTATTAGAGGCACATCGGTGGAAGTGATGGAATTTGTGATGACCCGGATGTGGACACCTTTTTCTTGCGCCTTCTTCAGGCATTTAATCCAGCTGCGTGTCAGTAGGAAATAAGGGGTCTCTAATTCCACTGAACTATCGGCTGAGGCTACCAGTGCCTGCAATGTATCCGTGACGCGGCGGTCAATGCAGTTAGAAGGGGAGATGCGACCATTTTTTATTTTTGTGAAACTCGGATAGACAAATTTTACCTGATTGGCTGTGGGTTTCACTACATCCGAAAGACTGACCCTGTCTTCTCCTTGGACTTTTCGCAGCATCGGTATTTGGCTTTTTATGGCGAGCGATGAAGAATCCAGGAGAAGCTGATATTGTTTGCGGTCGGCAGGGTTGAAGGTGCCTTTCAGATCCGTGCAGAGTACCTCGTGTTCCCACATTTCATTGAAGTGCTGACGGGCTTCCTGGGCAGTCTTTTCGCTGCGTATAAGTACCTCACGGTCCATAAAATTACTGACCGAGTCCATGCGGTAATACTGTTCATTTAGATTGCGTCCTCCAATCAAGCAGTATTGGTCGTCCACGACAAGCATCTTACCATGCAGCCGACGATAGATCATGAAGGGCCTTTTCCAGTTTTTCTTGTTATAAATTTTGATCTGCACACCCTGGTCTTTTATATATAAGAGCATCTTTATGGGGACATCTTTTCCAAACCCATCCAATATCATTTTAACTTGAACCCCTCTTTGTGCTGCATCAGTAATCAATTTGAGGTTGTGATAGCCAATCTTGTCGTCTTCAATGATGTAGGTGCAAACCAGCATCTCTTTTTTAGCATGCAGCATCAGATCATTTCGCACGGTCAGCGCACTATATTCATCGCTCAAAATTCGAAAAAGATCACCTGTTGCTTGAGAAAAAGTAGTAGTGCTAAAGAATAATAGTACTATTAAAGGATAAATGTGTTTCATATAATTATTTTGCAAAAGCATGCTAAAGTTGACATTACACCGCAGTGATGTGAGCTACAAGTCAGGACATTTTATTCTACAACCTCATATTAGCACAAGTTTCACAGAAGGTTGTAATGTATTATCATAGAGTTTCAGCTAAGGGTCTCGGGCTATAAGCTGTTGGGGAAGCCGAACCCCAAACGTTTATCGTAGAAAACTTTTTCAAATTTAACGAATTTCACCAAGCGAGACGAAAATTCCACAATAGCGTTGAGCCCGTCTGTTAGTATCATTTACACTCTAAGATCTCTCTTTAAAAAATCTAAGTCAAGCCGAAAAAGACCAGGCTGTAATAGTAGGCAACTCAAAATTTCATATCGCGCACACTGGCCTTTATAATCATAAATACGCCAAAGGTTGCCAAACCAAATGCCATAATGGCTAATACCAAGACGCCAAATTCATTTTGAATAAATGTAAACGCATCTTTTATACCACCCGCTTCTGATGCATCGAACGACATGGCAGACCGCACGGTAAGGTATGCAATCATTCCGAAAACCAAGCCCAAAGCGGTATAGCCTACACGACCCGAATTTAACATGAGTTTTTGTGTTTTATCAGCCATGCCTATCTCTTTTATCTGTGCTTTAAATCTTCCGGAGTAAGCAAGAAACATGAGATAGATGGCTTGTCCCAGGTAGATGAGTGCCACAGCAGCTATTATCCATCTGCCGTCTGCGGTATTTAGGAGTTTTTGAATCATTGACTCGTTACCGCCAACGATACTGCCGCCACCCAGAAGTAACTTGACAGCACCATAAAGTATAAACAGATAAAATAAGCCATTCGAAAGATAGCCAAAACGAGTTGCCAATCCTTTTAGATCATTCCCTTTATTTTCGGGATCGATAAAGGATTGATACAAGCGCCAAAAAACATAACTCGCCAGGCCAATGGCCAATACCCAGAGCAATACCTGACCGAAAGGCTGCTTGATTAAAAACGTCATAGCCCCATTGCTATCTGTTTTTTTGCCGCCACTTCCCAAAGCGCTCCAGGCCGTTAAGCCACCAATTAAAATAAAAACCACACCCTTGGATGCAATGCCGAAACGTGCTATTTTCTTTTTTATGAAATACGACATGCCCAGAATGTGCTATTTTGAAATTATGAAGTTTATAAATGGAAACAGGAATAATTTTTTCATTCTGTAGCTTGACGGTAAAAGTAAAACATTTTAAGTCCTGAACGATAATTGTAGCTGTTTAGTCAAGGTCCCACCCGGCCTCCGGGGTTTGGTAGGCAGGTTTAAAAAGGTGCATTCGCCGGGAGGTAAAACTAAATTTCAACAATGGGATTTGAGAAACGAAAACGCCAAATGGCCTTGGGTATAACGGACAAGCGCCGAAGCAGTGCCGGACAAAAATAGAGATAAAGAAGAACACTTATTCTCAGAAAAAATATATATAAATTGTTCAGCCCTTAGACACAGCCCGGCATTGCTTTCTGCGCTATGTTAGCAGAGGTTTATTTGTTTTTAGAAACGTTGTCAAGGATCTCTTTGACCATCAAACGGGTTTTTAATTTTGTTTCAAACTGATCCATAACAATTCTTGAAAGCTGCATTAACATTGAAGATTCTTTACCAGATAGTATTCTTGGATTTTTATCGATTATACAAATTGTACCAAGATTATAGCCATCGGCACTTCTTAAAGGAGCCGCAGCATAAAATTGTAATCCCATAATTCCAACAACTAATGGATTTGTCATTGTTCGAGGATCTTTTCTTGCATCCTCAACAATATATATATCATCAGATAGAATTGCAGAGCTGCATAATCCGGGGCTTCGCGGAATTTCTTCAACGTCCAGGCCAAAGGCTGATTTAAACCAAATCCTTTTGTTGTCAACGATAGAGACTATTGCAATTGGGACATTAAAAATGTTTGATGCCAACGTAGTAATTTCATCAAATGCCCCATCTGGCGGAGTATCAAGAATTTCATACTTAAGAAGGTTTGCTATTCTTTTATTCTCTATAACGTTTTCCATCTTTTATAAAGTTAACAATTTTTATTTTTTGGGATCTTGCTTTTGGTTTAGTTTTCAAAATCCATGCTAACGATTTTGTGCTTTGATTCAGATAGTTAACCGAAGATGGGGTTTTCTTGAAAGTTTAGTTTCATAGTAGGAGAGTTTTAATTTGTTTAAAATAAGAGCTGATAAGCACACAGTAAATCTAAGATTTTGTTTCTTTAAATCAAATAGATTAGCTGGGAGTCACAAAATAATGAATAATATCACAAAATTTGTATTAAGCCATATTGCAATGTGCACGTTCAATGACCAACGATAATTCTCTATGAAATGCGGATATATGCAGCGGCTATTTACTGCTGATAAACCATGGGTAGTGAAGAGTTTGTATACGATGACAAGATCAGGTTTGGTTTTTCCGGATATTGGATAGTCTATAACGGTTTTGTGCTAGGATTCCCGCGGCACACTATTAGCGAATAAATAAATGAATTGTGCCGTATGGATACTAGTCCGTGTTAAGCGATGTTTATTTTTTTTGCCATTATTGATTTCGGGTCGGAAAATCCAATTAAGCTCATAATATTAGTATTAGCATAACTGCTTAATATTTTGTTGTCCAGATATGAGATATTTGGTTTTGAATATATATGATGTTTAACTTCATTAATAAATTCGTTCATTGATCCTATAACACGCTTATCATTATCAGTGTTTTGGAGTTCAATATTTGAAAAATTATTCTTGACCCATTGCTTTGAATTTGGAGATAATATTTCATCATATGCCATTTGTTCCATCAAATTGTATGTGACAAATTTATCAAAGGGGATAATGTCTTTTTTCAAAACATCCAAAACAATTACGCTATAGAGTGTTTCTTTATTTGTTATAATGATACATTTCTTTTTATCAGCAAAAAATAATTGTGCATTCCATTGGAGAATTTTATCAGTATTTCCTTCATACTTTACCACATTTTGCTTAGGTAAGTTTAATATTTTCGAAAGCTTAAGTGAGCAATATAGTATCATCGTTGTTTTGATTTGCTAACACTTCGGAGCTTGTTGAAGGGCGAAGATTTTTAGTACAAAAGTCCAGTAGAATTATTGCTGTTGAACCTTGTACAAACTCTCAATCTAAGCACTTTATCCCCGCCTTTGGCAAGCCTTGTTAGCTGATGTTTTTTCTCTTTCTTTTTATAAATACTATTGCTATGAATGCTGTGAAAATGATAAATAAAATACATCCGACTAAAATGAACTTATTTGTTCCAAATATCAAATTTACATTTTCTTCAATTACCCTGTTATCTTTTTCTACACGAAATTTTACTTCATGCTTATTTTCATTGTTTAATATAAATTGTTTTTGTGGCAAATCTTTATGGCTCAAAATCAACTCACATTGATTATTGGGCATATCTTTGAAATAGATATTTTTAACATAATAAGAGAATATTTTTTTTGGCACATTTTCTAATTCAGCAAAAAGCGTTGTTTCATGTCCTAGTTGAATTTGTGGATTTTTAAACCTAATGGTATCACTATTAATGATAATAAAACAGCTTTTCCCAAAATGCTTGATTGCTAAATCATTAAACGCTTGTGGGGTGTTGTAGGAGTCTTTACCATAAATATAAATCACCTCGCCTTCAAATGCTGCTAATGAACTTTTGATGGCTATAAAATTTTTGCCATTTTGTTCATAAATCATTAGGCTTGATAAATCGGGGCTATGTGCAAAAAGGAATGGTGTAAAAAACACCATCCCAATTATTGATAGAATTAATTTATACATTATTTCTTAATTAACGTAAGCTCCTGCCAAACCGTTAATGAAATTATTAGAACCCGGTTTATCCACATGATAGTGGTAACCTCTTGTAGCGTCATAATGACCACGACTTGCATCCAGGTCGGTATATTCCGTACCGGCATCACTTAATCTTTCATATATTCCAAAACCGTCTAAGGCATAACCAATCATAGTAGCGTGTCCATCTGATTGTGTAATTTTAGTTGATTTACCGGTTGCAGCATGGTAGTGATACCCTGCACCCATGTTGATATGTCCTCCTGCATCATCAAATGGTGCCAATGTATATGCAGCCAATATTACACTTGTTGGTGCCGGTGCATCAAATACCACCCCATTAAAAGCAATACCACGAGTAGTTGGTGCCGATGAACCAGGACCACCACCAAAGCTAACAGGACTGCTTAATTTTTGTGGGGTAATAGGAATATAAATGGTTTTTGTTACCGAAGAAACATACGAAGGCAAACATTCTACACAATAGTTTTTGTAAGCTGTTCCCACATTTGGATTGGCTGCTGCTTGGCAATCTGCCTGAGTATTGGTTACTGTTATATCACCTGTGGAGGTATTGTACATTTGCCAAGTAGTGTTGTTATAAAATGTAGCCATGTTCTTAATAAATGCTCCATCTACATCGTACACATTTCCGCTTTCTATCCAAATGCCGCCCTTTGAAGCATCATCAGAAATATTCGTTGGGCACCAAGGTCCTTGAGTATGGTCTGTTGGAGTGCTTTTAGTTACAATTTTGTAGCAAGATGCAGAACTACCATTTGATAGCGTCCTTGTTTCCGTTGTAATAGTAACGTTTCCAGATGATGTCAGGAATTTAGTTGCATCAACATTGATAACAGTTTCATTAGTTGTAGCTGATGTGTCGTCATCATCTTTACTACACGAAGCCAAAGCACACATTAGTGCTAAAAATAAGAAGTTTTTATAAGTCATACATTTTGAATTTTAAAGTGAATACTATTTAATTAGACGATTATTTTTTAATTTTTCCTTCGGTTAATTTAATTTTTTATTTGAGTGGTGTGTTAAAATATCAGCTAACGTTTCCTCTGGTATGAATTGAATGATAAATAATATCGCTCTCTTTTTAAGAGCGTTAATATTATCTGTGAAATATTGTTTGTGCTTGTCTTTTAAATATCCTTCCCATTGCGAGTAAATAATATTTATTTTACCATGCTTACTTAATTCATTAACTAACTTCATGCTTGGGTTACTTACGAAATAGATAAAGTCAGAAGGTGTTTTAAAAATAGCTGTTCCAATTTTATTTGCTATTATTCTTGCACGAATCTCGTCAAATGATTTATCAGATATTTTTTCCATTTGGCTTGGATGGTCAAAAACTTTAACCTCTTCCCATTCCATTGTTGGAACATTATGATTGTTTTTTTTATTTAAGTTCGTAATTTAGATTTCCATTGGCTAAACACTCTTGATTTATAACAATATTCCACCCCTATTTAATAACCTCTTTGACTTTAATCTCATAAAACAAAATTAGTGTTATGAAAAAACTGTTATTCTTTGTTGCAAACTTCTTTTTTGCTTTAAGTATCAGTGCACAGGTTAGCGAAAGCGATAAAAGTGCATCACTTCAATTACTTAATGCTAACAAAACAATTATTGGGATAACCAATGATGATATCTCTAATTCGGAAGTATCAAGCAGTTTTCTTGATGAGGCCACAGGAATCAGATATGTTTATCTTAATCAAACTTATCTTGGAATTCCGGTATTTAATCAAATGCAGGTGCTCTCTTTTAGAGATGGAAAACTACTTTCTAATACTGGAGGAAGGCTTTCACAAATGGAACAAAAAGTGAATGTGCATGCGGGTACTCCATTAATAACTGCAGAAGCAGCCTTATTGGCCGCAATTGCAGACAGAGGCCTTTCCACAACTCAAAATGCTGTGATGCTTAATACGAGTAATGATGGGAAAAATTTTGAGTTTAACAACATGGGGATTTCACGTCAGAATATCACAGTAAAATTAATGTGGTCTGCAGCAGATGATATTAATGAAGAATCTGATAACACCGGATCAGGTATAAAGAAAGACGTTAAATTGGCATGGCAGGTTTATATTATTCCGACAACTACCTCAGATTACTGGTTAGTCCGGATTGATGCTACAAATCGAAATCAAATTGGTATTGATAACCTGACTCTTTATTGTGATTTGAGTGCACCTGAACATTTAGAAAAATATGGTGAAAATCATTCTCATGAAAATGATAATCAGAAAAAAGATGGTTTAGTGGTTGAGGAAAAAATAACTACTCCTTTTTTAGCTTCAGCTACATACAGAGTAATACCTTTCCCTTTCGAGTCACCTTCTTTTATGCCCGGCCCTTCTACTGCATGGCATGCGACCAGATCTAACCCATGGACAAATGCCACAGTAGCAAATGCCACTACATTGAATTGGCATACGGGTGCAGCAGCTACCGATTATGACTATACCAGAGGTAACAACGTATGGGCTTATCAAGACCGTCAAAATAATGGTGTCGGTACAATTGCCAAGTCGGCGAGTTCAACAACCCCCCTGCCTGCATTAACGTTTAACTTTACACCTGATTATACATTAGAGCCAACTGTTACAACACCTCCAAATCAGCAGTTTAATATCACCAACTTATTTTATTGGAATAATATAATACACGACATATTCTATGGATATGGTTTCACAGAAGCAGCGGGTAATTTTCAGGATGATAACATGGGCCGCGGTGGTGTTGGAAATGACTATGTAAATGCAGAGGCGCAGGATGGAGGAGGAGCTAATAATGCTAATTTTTCAACACCACCGGATGGTGCAAACGGAAGAATGGTAATTTATTTATGGACAGCACCAACTCCTGACAGAGATGCCGATGTGGATAATGGAATAGTTATTCATGAATATGGACATGGAATTGCAAAAAGAACAACTGGGGGGCCGGCCAATACAAGCTGTCTTGCTAATTCGGAGCAAGGAGGAGAAGGTATCAGTGATTATTTCTTTTTGATGCTTACACAAGATTGGTCCACAGCCACTTTAAATACAGGCTTTAACTCGCCAAGGAGTTGGGGAACCTATGCATTAAATCAGCCAACAACAGGCGCAGGCATGAGGCAACAGCTGTATACTACAGATTTTGCTATAAACAATTCTACTTATGCATCTTTATCAAGCCAGTCGATACCACATGGCGTTGGTTGGGTTTGGTGTTCTATGTTGTGGGAAGTGACATGGGAAATTATTAATGAAGCAGGAACTATTAATCCAAATATCTATGATGCCAACGGTGGTGGGGGCAATACGATAGCACTTAAATTGATAATGGAAGGTTTAAGAACACAACCTTGCAGCCCAGGTTTTGTAGATGCCAGAAATGCAATATTACAAGCAGATACAACCCTCTATGGCGGCTTATATTCTTGTGCAATATGGAGAGCTTTTGCAAAAAGAGGAGTTGGCTTAGGTGCGTTTCAAGGATCAGTAAATAGCATAACTGATCAGCTTACAAGCTTTACAATTCCACCAGCTTGTGTGGCTACATCTGCGAATATAGAGATAACGGGTCAGGCATCAGAGAAGTTGGATGTACATCCGGTACCTAACCAAGGAGTGTTCAATGTACGATTCTACAACCAGGCCAATGAGCAGGTAACGGTATGGGTATTTGATGCGAAGGGAGCTGAAGTGTATCAACGAAAAGTATTGACAACGATACCATACACAACAATCAATGTTGATCTCTCAACAGGCAGAACAATAAAGAGTGGAACGTATATGGTAGAAATAAGAGGAGCCGATGGAAGATTGGTAGGAACCAGTAAGATAATTGTAAGTATTAACTAAAAAAAGTAAATTTCTTTTGCCTTGGTTCGTGACACACGAAACAATAAACATAGCTTCGAACATAGGCATTGAGTCTTATGATAGTGAAAAAAAAAGCCAAACGTTTAAACGTTTGGCTCCCTGTCTGCGTTCGTGTCCCCACGAATGCTTTTACTTTCCTTATCAGATTCTTAAGAAATCATACGTGTATCCTCGAACAAATTCCAATGCCGAACCGGCTGAGTATGTGTGTCATATTGCTGCTAACGGCCTTGTGCTTTGCAGCGGGCGGGGTTTCGGGTTTGAATGTGTCATGGCCGGTGGGTTTTAATTTTGTTTGTCTAAAAACTCACCAGGCCACCCTCTAAGCCCCGCCTGATACCAAAGCACGTGTTATACCTCATTTTTGTCAAATCGAGCGATAGAGATAATTTCAGACTTTTTTGTCTTAAATCCCTCTTCAATATCAAAATCATCTTGTAAGCCCAACCAAAACTTTGCTGAATTGCCAAAGTATTGTGAGAATCTTAATGCTGTATCTGCCGTGATTCTTCTGTTTCCTTTTACGATTTCAGAGATTCGGGTTTGTGGAATTCCAATATCTTTGGCTAACCGGTAGGCCGAAATTTCTAAGGGGACTAAAAATTCTTCCAACAAAATTTCACCAGGATGTATGTTTTTTAATGTTTTCATATCAATGATAATCTTTAATTTCAACTTCTGAGGCATTTCCAGTTTTCCATTTGAAAACTATCCTCCATTGGTTATTTATTCGTATGCTGTAATAATCCTTCAAATTACCTGATAATTTTTCAAGTCGATTTGCAGGAGGAATTCTCAAGTCCATAATATTTTGCGAATTATTAATCATTCGGAGTTTGCGACGGGCGATCTCCTGGATTTCACTTGGCAGACCTTTGACTTTTTCTCCTCGCCATATCTTTTCAGTGTCTTTTGAGCCAAAAGTTGATATCATGCTTACGTTTTAAGATACTAACGTTAAAGGTAAGTATTTTGTTTCAAATACTAATGAGTTTTTTTGAATGAGGTATAACGTTCCGGCCATTGCCGCAGGCCGGGTTCGGAGACGAAATATAAACATTTCCCTTTACGTTTCACACAAAGCTAAAAGCATATTCTTTAACAAAATACCAGGCTTGCGGCAATGGCCTGTTATCGGATGTGCTGCTGTTCATATGAAACTGTATTGTGCAATTTTAATCAATAATTAATTTCTTGCAATAACTTCTTGTTCCATCAAACACTTTCACAAAATAAATTCCGTTAGAAATATTTTTAAGGTTGATTTCTTTTTTTGATTCATTGAAAATATTTTCTGTAAACATATCTTCACCAAGAATGTTTAATACTACAACATTCCCTTTCATAATAGTTCTTTCAAAAGTAATAACAAAATTACCTTCTGACGGATTTGGAGATATAGCAGATATACTTTGACTTGTCGTTTCATTAATTCCGGTTGTATTTCCTGTAATTATTAAATCATCAATTACTATTTCACTTAAGTTAGTAATATCAATTACATAGAATTTGATTGTAGTTATAGTTTGATTGATCGCGTATGCCTGGTAACGCGGAATGGAATCAGCAATACCGCTATTGGTAGGCATTGCTCCAAAGTCTAAACTCGCAACTTGAGTAGTGTCATAATAAAGAGGACCCCATGAACCCAAATTTCCATATAATTCCATTTCGCTCCATTTTATCGAATCAACAAATGTTGGAGTTAGAAAGGTGATGAGCAAACTGGTAGTATAATTATAAAAACAACTTCCCGGGCAAGTGGAAATTCCAAATCCAAAAGCCTTCGTACTACCAAAATTGGTATTGCTTTTTATTCCGGGGGCAGAATTATAACTGCCAACTGTTTGAACAGTCACTAATGGATTAAGAATTCCAGATTCAAAATCTTCAGATATTAAAATTTGCTGACTCTGTGTTTTAATGCTTATAAGCATCAAACAAATAATTAAATTAATAATTTGTTTTTTCATTTTGTTTCGAGTTTTATTTTTTAAACTTACTTTATTCTATTTTCAACATCTATGTTTGAATACGCACTGCCGTTAAAGCATATCCGATAACGGTTTTGTGCTAGGCTATCGTGCCAAGAAGTTTTGCAGGAACTTTCGAGTCGATGCAACGCCAGGCATGTAGCCTAGCCCGTGTTAGGTTCTATTTCTTCTAAGATTAAAAGATAAGCTACGAAGCACCTTTTAAAATAAGAGCTGTTTAGCACACACTAAATCTATGATATTGTTTCTTCAAATCCAATAGGTTAGGGGCAAGGCACAAAACAAAAAATAATACCACAGACTTTCGTATTCTGGCAACCTGCTATGTGCGCACTACCAAGAGGATTCTGTCTTAGAATTGAGATTCTCAATGATAGCTGAAGATCTTGAACACTATTCTGAATTCTATTTTCTAAAAGACTTTTGATGACCAGGAATAAGTATAAGGTATCAACAAGCAACGTTAAGATTCTATGAAATGCTGATGCACGCTTCGGCAGTTTACTGCTGAGTAACTATAAGCTGTGAAAAGTTGTTAGTGAAATGAATGAAAAATTTGGTCTTCGGTAGAAATAAATATAGAATAAATTGAACAATTCCTTGGTTTCTAACATACAGAGGCAATTTATGAAGTATGTTGTTATGAAAACCGAGTATGGAGAATCCAGTAGATTTTTAAACTTGGTAGGTGTGCTATTTAAGCGCCAAACTGCTTAAAGTGCATGGTATTGCAATATCGATAAAAATAACTAGATTTGTTAATGCCAACAATACTATTTCTTAATGGGTATCGTTTTTTCTTTTACAGTAACGAAAACAATGAACCTATACATATTCATATTGAAAAATCTGATTCGACAGGAAAAGTATGGTTAGAACCAATAGAGGCAGAATATTTTGTCAGTTTTTCTGCTCGTGAACAACGTGAGATAATGAATATTATTAACCAGCATGTTGCTGAATTTATAAGAAAGTGGAATGAATACTTCGCAAAATAAATATGATCCAATTTCGGATATTATTTTTTCAAAAGGTTTGAGAATAGAGTCCTTGCTTATTCATGAAAATCGATTATTGATTTTTCTAAATACTAAGCAAGTCCTCATTGATTCAATAGATAACCATAAGCGATTAAAAGATGCATCTTTGGAACAGTTAAATGAGTTTCGATTAATTTCTAAAGGAACTGGGATTAATTGGCCTTCTATTGATGAAGATTTAAGTTTGTATGGTTTCTTAAAAGATTATATTACTAAAAATTTTCAAGAACAAAAAGAGTTAGTTATAGCATAGTGTATTATGCTTTCTGTTATTGATCCCAAGTTTTGTAATAGGCAATATTCATTGGGTTAAGCTTTCATGGCCTTTGAGTTTAACTTTCGCGTTTCTGCTAACTTACCGGCCAAGCACCAAACCCGCCTGATGCGAAAGCACGTGTTATGGTTTATTTTATTTATCAGTAAACGTTTGCTAAGTGCTCCTTTTAAAATAAGAGCTGTTTAGCAGGAATTAAATCTATGACATTGTTTGCTTAAATGCAATAGGTTAGGAGCAAGGAGGAAAACTAAAAATAATACCACAAGCTTTCGTAACCTGGCAACCTTCTATGTGCGCACTGTCAAAAGGGTTCTGTTATAGGACTAAGATTCTCAATGATAGCTGAAGAACTTGAACACTAAGAATGATTCTATTCTATATATGCTTTTTGATTACTCTATATCGACAAATGGAATCAATGACCAACGATAAGTCTCTATGAAATGCGGATACACGCTTCGGCAATTTACTGCTGAGTAACTAGGCGCTGTGAAAAGTTGTTTGCTATAAAAATGAAGAATTTGCGTTTCGCTAAAAACAAATAATGTATAAACCATAACGTTTTGGGGCTTAAAGAAGTGGCGGTTTAG
Source organism: Bacteroidia bacterium (assembly GCA_037969175.1). Lineage (GTDB taxonomy): Bacteria > Bacteroidota > Bacteroidia > AKYH767-A > JBBKVM01 > JBBKWX01. The sequence continues at coordinate 2,174 of JBBKWX010000043.1, read as the reverse complement.
AAGCACGAACTGTCAACCTGCCACAACTGTTTATTAGAAGCACACCTGTTAGATTAACCACTTCACCCGCCATTTCTTTTAAGCCCTTGTTATGGGCTGGTTTACTTGTCTGTCCAACGTTAATAAGTTAAACAAGTGAGTGAATTATCAAATTTGTCCGCTCACTTGTTTTTAAAATTTTCAAACAGTTGATATTTATTATTGAATAATAATTTTCTTATTATACACTTTTGTTGCATTATAAACATTTATAAAATAGATGCCTTTTGATAACCAAGAGATGTCTATTGGCATTTCCTGTTCAATAGTTTGTTCGATATATATTATTTCTCCAAACACATTGTAGATTTCTAACTTTCCTTTTGCTGACTGCAGAGTTCCAAAAACCAATTGAAAAATGCCATTAGATGGATTTGGATATACAGTAATTAAATTTTGAATTAAATTTCCCTCAATGGCAGTTAGCACTATACACAATCCTGTTGGCTGTATCGGAATATTGCTGGCAGTGTTTGTTCCATTTCCAAGTTGACCAGAAACATTATCGCCCCAAGCCCAGACCGTGCCGTCATTTTTTAAGGAAAGTGAATGGTGAAAACTCGTTTCGATGTCGTTGATACCTGTTACCGAACTTACCTGAACTGGAACATTACTGTCAGTGTTGGTTCCATTTCCAAGCTGACCAGCTACATTAACACCCCAAGCCCAGACCGTGCCGTCATTTTTCAAGCTAAGGGAATGTTGAACTCCTGCCGAAATAGCGGTAATGCCTGTGAGAGAACTTACCTGCACAGGAACATTGCTGTTTGTGTTAGTTCCATTTCCCAATTGTCCCTTATTGTTGTATCCCCAAGCCCAGACCGTGCCGTCATTTTTTAAGGCAAGGGAATGCCGATTGCCTGCTGCTATAGCAATAATACCAGTGAGAGAACTTACAGCCACTGGAACATTACTGTCAGTGTTTGTTCCATTTCCAAGTTGACCATCGCCATTGGCTCCCGAAGCCCATACTGTTCCATCATTTTTCAAAACAAGCGAGTGTCCGTTTCCTGCTGTAATTTTTATGATGCCTGTGAGAGAACCCATCTGCACCGGAACATTACTGGCAGTGTTGGCTCCGTTTCCAAGTTGACCCTGTCCATTTCTTCCCCAAGACCATACGGTGCTATCATTCTTCAGAGCAAGAGAATGATAATATCCTCCTTCAATGGCGATGATGCCTGTGAGAGAACTCACGGCCACAGGAACATTGCTGTCAGTATTCGCTCCATTTCCAAGTTGTCCATCGCCATTGGCTCCCCAGGTTTGCACTGTGCCATCATTTTTCAAGGCAAGGGAATGTAAAAAACCTCCTGCAATGTCAGTTATTCCAGTGAGAGAACTTACAGCTACCGGGACATTGCTATCAGTGTTGGTTCCATTTCCAAGTTGACCACTTCCATTGTTTCCCCAAGCTTTTATTGTTCCATCGTTGCAAATAGAAAGAGAATGGGAACCACCTGCTGAAATTGATTGGGCATTTAATAGATTGCTCAAGCCAAATATGGTGAGCGTTGTAATTAATATTGAGTTTAGTAATTTATTTTTCATTTTTTTCATTTTTATTGTTATCAAATAAGTTCCGTTTTTTTGAGTGGTTGCTGGTCTCCACATTTGAATTGCAATATTAAGAATTTGTCAAACAGTCAGGGACTGTCTAAATAATATTTTGGCGGTTCTCTTGTTTGTCCGCTGTGTCGTTGTCGTTTTTTAAACTTGCCCATAACGTTCCCGCGGTTGGCGAAGAAGCGGATTTAGGACTACTAAGTTAATTCATTTCGATGAACAATATTCGAAGCTATAGTTTTATTTAACCTATGATACCGCTTTTTTGCCAACCGCGTGTTATGGGCTGGCCTTTTTTCGTCGAAAATAATCTATTGCAATTATTTACTTTCTAGTAAATTGTCCTCTGTAACCTAAACTATCAAATTCCAAGAAGTATGACATTTTCAATGGGTCATAATTTCCTTCTATATCAGTAATATAAAATCTATACAATCCATTATCTAAAGTATCAGGTTTATTCCAGTCAATTTTTAAATAGTCAGGTTGAGTTTGTTTAACTGATTCAACACTTGACCCTATTGAAATCTGGTCAGCCCATTCAATCATTTTATTTTGATTGTTTGTAC
>JBBKWX010000042.1:0-4653 GCA_037969175.1 Bacteroidia bacterium | reverse complement strand
CAATTTTGCATCATGCTGACGCAATGGTTTTTCGTAAGCAGATAATTGGAAATCAGAATTCACACCACCCAAACGCCATAGAATAGTTCCGGTATATCTTTCTATTTTGATGATCTGATCCATATTACGAAATGAACATATCAGGTTCTGATCCCGTGGATCTATGATCATACTGTTTATATGCATGTAATCATCTGTCTGTGTGGAATCTGAAAATTTATTTCCTGTTCTGCTGCTCTCATAAAACTCAGGATAATCCGTGCCATCCCATTCCCAGACCACCTGACCGTTTCTCACTTCCTGAATGATGGCTGCGATTACTTTGCAATTTGCTGAAGGATTTAATGATGCAGGAATATTTGTAGGGATCTTTTCATAATAAGCCATAGTCAAATAATGTCCGTCATCAATATATATGAAATCATGTCCATCCAACTCGTCCGGATCAGATGGGTTTCTTGAACCATAGGGAATCAGTTTTACTTCATCTATCATTTGAAATGCTTCATTCAGAATTATTGCATTTCCCGGAATATATCCAATTCCTGCTATATGGTATGCACTCCGCTCATGAAGATGATATGAATAGCGTACCTTGCCATTTGTTACCCATCTTCTGAAATTTAAAGGTTGATCGGAAGTAGGAATAACTTTCTTTGCATTGCCCTGGAAATCATAGATCCATAGCCGGCCACTGGTGCTATTAAATTGAGTATAACTGGTAAGGAGTATATCATCATAACTCACATAAGCAGGTAATGGAATTGCATCTTCCTCATCTTTTTTACATGAATAAAGAAGTGTTATTAATAAAAAGACTGCCGTGAATTTAGATCGAAGCATAACAGGAAATTTGTTATTAGCACAAAATATATTGCCGTTTTGGAGCAATACAGTAAGTGCAATTAATCCGTAATTTAGCAAATAATATAAAACAACATGAGTGGCGAATTAATAAAAAAGATGATACGGTTGCTCGTCGTGTTTTTTGTGATGATGTTTCTAATTTATTTAGTGATTAGTAACAAAGGAACAACAAACAAAACGGAAGAGGGTGAAAGTTTGGGATATCCTTCCGAACATTTTTATCTGCAAAGAAGCTATCCTGACATGCTTCCAGATTTGAATGCTATTCAGGCAGCTATGAATATTGCTACAACAGATGCAGCTGCGGCAAGAAGAAGTTCTGCAACCGGATTCAATGCTTCCTGGCAAACAGAAGGTCCGGGAAATATTGGAGGCAGAATAAATGCGGTCACTGTGCATCCTACCGATCCAAATATCATTTATGTTGGTAATGCAGCAGGAGGGATCTTTAAGACCACAAATGGAGGTACAAATTGGTTCCCGATCTTTGATGATAAAGCATATTTAGGAATAGCATGTATCGTGCTTGATCCCATTGATCCGAACATAGTTTATGTGGGTACAGGAGATCCGAATATCAGCGGTTTTCCGGTGATAGGAGATGGAATATACAAGAGTGTGAATGGGGGAGTTACATGGACGCATGTAGGCTTAACTCCTCAAAGGATCGTCAGCAGAATTGTGATCGATCCTACAAATACTTCTGTTATTTATGCTGCTACCATGGGCTTGCCATTTGTAAGAAATACGGATCGGGGATTATATAAATCTGTAGATGGAGGATCGACCTGGAATCAGATATTATTTATTTCGGATGATGCAGGTGTGATCGATCTGGTGATGGATCCTTCAAACCCAAATGTGCTATATGCTGCAGGATGGAATCGCATTCGGAATAATCAGGAAAGTGTAACTACCGGGCAGGCAGCTAAGGTGTACAAAACAACAGATGGAGGCGCATCCTGGAACATCCTTAGCAATGGATTGCCACAGACAGATCAAAGCAGAGTAGGACTATGTATTTCAAATTCAAATCCGAATGTTTTATATGCGATCGTTGTAGGTACCGACTATCAGCATCAGGGAATTTACAAAACCACAAATGGTGGAGTGCTATGGAATGCGGTATCTGCAACCGGTTTGCCCAGTGATTTTCTGGGTGGGTTTGGTTGGTATTTCGCACAAATAAGAGTGAACCCGACCAACCCGAATGATATCATGGTATTGGGTGTGGATATGTATAGAAGCACAAATAGCGGAGCTGATTTTTCGATTTCTGTTCCGCCTTGGTGGAGCTATGATGTGCATGCCGATAAACATGATTTCGTGTATGCTGCCAATAATACCTGGTATGTAGCAACCGATGGTGGATTATACAAAAGTGTGGATCTGGGAAACAATTGGACAGACATTGAAAATATTCCGAACACGCAATTTTATCGGGTTGTAAATAATCCGCATGTCCCGGGAACGTATACAGGAGGTGCTCAGGATAACGGCACTACAACAGGCAATGCGGCAAGTTTCAATTCCTGGCCAAGGTTGCTTGGAGGTGATGGATTTCAAGCAAGACATCATCCAACAGATCCTATGATCCTGACCGGAGAAACACAAAACGGATCTCTGTTTATTTCTTATGATGATGGTCAAAATTGGAGTGGATTTACAAATGGAATAGACAATAACGATCGCAGAAACTGGGACATGCCCTATATTCAAAGTACACACAATCCGGATAATTATTATACAGGAACCTATCGCCCTTACAAATACAGTTCGGGTTCCTGGACAGATATCGGACCGGATATAACAGACGGAATAATTTTCGGAGATCGCTATCATACTGTTTCTACCTTAGCCGAATCGCCCATGCAAAACGGGAAACTTTATTACGGAACTACAGATGGAAATGTATGGTATAGTCCGAATGATGGAGCTGCGTGGATAGACCGTACGACGGGGCTTCCCGATAGATACGTTACCTCATTGAAGTCATCTGTTCAAACTGCAAATCGTGTCTTTGTTTCACATAGCGGATACAAATCGAATGACTTCATTCCACATGTACACCGGAGTGATAATGACGGACAAACCTGGGTCGATATAAGTGGTAATTTACCGCAGATAGCGGTGAACTCTTTATTCATTTATCCCAACTCGGATGATATTATTTTTGCCGGAACGGATGGGGGAGTATATGCAACATTGAATGGTGGAGGTAGCTGGCAACGTTTAGGAAATAACATGCCCGTGATCCCGGTGTATGATCTCGACCTGGATGTTGCAAACAACAGGCTTATAGCAGGTACCCACGCAAGAAGTATCATGACCTATCCGATAGATTCGTTGTTGATTCTGACATCCGGAAACTATATCCAGCAAGCTCTTAGACTTACTATTTATCCAAATCCTGCGAGAGATAGAATATATATTTCACTTCCCTTTGCTGCAGATAGCAATGGAAAGATCAATATTTACAGCAGTTCCGGGCAATTGTTACAAACACAACAAACCAAGAATGGTGTTAATCAAGAAATAAATATTTCCAATTTAGATACAGGAATATATTTAACTTCGATAGAGAATCAGGGAAGGAAATTTGCATCTAAGTTTGTGGTTAGATAAGCGAAAAAGGATACCGTTTTTTTACCGCAAAGAATTGGAACACGGATGACACGGATTTTGACGGATTTACACGGATAAAAAAATATCAAAGGCCAAACCAGAACCCGTCCCCATATAGGGGGATTTAGGGGGATTTGATTTTTAGTGTTCCATTTATTTTTCGCCGTTAACCAAATTCTTGCTCAGCAATTTTTGCATTTTCATAAACAATTCTTCGGCTTTGAAAGGCTTGCTTACATGCTCATTCATTCCCGAGTCGAAACATTTATTCAACTCATCCATTGTTGCATGAGCTGTCAAAGCGATTACCGGAACCGGGTTGTGCATCACATTCCGGATATGAAGCATTGCTTCATGCCCATCCATCACCGGCATTTGAATATCCATCAAAATGATATCATAGGTATTAGTTTTCATGAGCTCTAAAACTTCTGCTCCGTTTTCTGCGCAATCAGGAAAGACCTTATAACGCTCCAATATTTTTTTGGCTAGGAGCATATTCATTGCATTATCTTCAGCAAGTAATACACGTGCATTCTGCAAACAGTTTTTCAGATCGCCGGGAGCCGTGGATATTTCTTCTTCCGTAACTTCTTCTCCAATAGCCATGGGGATCATAAAAGTAAATGTACTTCCTGCACCAAGTTCACTTTTAACTTTGATATATCCGCCCATCAACTCCGTAAGCATTTTTACGATTGATAATCCCAGACCGGTTCCACCAAATTTCCGGGTTGTCTCTGTGCTTGCTTGCGTAAAACTTCTAAAGACACTATCCAATTTATCCGGAGGAATACCTATCCCTGTATCTTTGATCTCAAAACTGACCCAATACTCTTTGTCAAAATTGTTTTGTAAAGTAATGTCAAGTTTTATATTTCCGCTTTCTGTAAATTTGATCGCATTGCCGATCAGATTTACCAATATTTGGTTTAATCTGACAGGGTCGCCGGAAAGATATTCCGGAATTCTTGGATCGATGTTTAGATCAAATTGTAATCCTTTATGTTCAGCTTTTGGGATGTAAACAAGTTTGAAAAGTTCAACGAGTTCTTTGAGGCGGAAGGATGTTTTTTCTATGGTCATCTTTCCACTTTCTATCTTACTCACATCAAGTATGTCATTGATGATCACCAATAAATTTTCACCTGAAACATGAAT
>JBBKWX010000041.1:0-17254 GCA_037969175.1 Bacteroidia bacterium | reverse complement strand
AAGATCATGGTACCTGGAAGTCCGATAAATTGTCCGGTCACCTGTGATCTTTGTGTGGCTGCATAACGGGTAATGTCAGCGATGCTCAGCGACATGGTGGCCCAGAAACCTACCATGGCCGTAAGCCACAGTATGAAGGTCCATGTAGATCCCGAATTTGACGAAGGATCTGCAACGGTAACAGGGATTATGGATGATACTACAAGGCCTGTTTCATTCTCTGCCTTGAACTGAACTTTCAAATCAGAAGAGGGGAGAGAAGCGGGTAATAATTCACTTACATCTACTGTCATGTTCTGCCCTGTCAACGGGATCCAGTCTGACATTTCAGGTGTTCCTGTTCCTTTATTTTCTGAACTTAATTGAAACGAACTAGCTTTTAATTTACCTTCTTTGTCGACAAGACTTGTGATATTTATTTGCTGATTATTTTCAGTATCCGTATGCATCACGGCACTTGATTTTCCCAGCTGATCTCCCTGCTTCAAAACCATCCCAAAACTTCCTCCTTCGTATACACCCCAGCCGATCAAAACGATTCCGATACCAATGAGGATTGGTGCCGCATAATGCTCCAGCCATTTGATGCTTTCCGTGCCTTGCCAGATGAAATAAATATTCACAAACCAGAACGCTGCAAAGCCTACAAATTTTCCGACATCTAATCCTACCGTCCCCGTGTTACCGGTAAGCACATTGAAAATGGCGTAGAATGCAAGTCCTCCTATCCAGGTTTGAACCCCAAACCAGCCGCAGGCCACTATCGCTCTGACGATGGCAGGAATATGGATTCCTTTTGTTCCAAAAGCGGCTCTTCCAACAACCGGAAATGGGACCCCGTATTTCACGCCGGCATGGCCATTCAGAACCATGGGCACGGTGATGATAAGATTTGCAAGACCGATGATGATAAGTGCAACCTGCCAGCTAAGTCCGCTTCGGATCATGTATGAAGCCAGAATATATGTTGGAATACAAACAGCCATTCCTACCCAGATCGCAGCAAGATTCCAGGTACTCCAGGTCCTTTTTGAGGCAGGAACAGGAGCCAGATCTTCGCTGTATAATGGGGAGGAGGATACATCCTCTGTCAGCTCTTCAGTTTCTTTTTTCATAAACATAACACAAGAGATCAGTGGTAAGAAATGAACTAATTACAATGCTGATCCGCTATGGAAATTGCCTTTGAAATGATCTCAAGTCCTTCATCTATTTCTGCTTCAGTGATACACAACGGCGGGGCAATAAAAATAAAATTCCATCTCACAAAAGTGAACATTCCCAGCTCAGTTATTTTTGCAGCAACCTGATTCATTATGGTCATCTCTTCAGGTGATGCATTCCATGGAGCCATAGGCTCTTTAGTGCCACGGTTCTTTACCAGCTCTATACAACCCAGTAATCCCGTATTTCTAAAGTCACCAATGGAGGGATGTTTTAACATCAGTTGTTTAACTTTTTGTTCAACATACAATCCCATCCGGGCTGTATTATTCACAAGATCTTCTTCAACATAAATATCCAGAACTGCATTGGCGGCAGCACATGCAACAGCATGCGCAGAGTAGGTAAGGCCCAATGGTAATGGCTTATCATCAAAGGAACTGATGATCTCATCACTTACCATCATGGCTCCCATCGGGATGTAGCCGCTGGTAAGCCCTTTTGCCATGCACATGATATCCGGTACTACACCATGATGATCAACACCAAACCATTTTCCGGTTCTTCCAAATCCACTCATCACTTCATCAGCAATGATCAGTATTCCATAACGATCTGCAATTTCTTTGATCTTTTTCCAGTAACCTGCGGGGTATTTAATACAACCTGAAGAGCCTGATTCGCCTTCCATCAGGATGGCTGCAACATTATTCGGACCTTCATACTTGATCACTTTCTCCATATTTTCAGCAGCTCTTTCGGCGCATTCATCTTCTGTTTTGCTATGCCATGGACAGCGATAGAAATATGGATTTTCTACATGGATCACATTTGGAATTCCCTGATCATCGAAAGCTAATTTCCTCGGATCACCACCGGCGGAAATGGCTCCGTATGAAGCACCATGATAGGATTGATACAAGGCGATGATCTTATGTCTTCCGGTATACAACCTTGCAAGTTTTATCGCATTTTCTATTGCTTCAGCACCACCATTTGTAAAGAAGGCTTTGTTAAGATTTCCCGGAGCTATAGCTGCAAGTTTCTTACCCAGTTCACCACGGGCTTCTGTAATCATTCCCGGATGAACATAGCTTACCTCCTGCATCTGACGCATCACAGCATCAGTTACTTTTTGATGCCCATGTCCAATATTTACATTCATCAACTGAGAAGAAAAATCAAGAATTTTCTTTCCACTTCGGTCATAAATATAAACACCTTTTGCTCTCTCAATATTTAGTGGATTCAAGCCTCGTTGTTTTGACCAGGAAAAAATAGTATGATCTAGATTATTTTTCTTGATCAATTCAGCAGCTTCAGAATTTATGGTGATGTTTTCCATGCAATTTTAATTTGAATTAAGATCGATTATTTACTAGCTCATCCAGTTGGTCTTCGCTTCCGGATTCCATTTGGTGGTGGTCTTTTTCAACTTGGTCCAGAATTCAATAGAACTCTTTCCGGTGATATCTCCAACACCAAATTTTGAATCATTCCATCCTCCAAAAGGAAAAGGCTCGCGCGGAACAGGAACTCCGATATTTACACCTATCATCCCCGCACTTGCTTTTTCCATTACAAGACGCGCTATACCTCCGCTTTGTGTAAACACAGATGCTGCATTTCCATAACCCGAATTATTCTCAATCTCTAAAGCTTCATCAATCGAATTAGCCCGTATGATGGCCAATACCGGTCCGAATACTTCTTCTTTTGCAATGGCCATATCAGGAGTTACATGATCAATGATGGTAGGACCTACATAATAGCCTCCTTCTTTTCCTTCAACCACTGTATTTCTTCCGTCAACCAGAACTTTTGCACCGGCAGCCTCAGCTTCACCGATATATTTTTCAATTCTGTTTTTTGCTTCCAGACTGATCACAGAACCCAGGTTCACACCCGGAATTATCTTCTTTGCCTCTTCACACATTTTTGAAATGATATGATCGATCTTACCAATACCAACCATGGCAGAAGCAGCCATACAACGCTGACCCGCACATCCTGACATAGAAGCCAAAACATTCGATGCAGTCATTTCAGGATGCGCATCCGGAACTACGATCAAATGGTTTTTTGCTCCGCCTAGAGCTACACATCTTTTCAGGTTTGAGGTAGAACGGATATAAACGATCTTGGCAACCTTAGTAGATCCCACAAACGACACCGCTTCAATATCCGGATGATCACAAATAGCTTCTACTATTTCACGATCACCATTCACGATGTTCAAAACTCCATCAGGCAATCCTGCCTCTTTAAGTAATTCTGCAATTCGTACTGAACTCAAGGGTACCAGTTCAGATGGTTTCAGGATCATTGTATTTCCTAATGCGATTGCATTGGGAAGTGTCCAGTGAGGAACCATGTTAGGAAAATTGAATGGGGCAATGGATGCCACAACACCAAGCGGAAAATGTTCTGTTCGGCACTCTACACCTCTGCTTACTTCCATTACTTCACCTGAGATCAGCTGGGGTAGGGAGCAGGCAAACTCGGTAAGCTCGATCGCTTTTTCTATTTCTGCTCTGGATTCATCCATGGTTTTGCCATTCTCGATATGAACAAGGCGGGTCAATTCTTCCATATGCTTTTCCAGCAAGGTCTTATACCTGAAAAAAACTTGAACCCTTTCTTTGATTGGAACCATAGACCAGGTCTTGAAAGCTTCTTTGGCAGCTGATACCGCCTGATCAAGCTCAGCACGCCCCGAAAGAGGCATGGTCGAAATTACTTTGCCATCCAGCGGACTATACACATCTAAAGTTTTAGTAACTCCCTCTGTGAATTTGCCGTCTATGAAATTTTGAATTTTGGATGTTGTTAGTGTTTCACTCATGATATATTGTAATTGACTGATATATAAGAAGATGATTAACGAAAATGACGTATGATTTTTTTGTTGTCAACAGCAAAATAGCATCCGTCCTTGTGTATGCCCGTAAAAGGATATGTAAGATGAATAAAAATGTTTGTATGAACAACAGCAGGAAATCTTCTTAGCTAGATTTATCACAATCCGTCCGTGAAAGTGCCTTCAATACAACCAGGTTTAGATTTTGCCGATGAGGCTATAATGTATTATATTGTATTCAAATTCCATACAGGATTCTTTCTTAAAATTACCTGATAAATTTTCATACAAGTTTGCCAAACAAAACCCGATATCATTCAAGAAAAGACTAATGAAAACTCAATTTAAACTTTTATTTCTATTTGTTTGTATTAGTCATATCATTCATGCACAACCATCATTAGATTGGGCTCAAAACATAGGAACGATAAAGTCTGATAATGGAAGGGCTATAACAGTGGATAATCAAAGCAACATTTTTTCAAGTGGTATTATCAATGATGGTTCATATTGCTTCATTTTCAAACAAAACAGCCAGGGAGATACTATTTGGTCAACATCTTTTGGGAATTTTGGTTCAAATATTAGTGGTGGACCCATAGTTGTGGATCATGCTCAAAATGTTTATTTGCTTGGAAGTGCAACGAACGCGATAAGTTTCCCAACAAGTACGGGAGTTTTTAATCTTCCAAACTTTGGATACCGAGATATATTTGTGTGCAAATACGATAGCGCAGGGGTATTCCAATGGGCAAGACTTATATATGGTAATAATAACGATGGTGCCACCGGAATGGATGTTGACTTTTTGGGCAATATCTACATAACCGGGGTATTCGCTGGTAGTATTAATTTTGATACCTACCAGGGTACTCTGACTTATTACTCGGCAAGCAACGGTCAAACCGATATTTTTCTTTGCAAGATGGATCCTAATGGCATCATTCTTTGGGTTAAGAAGTTTGGCGGAGTTGGCGCTGATGGATCTTCCAAGCTTAGAATATCCCCTGACAACAAAATTGTCTTTGCCGGGTATATCAACAGTTCCTTCGATTTTGATCCGGGACCGGGTATCTATTATGTTTCAGGATCATTTCAGGGATTTATTTCCAGATTCGATACCTCCGGGAATTTTATTGATGTAAACTTTATTGGCGGACTCGTTTCATCACTGGATATTGATTCCAAAGGTAACATATTGACCACGGGCAGGTTATGGAGCTCTGGTGATTTTGATCCGGGTCCCGGTACGTATATTTTGACAGCAGGTGGATCAATAACTAGCTCTAATTATGTTTGCAAATGGAGTGCATCCTGTACTTTCAAATGGGCCATTAAAATAGGTGGGCCATATGAGTCCACCAGTTGCATTGCAATAGATGTTAACGATAATGTTTTTTTCGCAGGCCAGTATACCAATGCTATTGATATGAATCCCGGTCCGGGAACCTATATGCTTTATCCCAGTGGAGAAGAGGATGGCTTCATTTGTAAATTAGATTCCAATGCATCATTTTTATATGCATTTAAAATAGGGAGTACATATCATGACCGGATCGATCAGATTCATATAAGCAATTCAGGTAAGATCGGTGTGATCGGTACCTTTACGACACAGGTGGATATGGATCCCGGCCCGGCTACATTTAACCTGCTCAGTAACGGACAAACAGATATATTCATTGCACAATACGATGATCCATTGGCTTCGGGAATTGCATTATTGGATGACCCAAAATCGTTGTTTCAAATTTATCCTAATCCTGCTTCCGGTAGATTCAGATTATGGGGATCTTCGTTAAATAACAAATCAATTATTGAAGTTGTGAACTTGCTTGGGGAAAAGGTTTCTGTTGATATAAATTATATTGATGAAAATTATGAAATAACGCTGCAGAATCCTAAGCCGGGATTATATCTTGTCAGGATAAATGATGGAATTCAAACCTATACTGGAAAGATTCTCATCAGTCCATAACGTATCTTGTAATTGGTATCTCGTAATTAGCTCGATTTATCCCCTACAAAATGATCTTCATTGTTCTTAAACAGAATGTTGAATGTAGTAAGTGAACCATAACAGCGTGTGATATATTGCTGCATATTCACCTTTTCCTCATCGCTAAGTTTATCATTACTGTTTACCCTTTGTTCCAGCACCCGAAGCCGGTCGCGCAGCATTACGATCTTCTGGAAAAAAGTATCGATAGGAACTTCTTTTGGCTTCAGATTCTTATCTGCCGGTTGCATCAGTAATTTCCCGCCTTGCCATTTGGGAGCCAGTACTACCGTTTCCTGTACATCACTGAATTTACGAAGGAGTGAAGTGAAAATACGTTCCACATCAAACAAACTTACCAGGTCATTCTCCAGTTCAGCCGTATCTAAATTCTCCAGCTTACCTGAATCAGCACCGATCTCTCGGATGCCAACTTTCATGAAAGTTACCGTGTAGGCATAGGATGTGATCTGTATGACCACACCCTCACCAAACTCTGCATGCTTCACTCTGGAGCCTATCCCGAAAATTATGGGTTCCATAAAATGTATCTCTTTATTGTTTTACTTCTTCTTGTTGATTGTTCTGATTTGGAATATCTTCTTTGGTGATAGAGAAGTCATCTTCATTCTCTTTGTATTTCATGATCTGATCTAAAGCATCCGGAATCACATCAGAACAAATTACTATGAATGAACCGGGAACTGCATTCTTGATTGCATAATCGATGGCATCTTTCTCACTCGGAATAACCTTTACTTCTTTATCCGGAGATTGGGTTGTAATTCCCTGCTTCATAAGATCAATGATTTCATGTTCATTTCTTCCTCTCAAATTTCTGTCCTGACGAATAATGATCTGATCAAACATTTGTGCTGCAATCGTTCCTAACAAGATAATATCCTCATCTCTTCTATCGCCAACACCAGCAATGATACCGATCTTCGGTGCATCATCCACTCTTTCAAGGAACCTGGCTATTGCCTGGAATCCTGCAGGGTTATGCGCGTAATCGACCATCACAGTAAAGTTCTTGAAGTTGAACATATTCATTCTTCCCGGAGTCTGAGTAGGGGAAGGGATGAAAGTTTCAAGAGCCAATCGCATATCTTCCGGCTTGAAATTATTGATAAATCCTGCCAACACTGCCGGCAAGATATTCTGGATCATGAATAATGCTTTACCTGAAAAAGTAAGTGGAATATTTACAACTTTATCAATACGGATCTTCCATGAACCTTTACTGATGGTTATATATCCGTTCTCAACGATAGCTGCCAATCCACCTTTATTACAATGTTGAACGATCCGTGGATTATCCGCTTCCATACTGAATAATGCTACGTTGCATTCCAGCTTTTTTCTCATTTCATATACCAGATCATCATCGGCATTTAAAATAGCATAGCCCGATGGCATCACACTTTCAGGAATGACGCCTTTTACTCTTGACATATCTTCTAGAGAATTGATGTCTTTCAATCCCAAATGATCTGCTGCAACATTTGTTACAATTCCAATATCACAGCTATGAAAACCTAATCCGGCTTTCAGAATTCCTCCTCTAGCACATTCAAGAACAGCAAAATTTACGGTCGGATCTTTTAATATGAATTCAGCACTAAGCGGTCCGGTACAATCACCGGTTTCTACCATTCTGTTTTGGATATAAATTCCATCGGTAGTAGTAAATCCAACTTTGAATCCCATTGTTTTTACCATGTGTGCTATCAAGCGGGTAGTGGTGGTCTTGCCATTTGTACCTGTTACAGCAATGATAGGAATCCTGGAAGTACTTGCTCCCGGTGGGTATAGCATATCAATTACAGGTTCTGCTACATTTCTTGCCAACCCTTCGGTAGGCGCAATATGCATTCTGAATCCGGGTGCAGCATTTACTTCAAGCACAGCTCCTCCATTTTCCTTAAGCGGTGTGCTGATACTGTTGGTCATAATATCAATTCCGCAGATATCTAATCCCACAATTCTGGCTATGCGTTCGGCCATAAAAACATTGTCTGGATGTACAATATCTGTAACATCCGTTGATGTACCACCTGTACTGAGATTGGCCGTAGACTTAAGATAGATCTCTTGCCCTTCTTTTAAAACACTACCAAGTTCAAGTCCATTATCTGCAAGAATATTTTCGGTCATTTCATCAATCTTAATTGATGTCAATACTTTCTCATGACCATATCCTCTTCTAGGATCTTTATTCACTTCATCAACCAATTCCTGAATCGTACTTTTCCCATCTCCTTTTATCGCTGCCGGAGTACGTTTAGCGCCTGCCACAAATTTGTAATCTATCACAAGTAAACGATAATCATCACCTGTAATAAATTTTTCTACGATCACAGATCGGGAAATTTTCTTTGCCGAGGCCAATGCTTCTTTCGCTCCATCCCAATCTTTTACACCAATGGTTGCACCACGACCGTGATTGCCATTGATTGGTTTCAATACGACCGGGTAACCAATTCGTTTTATTGCTGATTCAAGATCCTCTTCATCACGAACTATTCGTCCTGATGGAACCGGAATACTGAACATCTCCAGTAGATTCTTTGTATCCTCTTTATCACAAGCGATCTCAACACCAATGCTGCTAGTCTGGCTGGTTACAGTTGCTTGTATTCTTTTTTGATTGATTCCATAACCAAGTTGTACCAAAGAAAATCTATTCATTCGTATCCATGGAATTCCACGTGCTTCTGCTTCTTCAACAATAGAGCCGGTGCTGGGTCCCAAGCGAACTTCTTCACGGTATTCACGCATCGTTTGAATATCTTCTGCCAGATCATAATCAGTTCCGTCTACCAATGCCTGTGATATTCTCACCGCAGCTTTTGCCGCATAGATCCCCACTTTTTCTTCCAGATATGAAAACACTACATGATATACTCCGTGCTCGCCGGTACCACGTGTCCTGCCAAATCCACATTCCATCCCTGCAAGAGTTTGTATTTCCAAAGCTATATGCTCCACCACATGGCCCATCCAGGTTCCTTCTTTTACCCTAAAGAAAAATCCACCCGGTGCATTTTCGCTGCAACGATGTGAATACATACTTGGAAACATAGCCTCAAGTCGCTCGCCAAACCCAACTATTTTATTAGTAGGCCTATCTTCTAAGTCCTCTATATCAAGCTTCATAACTATTAGTTTATGTCTTCTGATAGACCAATAGTTTGGGCCACGCATAGCCTTTATATCCTGAATTTCCATAAATTGATTTTAAATGTGCTAAATGAGAGCTTTAAGGTAGGTTTTTTTTGTGAATTAATTGTAAAATGCAATTTCCCAAAACTCAACCCATCTATATTACTATCTTTGAGGCCTAATAAAACAACCCATTTTTATTATGATGATCCCAAAAGGAAAACTTATTGCAATTGGCGGAAACGAAGACAAGGGAACTGAATCAGAACCCAACTTTGTTCAAATGAATAACCTCAACTTTTTTGGACTTCAAATACTAAGTCGCATCATTCACGAAACCCGAAAAGGAAAGGATTCCCATATAGAAATTATCACTACGGCATCCAGTATTCCTGAAGAAGTTGGTGAAAATTATATGGATGCATTCGGTAAGTTAGCTTGTACCAATGTGAAGTTGATGCATATACGCAGCCGTGAAGATTGTCAGAACCCGGATTATATTGAACGTATCCGGAATTGTGATGGCATCATGATGACCGGTGGAAATCAGCTAAAATTAAGTACGATCTTCGGTGGTACTGAATTGTTACGCATTCTGGTTAATCGTTATCATGATGAAGATATCGTTATTGCAGGAACAAGTGCAGGAGCAATGGCCATGTCAAACACAATGATCTATCAGGGAAATCCAACCATTGCTTTATTAAAAGGCGAGGTAAAACTTACTACAGGTCTTGCGCTTATTTCTACTGTTGTGATCGATTCTCATTTTAATAAACGTGGGCGATTTGGACGACTTGCTCAGGCTGTTGTTTCTAATCCATCCTGCATAGGCTTGGGGCTTGGAGAAGATACAGGCGTGTTGATCACAAATGGTAGTCATATGGAAGCTATCGGTTCCGGATTGATCGTTATTATTGACGGCACCAATATCAAACATTCTAACATGGCAGATCTTCGTGAAGGTTCTCCCATCTCCATCGAAAACATGATCGTACATGTCATGGCCAAAGGAAATACTTACGAACTCAATACGCGCAAATTCTCTGCTGAAATGGCTTTGGCCTAGTATATTAAAATATAATTATTTTCAAAAAGTTCAATAGAAGCGCAAGGAATTTTCTTTGCGCTTCTTTGCGTTTTTAGAGGCTTGGAGGCAAAAAAATAGCCCAAGATTATTTGCCAAGTAAAGACCCATAATTAAATTTGTTCAGTAAGAAAAACAGCAATCCGGACTTCATTTTCTGCTTGCTAAACTCATGGATTTTCTTAAGTTTGATATACAAATTACAAACTCCTACCATGAAAAAACTCTACACCCTTGCACTAGCAATGATTTGCGGTGCTTTCTCAGTAAATGCTACTCACCTTATGGGTGGGCAAATGACTGTTCGTCAGTTAAACACTTTTGAACATGAAGTCACACTTACTGTTTATCGTGACTCCGTTGGGATTCCAATTGCTCCAAGCATGAGTATTTCAGTTCAAATGGTTGGTTCTACTAGTCCCATGTCCTATTCTGCACCTCATTCCGGAGCTGTGAATTTCCTGAATGGAGTCGAAGAATATACATATACAGATACCATAGTTTTACAATTACCCGGAGACTATATGATATCATGGACCAACTGTTGCAGAAATGGAGCTATCCTGAATATGGCAAATCCTTTGAGTGAATCGTTTTTTCTAAACACGATAATAAGTTATAGTCCAACCGCTACCGAATCCAGTCCTGTTTTCCTTAATCCTCCCGTTACTCTTGCTCAGCGCAATATGCTGTATCAGTATAATCCACTTCCTTTTGATGCGGATGGAGATTCTCTTGCATGGAGCATGACAGTTCCATTGAGTTCAAATATTACCGATACAGTTGCAGGTTATGTTTTGCCAAGCGCAGATCCGGGAAATACATTTACACTAGATCCAGTTACAGGTGAGATTACATGGGTTCCTAATTTAGTAGGCAATTTTGTTGCTTCATTTTTGGTTGAAGAATTTCGTGGAGGTTTAAAGATCGGTGAAATCCGCAGAGATATGCAGATCATTGTGTTACCGGATTCAACTAACCCCAACAGAGCCTGGTTAGATACAGCTCCTTTGAATTCTGTTGTTAGTGGACAATATTTTATAAATGCCCCTGTAGCACAAACTACATCTTTGACATTGGTTGCTTTTGATCCCGATTATGATTTTCTTAAATTACAGTTTGCAGGTGAACCATTTGCAGTGGCAAATAATAAAGCAACTTTCACATCAATAAACGGTCAGGGAATTGCAAATGCTACAATGATTTGGACTCCTACTACTGCTCATTACAGAACCGCTCCTTATATCGTTGCATTACGTACCACTGAATTACACGGACCCTATGCTTTCACACACGATATTACTTTTAATATCAATGTAGGTGGTGTGCTTTCAACGAATGATATTGCTTCTGAAAATTCATTGGGTCAGGTTTATCCTAATCCGACTCAGGGAAGTCTGGCTATTCCTTTCCATCTTGAGAAGTCTGGCAATGTTCAGATCACAATTATGAATTTGAATGGACAAATAGTTGCTGAACTTTTGGACCAGGAAATGCCGGCAGGGAATAATCACCTAATAGCGAAACTTCCAAATATTGCAAAAGGAGTTTATATGCTAAACTTCCGGACAGAAAATGGAACTGCCAAAATGCAAAGGATCATCATCTCTGAATAAGACAAAATTATATCCCATTTATTCAAAATAAACCAAAAGGGGAGAGGCGAAAGCTTCTCTCTTTTTTTGTACATCAGATTACGCAGATTTAAATGATTTTCGCAGATTGGTTGTAGTGTCAGGAATATTCTTCATACCCTACAGGGGATTTTATTTAGGCTCAATTACAAATTGGAAATCACTGCTGTCCGGAATTGGGCTTACTAATGCTGCCGAATTGCATCATAAGTACCTATCTACAAGGGGAATCTGTGCTAATTTTACCTCAGAGGTCTCAGAGCCCCGAAGTCTCGGGGTACACAGAGTTCTCAGAGATTGAAGAGAAATTTTCTTTCAATGGACTTTATTTGGTATTCGATCTCTTTTTTCTCTGTATACCAGTGGTTTTCCACGGAAATGAAATCACATTAAAAGAGCCTCAATCAATAAAGAAGTATAACTCTGTGGAATCTATGGTTATAAGAAGGTCTAATAAAAAAAGTAAAGATTATTCAGGACAACAGTGATTAGTAAGCAGTAATGATTTCTATCTGAACCATGTAGTTCTACATTTGGCTTTTTCATTTCAGTAAGAATTTCAGCATTTAAGGGTTGTTTTCCTACTTGTAAATTTCCATACTTTTCTTAAGTTTGAAAACCAAAACCATCTTACCACATGAAAAAACTCTACATCCTTACACTGATAGTACTATGCAGTGTGTTTAATGCTTCTGCGTCTCACCTTATGGGTGGACAGATAACTTGTCAGCAACTTACAGGAAACAGCTATGAAGTAAAACTTACTTTATATCGCGATTCTATTGGAATACCGATGGCTTCTAATTTAACATTGAAGCTCACTCACGTGGCATCCACATCTTTTACAAATTTCACTTTGATTCATACCGGAGCTGTGAATTTCCTGAACGGAGTAGAGGAATATACATTTGCCGGGGTCGTTACCATGGCTCCAAACGCTTCATACATGATCAGTGTTTCACATTGTTGCAGAAATGCTGCAATATTGAATATGGCTATGCCTAGCAGCGAGTCTTTGTTTTTGAATACAATTATTTATACAGATAGTATTGCAAACTCCACTCCTGTATTCTTAAATCCGCCGGTCACCCTTGCACAACGCAATATGCTGTATCAATACAATCCTCTTCCTTTTGATGCGGATGGAGATTCATTGGCCTGGAGCATGACTACACCTTTGGATACAGATCTTTCTAATCCTGTTGCTGGATATTTACCTCCTTATGCTGATCCGGGAAATGCATTCACCCTGGATGCTGTTACCGGAGAGATAACTTGGATTCCAAATACAGTTGGCAATTTTGTGGCGTCCTTTCTGGTAGAAGAATTCAGAGGAGGAGCTAAGATCGGTGAGATCCGCAGAGATATGCAGATCATCGTTCTACCGGATTCAACCAATCCAAACAGAGCTGTGTTTAATACAACTCCATTTAATACTACTGCTCAGGGCAAATTATTCATCAATGCTCCTATAGGTCAACCTACGAATATCACGGTTATGGCAACAGATGCTGATAATGATTTATTACAGCTGCGTATGAACGGAGAACCTTTTGCGGTGAATACAAATCCGGCAGTCTTTAATGCTACAAATGGTGCAGGTACGGCTTATATCTCTTTCCACTGGACACCAACACAAGCTCAATACAGACTGAACCCATATTATGTAGCGCTGCGTGCTACTGAATTGCATGGACCCTATGCTTTTACCAGCGATCTTACTTTCGCAATTAATGTAGGCGGTGTGCTTTCAACCAATAACATATCTGCAACCAATTCACTGGGTCAGACCTATCCAAATCCTGTGAAAGGAAGTATGCATATTCCATTCACACTGGAGAATGCTTCACACGTGAATATTGAATTGATCAATATGAATGGACAGGTTGTATCCAGACTTCTAGATCAGCAAATGCCTACAGGAAATAATCACTTCATTGCAAATCTTCCTGAGTTGTCAAAAGGTATATACATGCTTAGTTTCCGGGCAGGTAACAATGCTCCACTGATGCAAAGAATTGTAATTTCTGAATAAGACAATATTAATTCCCTATTATTCAAATTAAACCAAAAGGGGGGAGGCATAAGCTTCTCCCTTTTTTTTGTGCATCAGATTACGCAGATGTAGATGATTTTCGCAGATGCAGAAGCAAGGAGTGTCAGTGGTAAGATTCGACTTAATTATAGATTTTCCAGCCTCTTGTTTATTTCGGATAATTCCTTAAGTTTGAATTATCTAAACCTAATAATCCGCCATGAAAAAACGCTACATGCTCTTGCTGGCATTTTGTTGCCTGTCAACTTCAATTTTCGCTTCACACCTGATGGGTGGACAGATAACAGTTAGTCAAATCGGAACCAATTCCTATGTGGCAACTTTAACTTTGTATCGTGATTCAACCGGGATATCGGCCCCAACGATGGGTGCAATAGTTATCAAAAATCTAACAACCGGAGTAAATACAACCAGGAATCTTCCTAATATTTCAGGTATTCCATTTTCTACCGGAGTTGAAGAATATGTTTATCAGGATACTTTGTCGTTTTCTGCTTTTGGCGCTTACAATATTTCATATTCGTTGTGTTGCAGGAATGATGCAATCTTAAATATTGTAAATTCAGCGTCTCAAAGTTTTTACATAAATACGATACTTGAAATTGATTCTATAGTTGTAAATTCTACACCTGTTTTTCTGAATCCTCCTGTTACCGTTGCTCAAAAAAATATGCTTTATCAATATAACCCGCTTCCTTTTGATTCGGATGGAGATTCACTTGCCTGGTCTATGGTAACTCCTTTGGGAAGTGCGGGCGTTACATTAGGTTATTCAGCACCTTATGCTAATCCGGGAGATGACATGGTCATCAATCAAAATACAGGTGAAATTACCTGGACGCCCAATACATTGGGTAATTTTGTTGCTTCATTTTTGATTGAAGAATTCAGAGCAGGTGTTAAAATTGGTGAGATCCGTCGTGATATGCAGATTATCGTATTGGGTCAAAGTGCAAATCCTAATCAATCTTCTGTGAATAAGTCTGTATTTACGTATTCTACTGCAGGGCAATATTTCATCAATGCTCCAATAGGGCAGCAAACAGTAGTTACCGTTTCTGTGACAGATCAGGACAATGATTTGTTGAAACTTTCTATGAATGGGGAACCGTTTATCTTAACCAATAATCCTTCTACTTATACAGCGATTAATGGTAATGGATCTGCAAACATTTCTTTTATTTGGACTCCAAATCAATCTCATCTTAGAATTGCACCTTACGTGGTTGCCTTACGTACCAAAGAATTTCATGGTCCATATATGTTTGTAAGTGATTTTACATTTCAGGTAAATGCTGGTGGCGTTCTATCAACTACAACTAATTCTACCGCCAATTCATTGGGGCAGGTTTATCCTAATCCGGTTCAGGGTAGTGTCAATATTCCTTTCAATCTGGTTAATTCATCTCAGGTAGTTATAGAGCTAATTGACATGAAAGGGCAAGTTGTTGCGAAGCTTTTAGATCAAAACATGCCTGCAGGAAACAATCATTTCATTACTAAACTTCCAACTGTGGCAAAAGGTGTTTATATGCTGAGTTACCTCGCCGGAAACAATGCTCCTCAAATGCAAAGAATTGTAATTTCAGAATAGACCTCTGCTGGCTTTAACCACCACGGAAAATAAATGGGAGAGCATTATTGCTCTCCTTTTTTTTGTACTGCCCGGAATCTCAAATTAATTTTTAGATTCATTAACTCCAAAACCTTGGTCAAATCTAACATATTCATGTTAGTCCTGGCTAATGACTATATACTACCTTGGCACTCTTGATTATTTAATTACTGACAACCATGATTCGATTTTTACTAGTTATTTGCATGCTATTTATAGGTCAAAACTATTTACAGGCACATGATCCATCAACAGAAAGAAAATGGAACAATAGCATCGGGATTGGCTTCTTGAATTCTAATATCAAAAACAGAAATATAAGCAACGACAAGATCCTGGAAAGTAAAACACCCTCTTTACCAATGGTTGAATTTTTGACTTCCAGAAGAATAGGTTCCGGCTTTCATTTGGAATTTGGACTAGCCTATAATCAATATGGTAAGAAGGTTGAAAGCAAAGGGAATTTTATTGCATTACATTCATCTAATGATAAAGACAGTGATAGATATTATGCATATGTCACGAATAATTTCACATATGAAGATCGGGTAAGTTCTTTGGGTTTACCCATAGGATTAAAGGTAAGAACAGGTCATGATCAAAAAACCAGTTTCTTTTTTGGTGCCGCTTTGCAGCCTTCAATTATTTTGAAAAAAATCAGGAAGCAAGAAGGCACTTATGAAACTAAAGGTTTGTATACCACCATATACACAAACGTGTTTCAATTGTATAGCAACGATGAAAGTTATGATTACCAAAAGTATTATCTTGAATCAGAAAAAGAACTTGAATTGAAAAAGTCTAATCTTAGTGTTAGTTTTGATATGGGTTTCTCAGCTCCAATTGCAGCAAAAACTGACCTCTTTTTTAAAACATACATCAATACAGGTCTCTCGGATGTTTCAACACTTGCTAAATCAGAACAGAAATATTTCAATCTGGTGAAGGAATCTTCAAATTATGAAAAAACAAAGTTAATTGCCATGGGTGTCATGGTAGGAATAACTTTGAAATAAATAAACCGATTGTTGTTGAATAATTAAAAGTAAAATCCGTGTATTTAGTGCTTTAGTGTTTCCGTGGTGTATTTATTTTATCAATAAGCGAAAACCCAATAGCACGAAGTAATTTCTCATTGAAATCTATGCCTCTATGTCTCTATGGTGAAAAACCTCTCCTTCTATTTCTGAAGTAGATCCCCTTTCATCATTCAGAAACACCCAAAAAACAATTCCACCTATCCCGTAAAAAACTACATCCATCCAATCTCCCGTATAACGGGCACTCTGAGCAGGTAGCCAGTATTCAAAATAAATAGAAAAGATCAGAAAACTACTTAATACCTGATGCCAGCTAAGTCTTGAAGCTATCCTAAACCATCGGAATAAAGTCAGTATAAAACCTAAGACTAAAGGAAGTGCTACAAGACTCGCAATATGATCAGAAAAAAGAATGATCTGTATGTCTTCCAATCTTAATATTCTGTTCAGAAAATACATTCCAAAACAGATCCCATAAATAGGATGGAGCAGGGGGGAAGCCTTTAATTTTTTCATCCCGCAGCCAGGGTTATGAACCAAATGATGAAAGAAAGTATTGCGTAAAAAATGATTTGAAAAAAACGAACAACTTTCTTAATTCCATACAACAACCAATGATCATCTTCGCTGATGT
>JBBKWX010000040.1:0-17329 GCA_037969175.1 Bacteroidia bacterium | reverse complement strand
TTTATGAGGAAAATTCAAGTTTACCAAAATGTTCCTTCAGTTGGTCTTATCCTAAATATTTTTTGTTAAACAGAAGATAAAACTACATTCAAAGTGTTGTATGACAAGCCATGGGCTAGCAATATATGTACGAGATTGATAAAGTTAGCTTGACGCGTATGCAAAGCTTCGGGGCACTAAGATATTTTTATAAGAATATCACTTCTAATTTGAAGTTATTTTTTTTTGTGTGTCCTTGTTCACCAGCCCAATAGCAATCGGGAGGTAGACATTATATTTTGAACAAATCTACTACAAAATAAAGGAAATAATAAAACTGTGGAATATGCATTTACTTCTTAGTGTAACTAAGTGTACTTGTGTTCTAAGTGGTAAAAAAAACATAGAATTTGAGAAAAAGATCTTTAATCAAAATGCTATATAACAAGCCATAGGATTACAAAATTGCACAGAATTGATAAAGTTAGCCTGACGCGTATGCGCACATAAAGGACTGAGACCTTTGTGGTAAAATTACCATAGATTCCCCTTGTAGATAAGTACTTATGATGCAATCCGACAGGATTAGAAACCCAATTCCGGACAACAATGATTCTAAAATAACATTTTTTGGTGAGTGCCTTTTGTAAGATTTAGACAGAATTCTAAAAGTGGTAAAATCAATTTATGAATGTAATCCGCAATAAATCAGATAGATAACAAATTATGTGTTAAATGGTTTTTGTCTACGAACTTCATAAATCCATGTAATAATCAAAGTGATTTTTTCCGGAAATGGTAAAACTCAGCGAGTATATTGCCGTTAAAATCTTCATTATCAACCACAATTAAAATATTTAACATGAGCCCAACAATCAAAAGGCAAGCTCTGCTGCTGTTCGTTTTATTGAGTTTTACTTTCAATTTAAAAGTGAAGGCAGCAAACGAAACAATTCCTGCAGGTTCATTTATCGTGAACATGGGAGTTCTCCCGGTAACCTATGCTAATGCATTGAAACCCTATGGAATGGTCAATGATCTTACTCGAAATTATGGTATCCCGGTAAAATGGGTGATCAATCCATCAAAAGTTCGAAATGGTGTAGATTTTACATACAACTCAACGAACTATTCGGGTGGTCCATTCATTGTTCCTGCAAATTATATTACTCCTACTATAGCTGCAGTGATAAGCACCTGGATCGCACAAGGCATCATAGGCGTATATACTACATCTCCAATAGTGGTACCGGTTTTTGAAACCATAACATTATTCCCATTGACGGTGATTGACAATCAAAACAATATTATAGTTGAACCTTATTATGCCAATGCCGGTATTCCTAGCAGTTCATATGTAGTAGGTACACCTGCAGATCTAACTATATGCTATGACTTGTATGCTTTGCCGCACGCCGACCCAACATGGCCGATCCATAGTAATCTATATGATTTTGTAGTAACTCAGAGAGGAAGTATTTGGGCAGCATGCCATGCTGCGAGTGTGCTTGAAGGAAGTAATAATCCAAACCCGCCTTTTCAGCAACTAAATTATTTAACAACTAACGGTCTTCAATGTTACGGGAACGGTGGTTGTGGTCCGATCACTCAAGTGCATGCAAAATTTCCTACATCGCCTTATTCATATCCTGCCACTTATGCTGCCGATCCCGTGATGCAATTTATCGGAAACCTGCATGGTGCAACAGAGAATGGTTCAGAGAGATGGTATGTTCCACAAACAACAGGACAATGGCTTGCCACTACAAAAAGAACACTTACAACTATGGATGGAGTGAGTCCCAAAGAAGGTGTAAAAGTTGCTTATGGCCCGGCATATGGAAATGCAAGTAACGGTCTTGTAATGTATGAAGCCGGGCATAGTCATGTGGGTGGAGCACTTGATAATTCTGTAGCAGCTCAACGCGCATTCTTTAATTTTGCATTGCTTGTTGGAGTAAAAGCTAAATTGAAAATCGTAGCTAATTTCCCAACAATTCTACAACCGGGGACTTCACATCCGATGGATGTTACTGTCACAGGTGGAGTGCCTCCTTATACATATGTGTGGGCTGCAACATGTACAGGTACTTTTAGCAGTGATTCAACTGCAGCTACAAACTTTACATTGCCTTTTGATCAACGCCCTCCAACATGTGATTTTAGTATAATTGTTACGGATGCTTGTGGCCGGAGAAGTATTCAAGAGGTCAAGATCCCTGTTAATACTGTATTGCCTGTTGACCTGCTTTCTTTTAATGGAGAACCAAAAAATAATTCGATTCAATTAAATTGGAAAACGGGATCAGAAACAAATAATGATTTTTTCAAAATTGAAAGGATAGATAATTTTAATAATGAATTTATTGAAATTGGAAAAGTTAAAGGGTCAGGAACTACAAGTATTGGAGCTTCATATCAATTTATTGACACAAGCTTTGAAGGACTAACCGGAAATTATTATTATCGATTGTCACAGACAGATTATGATGGCACATCGAAAATTTTAGGAACGATCGTAGTACCGTATAAAGCGGAAATGGTTATCGCAACATTGAGTAACTCATTCTTTGATCAGAATACAATGCTGAATATTGAGTCGGAAGAGTTTAATAAAATTTCTATGCGTTTAATTTCTTCAGAAGGACGGATCGTATTGGAAAATGAGCTGGTTCTAAATCAAGGGCAAAACAAAATTAATATTGGGGAAAAATCAAATCAGTTACCCAACGGATTTTATTATTTGCAATTGTTGAACAGCGAACAGAATCTCACATTTCATCTAATAAAAAATTCGAGATAAAAAAAAGAGGCAGCTTAGCTGCCTCTTTTTTTATTAGATCAATTCGATACTCCTTCGAATAAATTTCGTGAGGTCTTCTCCCTTGAGCATGTTCTGTGAAAGAAGCGCCAGATCAAAGGCCTGTGATATCACTGCCTTCTTTTTGCTTTCATCTTTTTCATCCAGAATTTTATTTGAAAGTGGATGATTGCTGTTTACAACAAGATTATAATGTTCAGGCATATTGGACATAAAATCCATTCCGCCACCACCAATAGCTGCCATGTCTTTCATCCTTCTCATGAATTCAGGAATAGTGATATGAAATGGACTTTCAGATTCGCTCATTGCCTCAAGTGTAACGGTGAATTTTTCTTTGGTTACAAATTCTTCAATGTCTTTCTTTAATGTTTCTTCCTGTTCTGCACTTAACTTGGATGGAAGGACTTCTTCTTTTTCGATCAATTTATCGATCGTGTTTGAATCAACTCTTACAAATGAAGTGTTCTCAATTTTCTGTTCAAGCGAATTCACCATATGCGAATCGAAGACGCCATCCATTAGCATCACTGTATATCCTCTATTCGTTGCCGCGTCAATGAATGCATGTTGTGCATCTAAATTCGTTGCATAAAGAATTATTGTTTTACCATGCTTATCAGTTTGTAATGGTTTTACTTTTTCAACCAAAGAATCCAGATCAATATATTCATCCTTAGTGGTTTTTATCAAATAAAATGATTTAGCTCTATCGTAAAATTTCTCTTCGCTTAGCATTCCATAGCTGATAAAAACTTTAAGATCGTCCCATCTTTTCTCGAAATTCTCTCGTTGCTCTTTAAACTCTTCATCCAGCTTGTCAGCAACTTTCTTCATGATATGCCCGCTGATCTTCTTTACATTTCCATCACTTTGTAAATAGCTTCTTGAAACATTCAAAGGAATGTCCGGACTATCGATTACACCATGAAGAAGAGTCAGGAATTCAGGTACAATTCCTTCAACAGAATCTGTGACGAATACTTGATTGGAGTACAATTGGATCTTATTCTTTTGTACTTCTACATTCTTCTTAAGTTTTGGAAAATATAATACTCCGGTAAGGTTAAAAGGATAATCCACATTCAAATGAATATGAAATAGTGGATCTTCGGAATAGGGGTAAATCTCTTTGTAGAATGACAGATAATCTTCCGGGGATAAGTCGGCAGGTTTGCGTGTCCAGGCGGGTTTTGTATTGTTGATCGACGCTCCTTCGAACTCAATATTTACCGGCAAAAATTTGCAATATTTATCAAGCAAAGTTTTTATGCGGGCTGATTCTAAAAATTCGATAGACTCTTCATTGATAAATAACACGACATCAGTTCCTCTGGTTTTCTTATCCGAATCACTGATCGTGTATTCCGGACTTCCATCACATTCCCATTTTACGGCGGTATTGCCTTTTCCTTTTTTGTGAGTTTTTGTGATCAGCTCTACTTTTTCTGATACCATGAAAGCAGAATAAAATCCCAAACCAAAATGGCCGATGATTGCATTCGCATCCCCTTTATCTTTGTATTTTGAAACAAATTCTTCAGCACTCGAAAACGCAATTTGGTTAATATATTTATCAACCTCTTCCTGATTCATTCCTATCCCGTTATCGCGAATAGTAAGTGTTTTTTTCTCCTTGTCAATAAGGATCTCAACTTTAAGATCTCCAATTTCATCTTTGAATTCACCCGCACTTGCAAGTGTTTTAAGTTTTTGACATGCATCTACTGCGTTTGAAACCAATTCACGCAGAAAGATCTCATGATCTGAATAAAGAAATTTCTTAATTATTGGGAAAATATTCTCTGTGTTTACATTTATTTTTCCTGTACTCATGCTTTAATAAGGTTTTTTTAGATGCCTTCGGAAGTCAAAGAAAGTGCCATGGGGCAATCTCTGACAAATTGTCTTACATCTTTCATTATATTATGTTATTTTATTGATGCATTTCAATTCCTATATTTGAGAACTCAATATAGAATAGAATAGAATGGAAATTGCATTAGTTCTCTCCCTTTTGGTGATTGCGATTATTCTATTTGCAATGGAGAAATTTTCCATTGATGTTGTTACCCTCAGTTTGATCATAGTCCTTACCGGTTTTGGCATACTTACTCCAAAGCAAGCCTTTGAAGGATTTAGCAGTGATTTCATGGTAATTCTTGCTAGCATCTTCGTGATCAGTGGGGCCATGCAAGAGACAGGTTTGCTCGATCAGTTGGGCGGTAAGCTGGTCAAGGCCGGCAGAAAAAGACCACGTTTAATGCTTTTTTATACCATGCTCATTCCGGGAAGCATTTCAGCTTTCATGAATAACACTACGGTAACGGCATTATTTGTAAACCCCTTGATGGGTCTCGCCCGTAAAGCAAAGATCTCTCCTTCCAAGATCCTTATGCCCATGTGTTTCGCTACCATTTTGGGAGGAACCTGTACACTTATCGGAACATCAACAAACATAGCAGGAAGTGCATTAATGGCGAATTATGGCATGGATCCATTGAGCATGTTTGAATTGCTTCCTGCGGGATTGTTCATGTTTGGGATAGGTCTGCTTTACCTTGCTACGATTGGCAGACGTATGTTGCCGGATCACAAACAGGAAAGTCTGGGAGAGAGTTTTGGAATGCGCGAATACTTGAGCGAGATACTAGTAGTAAAAGGATCTCCGCTAGCCGGACAAAGTGTTTTTAAATCCAATTTGAGTAAGCTCGACTTTCGCATTCTTGAGATCATACGGGGGAATAATAAGCTCTTTCCTGTTTCGGATAGTATTATTGAAGAAGAAGATGTCTTGCTTGTAGAAGGCAATCTGGAAAAGCTACTCCAGGCAAAAGAAACAGAAGGTATCATTATACGGGCGGAAGCACTTGACGTAAGTTCATTGTTGGGAGGAGAAGTAAAAATTGCCGAAGTTCTCGTTACACCAATGTCAGATCTACTGCATAGTACGATCCGTGAGGCCAAATTCCGACAACGTTTTGGAGTGGTAGTTTTGGCAGTTCACCGACATGGTCAGAGCTTAAAAGACAAAATTGGAGATATCCGCTTGCAAGTGGGTGATCTGCTGTTGGTTCAAGGACCGTCTTCTCAGCTGGATTATCTCAAAACGGATCATAGTCTGGCAGTATTGGATAGATTCAAACCCCGGCTTTATAATAAGCGGGAAGGCTGGTTTACATTAAGCGTATTCATTCTAGCTGTGATCATCGGGTCTCTGGGTTGGCTCCCTCTTTCAGTAAGTTTCCTTACAGCAGCTGTGCTTTCTGTTTTGTTTGGAGCAGTAACTCCTGAAAAAGCATATGAATATATTGAATGGAAAGCATTGATTATGATAGGCGGGATGAGTGCTTTTGGTACCGCCATGACGGAAACGGGCACAAACCTGTTTCTTTCTGATCTCATTATTAATAATTTGGGTGCTTTTGGTCCCTGGGCCATCATGGTCGGATTTATGGTTGTAACCGTCATTCTTACACAACCACTATCGAATGCAGCTGCCGCCTTGGTCATGCTCCCAATAGCTATACAAACTGCTCTGGATCTGCATGTCGATGCCAGGAGCTTTTCGATAGCGATCATTCTCTCTGCTTCGATCTCTATGATCACACCTTTTGAGCCGGCTTGTATACTGATCTATGGGCCGGGAAAGTACAAAGTGATGGACTTTATCCGTGTGGGAGGAGGTATTACGCTGATCCTCTTGCTTTTGCTAAGTATTTATATCCCTTTTCACTGGCCTCTATGATGATAGAATAGATCTTTAAATTATAGCCTAAATGCCAATCACCCATTATTATAGCGTATTCGCCAAAATTTCCTGAGAAAAAGTACGACTTGCCCTTACATCTGCTATCTTGTAGTAGAATCCAAGTTTCACCACATGGCTATGAGGCAGTTAAAGATTACAAAACAGATCACGAATCGCGATAGTCGTTCGATTGAGCGTTACCTGCATGAAATTTCCAAGGAAGGAATGATCACAGCTGACGAAGAAGTAAAATTAGCAAAACAGATCAAGGCCGGGGAAACTGCGGCCTTGGAGAAGTTGGTAAGAGCTAATCTTCGTTTTGTAGTGAGTGTTGCCAAGCAATACCAGAATTTAGGACTGAGTCTTGAAGATCTTATCAATGAAGGTAACTTGGGGCTTATAAAAGCTGCTTTGAGATTTGATGAAACAAGAGGCTTTAAGTTTATATCCTATGCCGTTTGGTGGATCCGTCAAAGTATATTACAAGCAGCTGCTGAGAATTCCAGAATAGTGCGGCTTCCGCTAAACAGAGTTAGCAATATAAATAAAGTAGTTAAAGCATCTTCCATACTGGAACAAAAGTTTGAGCGGGAGCCCACATCGGACGAGCTCTCTGAAGTGTTGGAGATGAATAGCGCTGAAGTATCAGATACGATCAGTTTTTCAAAGCGGCATGTCAGCATGGATGCCCCTATTAATGATGAGGAAGATACCGGATTGATCAATTTTCTCGAGAATACAGATGCAGTAAATCCTGTTGATAAGCTTATGAAACAAAGCCTGGTCACTGAGATTGAAAGAGCACTTAATTTCTTGAACGAACGCGAAGCAGAAGTGATCAGACTTTCTTACGGATTGAATGGTAGAGTTGTGCTTAGCCTGGAAGAGATCAGTCAAAAATTTGATCTTACCCGCGAAAGGATTCGTCAAATAAAAGAGAAAGCATTAAAACGCCTTAGAGTCAATTCAAGAAACAGTTTTTTACGAACCTATCTTTAATTTTCCCATCTCCATTCCTTTCCAATTATCAACTGTTCTTTCAGGTTATGTTTTATCAACATATCTCTGGTAGCTTCAGAGTTTTGCTTGCTTACAGGAAATGGCTGTGTTTCCGAAAGTGCATACAATAACATCGAAGTTATCTTCACCGTATTTTCCAGATGTTGTTTATTGACAAGTGAAAATTCATCTTTATTACTGTGATAAAACTTAAAGATGGATGGGTCAAGATTGCTGTTCAGACTCAAAACAGGGATGCCTTCAAGCATGAAATAATGATGATCGCTGTGCAATGAAGGCTGATTTAAATTTTCATTTCCAAAATCAGGATTGATATTTTTAATGTCGGCTCCGGCTTTATCCAGCCAGGCTAACAATTCGTCTCTCCCAAATGCATTAAACCCTTTTGGATTCCCTGCCATATCCAGATTGATCATGACCTTTACTTTATCAAGTTCTCCAGAAGCTTTTAAAGATTCAACCAATTTGTTGGAACCGAAAAGCCCTTGTTCTTCGCCCATAAAACAAACAAACTTAATTGTCCTTGCCGGTTTCAATCCCAATGCCATGAAGGTTCTTGCCATATCAATTACCGCAAATGAGCTAATTCCATTATCGATCGCACCAGTCGCCAGATCCCAGCTATCCAGATGAGCTCCTATGATGATCCATTCATCCGGATGTGTAGAGCCCGGTATCGTTGCAATTACATTGCGGGCACTAATTTTTTCAAAACTACTTTTCAATGTGATCTTTGCCAACATCTCCCGGCGATCTCTGATTAG
The DNA here is from genome assembly GCA_037969175.1 of Bacteroidia bacterium. GTDB lineage: Bacteria > Bacteroidota > Bacteroidia > AKYH767-A > JBBKVM01 > JBBKWX01. The sequence goes on along the minus strand of JBBKWX010000040.1, from coordinate 8,994 downwards.
CCAGCCTCTTATTTTTTGCCCTTCTTCAAAAGATATGCATAAAGCGGGTATGCTTATTAATTGTCCGTCTACGGAAGCTGTCCCTGTAAGTAGGATATCGCCCGCAACAGTATTTATCATGATCACGCCTTTGGCGCCATATTCAATTGCTAGAGCTGTCTTTTCGGATCGGTGCAGGTTTTTTAGAAATTGATTGCTGGGCCAGATTCCTATATTTATTAAAACAATTTGTCCTTTAATATTGTTCTTATTTTTTTCGAAATCTTCCTTCAATCCATTACCCAGATCTATGATCCCGGATTTAATAGTTGCTTTCAAGGGAGAATGGGCGAGACTCACACATAGCGGACTATAACTAATGCCGCCCAATGCTCCGCTTGCATCTTCTATCTTGAGGCTTGCTTCCTGCCTATACCAGGTGTTCATTTCAAAAGGGAGAAATTCAACCACCGGCAATTTGTAGGATCTGAATAATGAATCTGCATAATTTTCAGCTGCGATTCCATTTGCCGTGCCGCTCATCCTGTGACCGATCTTCGAAATTGCATCTTGTAATGTCGAATATGCAGCTGTATTCGTACTTGTTTCGAAATCTATTTTTTTCAGAGTGGTATCAATACCTTGTCCGCTGACATTTTGGAGGGAAAATCCCCAAAGCAGGACCCCGATCGTTAAATAAACAGTACATTTTGATAAATACATGGTCGTGAATAGCTATAAACGGGGATAAATCAGTATTTTTGATGAAACCAAAAATAGAAAAATAAATTATCTGTTTATTTGATTAATCATATGCGTTTCATAATTCTCATTATCATAGCATTCAGTTTAAGTTTAATGACATCTTGTAAAGAAGATGAATCCTTAAAAGTTAGCCGTCTCGTTGTTAAACTTACGGATGCCCCCGCACCTTACGATGAAGTAAATATTGATCTGGAATCAGCAGAAGTACATATTGAAGGTCACGGATGGATAGCGTTATCAGTTGTTCCCGGAATATATGATCTCCTTAAACTGACCAATGGCACGGATACCATCATTTCAAATACAGACCTGCCTTCCGGATTGATTTCTCAATTAAGATTAAAGTTAGGCCCAAACAGCAGTGTCAGAATAGATTCGGTGTTGTATCCATTGGATACACCAAGTGCTGAGCAAAGCGGGCTAAAACTCAACATTCATCAAGAGTTACTGGAGAATATAACATATACTTTACTGCTTGATTTTGATGCAGGCCGCTCGGTAATTCAGACCGGTAATGGAACTTATAAATTGAAACCCGTAATTCGTGTAATTGGCAATCCTTTGGATGGAGGCATTGCAGGAAGAGTTATTCCGGGAATCGCACATCCCAGAGTTTCTGCCATTATAGGGATAGACACAGTTAGTACATATCCTGATTCTTTGGGAAATTTTTTAGTTCGCGGTCTTGCAGCAGGTCAGTATCAATTGCTTTTCCAATCTGTTACACCTTTCAAAGACACCCTGATCAATCCGGTCAATGTTACTGTCGGAGCGATTACTCAAATGGGAAATATTCAGATCCCAATCTAGTTTTAGATTTCATAATTAATCATAATAGTCTATAAATAATCAATATCATGTTATCAAAGAAAATAGAAAAAGCACTTAATGATCAGATCATTCTTGAGCATACAGCATCACATTATTACCTGGCCATGGCATCCTGGACGGAAGTGAATGGGTTGAATGGTACGAGCGCATTCCTTTACAATCACAGTAATGAAGAAAGAATGCATATGTTGAAATTATTCAAATTCGTGAACGAAAGAGGAGGACATGCATTGGTTCCGGAATCAAAAAAAGTGAAACATACTTTTCAATCTCTTCAAGAGATCTTTGAAACGGTTTTACAGCATGAGATCATGGTTACAAATGAAATCAACAACCTGGTAGACCTGTGCTTGAACGAGAAAGATTATACCACGCATAATTTCCTTCAATGGTATGTTGCAGAACAGATTGAAGAGGAGAGCCTTGCACGTAATGTTTTAGATAAACTAAAGCTTATTGGAAACGATAAAGGAGGTTTATATCTTTTTGATAGAGACATGGCAGCTCAATCGTCAGGAAAATAATCTGTAAATAATTTTCAATGGGGCTTGATCGGATATACTGATTGAGCCTCATTTTCGTTGTGTTAAATAAAAACCCCGTCATGAACAATTTTTCATCGTTAAAAATCATTTTCTTTTCATTCATACTACTTGCATCTTCTACTGCCATTAATGCGCAGTATTATGGAAATCAAAATGAAGCAGGCGCAAAAATCGGAACTGTTTTGGATGCGATCCATTATGCGTATGTAGATACAGTAAACGATAAGCAACTTGCAGAAGCGGCTATAGTAGCCATGCTGAAAGAGCTGGATCCTCATTCCGTATATATTCCTGCAGAGGAATTAAAAGAGATGAACGAGCCTCTGGTCGGAAATTTTGAAGGTATAGGAATTCAATTCAATATCTTATTTGATACCATCATGGTAACAGGTACTATCCCGGGCGGCCCCTCAGAAAAGTTGGGGATCATGGCTGGCGATAAGATCATAAAGATTGAAGATACACTGGTAGCAGGAGTAAGTTTCAAAAATAATGATGTGATCAAAAAATTAAGAGGAAATAAAGGAACAAAAGTAAAGGTCAGTATTCTGAGAAGAGGACAAGCCCAGCTGATAGATTTCGTTATTACACGTGATAAAATTCCAATCTTCAGTATAGATGCTGCATATATGGCTGCACCTGAAATAGGATATATCAAAGTCAACCGTTTTGCGGAAACTACTACAGAAGAATTTCGTGAAGCGCTTTCAAAAGTTAAAGCAAAAGGTGCAAAGAATCTTATCTTGGATCTTACCGGAAATGGCGGAGGATATCTGAACAGAGCGATTGAGATGACAGATGAATTTTTATCAGCAAATAAACTAATTGTATATACGAATGGCAGAGTTAGTCCAAGACAGGATGTCAACTCAACATCTACAGGTGGCTTTGAACAAGGAAAATTAATTGTACTGATCGATGAAGGATCTGCATCAGCAAGTGAGATCGTTTCGGGTGCTATTCAGGATTGGGACAGAGGTTTGATCATTGGTAGAAGATCATTTGGCAAAGGGCTGGTTCAAAAACCAATTCCTCTTCCCGATGGTTCTGCTTTGCGTTTGACCATTGCCAGATATTATACTCCTTCCGGTAGAAGTATCCAGAAGCCCTATGATGATGGAGTAGATGCTTATGAAAAGGATCTGTTGACCCGTTACAAACATGGAGAGTTTACTACTGTAGACAGCATCAGTTTTCCGGATTCATTGAAATATTTAACATCAAATAAACGTACTGTTTATGGTGGGGGAGGTATCATGCCGGATATTTTTGTTGCGCTTGATACCACGCAGAATAGTGAATATTTTAATTCGGTTTTGAGAAAAGGAATCGTTAATCAGTTCAGTCTTGATTATACCGACAGACATAGAAAAGAGTTGACTGCAAGTTATGCCGATGTAGAAAAATTCAGAACCGGTTTTGTAACTGACGAAGTATTTATGAAGGAGTTTACTGACTTTGCAAATCGTGAAGGTGTGGAGTTGAATGAAGAGAATTATAAAACATCATATAAAATGATGAGCATGCAATTGAAGGCTTTGGTTGCAAGAAATCTTTGGGATCTGGAAGCTTATTATTTTATAATAAATGAAACGAATCCTGCGTTTAAAAAAGCAATGGAAAGTTTTAAAGACAAGACATTTGAAAAGATGAAAATTGTAAGTCGTTGATAAAAAAAGGTGTATCGTTCTGCATTCTGGGTTGCCTTCTGTGTTCTTTCATTTTCAAAAGTGAAGCTCAGGAGGCACCCGGTTTTTTAAGTAAAAGAACCAAAGCATCTGTTGGACCGGTTGCACGATTTTATTGGAATGATCTTGAATTAAATGGGATCTATGGTTTGAGTTTTTCACCCCAATTTAATCTGATAAATAATTTTTCGGATGTTTCTTTAAGTCTGGATCTGGAGCCTGTGATCGGTTACCATCCCGGTAATGATGCCGATCCGGTTAGCTTTATCTATGCAGGTTCTCCTGCAACATTAAATCTTAATATCGGACATCTTGCTACAAAAGATTTCAGATCCGATATGGGAATATTTTTTGGCGGAGGATATAGTGCAGATTATATCAGAGACACATTGATGCTTGGTCCTGTAGCAACGACCGGATTAAGATGGTGGATGGCAGGAAGGTCTTTCACGATACGATATCACATTTATTTTACGGAACAGGATGATCTTAATTTTGCTCACAGCATTGGGATCTTCTATAATTTCGGACCCTGGATACAGCTCAACAGAAGAAATAATAAGCTGAGTAAATTTGCCCGGCCTTTTCGAAAAGACCTGAATTGATCTTTTTACTTTTTGTCATTTGCAGATCCCAACAGATCTGTTAAGCGTTGCATGGATCGTTTATTTACGGGATGATTTACGGAATTGATAACTTTTATTTTTTCCAGCGTAGTCAGATGCCAGCTTAAACTAACCTGATCACCGGGTTGACCCGGAATGTACTGGAAAACAATCTGCTCTACCGGCACACCCAAACTCGCTTCTACATATTGATACATGCTCTGCTGACCATATTGTTGGTAGGTGGCCCAGTTACCATAAAAGCCGGATAAGGGTCTGAATATTTTTTCAAGTAATGAAGAAGGGATCTGTGAGGAAATTTCAAGTTCATCCGGATTATCTCTGATCTGGAGAATAACAATCCGACTAACGTTTTCGCTTATCCAGTTTGAGAATACATTAATAAAACGAAGGCTGGTTTCAGTACCCAGATTATCTCTCATCCCTGCGTCAAGTACTTCCATAGGTGGAGAAGAAGGAAGACTAATATTTGGAGTGATGTATGGGAATGTAGAATTCATTCTCAATGCCGAAAGTAATCTTAAATTTCCGGCATCCTGTTTATTGAAATATCGGATGAACTCAACTCCATCAACTGTTTTAGTGCCTGTGCTGTCTTTTTTATGGTGATGATTTAAATAGCTGGTATGAAGTGGGGAAATGAATAATTTTCTTCCATCATTAATGATCACAGGAGAATAAACAATCATAGGTACAGCTGCAAGGCTTTCTGCAGAAGCATAATCCTTGATCCTGCTTGAGAGGCTTCCGTTAAGATTTGAATTTAATGTCTTCTCAAATTCATAACCCCGGTCCTTATAATAAGTTCTTCCACCATCTTCAAATTTTTGTAGCGGGATGAAGAGGTCATTAGCAGCAATACTAAATATAACAGGGTTGAGAATATCCTTGGATATATTTTGAAGATGCAAAGTATCATAAGGATCAATCGATTTATCGGTCGCCGAACGCATCAATAATTCTCTGAAATACGTTGCTCCGATCATGCCTCCCGATGCACCGCTTATGAGCATGGTGGAATTCATCAAATTCCCATTTAGCGCTTTATTTGCTTTTTGTAAATGACGTAACGAGAACAAAGCGCTTCTCAATCCACCACCACTAACATTTATAAAAACCATCACAGGTTTTTCATTATTTGCTGAGCTGTTTTTTGCTTTCCAGCGTTCAAGAATTCGGATAGTTGAAATTTTGTCAGCTTGATATAAAGAGTCAGAAGCGAAAGACTTTACTTTGGTTAAATTATATTGTGCCGGGGCTGAATCATAATCTAGACCATAACCCGCACTTCTTGTTTTGATGACATTAAAATTTCCGGCGAAGTTATAGATCAGAAGTAAAATTATAAAAGCGGTAAGGCTCCATCCTCTTAACCAAAAACTTAACGCACCGGCTAACATCATCAACATCGCAAACAAAATAAAAACGCTTGCTCCTGCCGGAATCTGAATGTATTCGTTATCTCTAAGTAAACCCAGGAACAACAAAACAATAACCGAAACAAGTTGGATCAGCAATGCATTTATATGAGTTTGTCTTAGGACTTTTAATGCAATATTTCTGTTTTGATTTGCTCTGTTACTGACATGTTTAAATTTTAAATCGACATCCAAATAAGAATCAATTCTGTCATGATGGAATTCTCTGTCGTATTGTCTGAACCTTAGATCTGAATTTACATTTAACCTTCTTAATAAAGGAGATATATTGATCGGAGAAGGCTGTGATTCTAGGCCCAGAATCTTTAGTATATCTTTATTAGTTTTAAAAAAATAACTGAATGAAAGCAAGAAGATCACAGAGATTCCTGAGAATAAACCTAAGAGTTGAAATATAAAATCCTGCGGTGTTTGAAGTTCTTTATTTAATTGGAAATCTAATATTTTCCATACATACCACACTACAAAAAACAATGGAATAGCTGAATTATTTATAGAAAATCGAAGAAAGGGTCTTGGTAATGCACCTAAAAATGGATACGTGATACTGCTGATTATATAGCTTGTTATTTGATAAGCCATAATAAATGTAGCAAGAGATATTCCCATCATAAAGAAGCTCCAGAAGCCAACGGCTCCGAGATATTCCGGGTCCAGAAATAAATAAAGTATGCCAAATGATTTTCCAATTCCACCGGTAAAAAAGGCTAATAATATGACCCAGAGTAAAAGTGAAAAATGGTACCTTTTAAAATTGGTCAGGAAAAGCTGGAACGGGAGGCTGTAGTATATGGGATTTACAATCCTTGCAACAGATTTTTTAAATTTATTCCAGAAATCGGATGAGCCTTTCGTCATTTACTGAATATTACGGAATTGCTTTTGCGAAGTTGCACAACATGCATCTTAGGTGTAGGGTAATCTTAGATGTAGGGTACAGGATAATCATTTTATCTTTGTAATGAAAATACATTTATAAAATGGAAGATATTCATCCTTTAATTAGAAAAAGAAAAAGTATACGTGCGTTCAGTACGCAAGTTCCTTCGAAAGAAGTTATAGAGTCATTGTTTGAAGCTGCCAGATGGGCCGCATCTAGTTTTAATGAGCAGCCCTGGAGATTTTTGGTTGGGATAAAAGGAGAACCTTTGCATGACAAGATCCTTGGGTTTCTACATGCTTTTAATCATGAATGGGCAAAGAATGCTCCTGTTTTGATACTATCCGTTGTGAAAGAACAGTTTAGTCATAACAATAGTGATAACCTGCATGCATGGCATGATCTGGGATTGGCGATGGGCAATTTATCTTTCGAAGCAACGTTTCTTGGCTTAGGATTAAGACAACTAGCCGGCTTTGATAGAGAAGAATGTCAAAAATGGCTTGAGCAAAGTTTCCATGAAGAAGGACATCAGGCTGTAACTGTCACTGCTGTAGGTTATCCGGGAAGTTCAGGAGCTTTATCTGATCATTTCCAGCAAGCAGAACAAGCTCCTCGTAAGAGAAAAGAACTTTCAGAATTTGTACTGTATTCGCTTGATTGATCGTTGAACTACGATTTCGAAAAAGATCTTGTTAAACCATAAAGTGCTACCATTACCCAGATTACTTCCAATACAACAAATGGCATTGAATCTATCATATAAGCACCTATTCCGGCAAGACCTGCACCGAATAAATTGAGCAGGTTATATGCTTTATCGTCCGGTCTTACTTTTTTAAGTGTGAGCAGTAAGAAAGCTAGAAGGATAAGTGAAACACCTACGGAGTTGATTAGATTTGCAGAGATCATAAAGCTTCAAATAAATTGCATGCAAAGGTAGAATTATATGCCAAATTGAATTGTACATGTAGATTTTGCCATTAGATTAAAAAAAAACTGTTGATAATTTGTATCTTTAATTCCTCAAATAAATAAAAAGCACATGTATCTAAATAAAATACTTCCGGTTTTTGCATTAGTCTCTCTTATAGCAGCCTGCAGTCCGGGTGCTGAAAACAGCACGGATGAGCCATCAACTACGTCTTTAGAAGCGCCTGCAGAAGGAGGTACAACGGATGGTGGTTCAGTTACTAACCCTGCTGCCGCACCTGTTCAGGAAGGCACAACCTTTAAGATCGATGGAAGTACTGCTAAGTCCGGCTCTTCTTTGACTGTTAATCCTGCTCATGGTGAGCCGGGTCACAGATGTGATATCGATGTAGGTGCTCCATTAAACAGTGCTTCAACTAAGCCGGCTCCGGATGCAGCTCCAACTAATACAGCTGTTAAGCCAGCTACTATCGGTGCTCCGACAATTTCTGCTCCTTCTGCCGGGACTTCAGGAAAGCTGAATCCAGCGCATGGAGAACCGGGTCACAAATGTGAGATCGCAGTAGGGGCTCCTTTGTAGTATTATTTTGAGCGATCTCCAATAATCCGGAGAAACCAAATTATCAATTCTTCTTCGTCTACTATGCTCCATGAATGGGGGTGGCGTGTGCCGTCCGGTAAATAGCCTTTGTTAGTGGTCAGTATCAATTCGGCGTTTTTATGACCCGATATGTTCAGGCTATTGATAAATCCTGCCATGTCTATGGAATTGATGTCATAATAATCTTTAGAACGGGTTTCCATCCACCATTGAACATCGGGTTCGGTATAAGCTCTGATTGGAATTTTGAGGAAATGTTTTGCATTTCCTCCTGAATCTGCAGTGTGACTGAATGGTGAATACTGAATCAGCTTGCTTTCTTTTTCGGGTGATCCTGCGATGATTCGGGAATCAAGATAATTACTTACCCAGTATCCTTCATTGGCAGCAGCGGGATGCGTATTTAATTTGTATGCCCGAACGCAGGAGGCATGGAAACGTACCATGTCGAGTGGTGAATCGCAAATGGCAATTGCTGCCGGTGTGATTGCTCCGGCAATAGTTTTAGCATACATCGCCATCCTCAAAGCACGCGTTCCTTCCAAAGACATTCCTGCGAAAAGTAAATTTTTAGAATTTATTTTATGTTCGGAAAGGATGGTTTGCAAATATGCATGTAACTCTTGTAACTTCTTATCCTCATTCAGCAATTCAAATCGATTTCCCGTAGATAGATAAACGATACCCAGATTATTTTTGAAACAGAG
>JBBKWX010000039.1:0-69255 GCA_037969175.1 Bacteroidia bacterium | reverse complement strand
TCAGTAGATAAGGATATACAATGTTGAAAATGGGATATGGATTCATAATGAATACTTGCTGAAAGTGCTCCTACATGTATTCGTTCTATCACTTGTAAAGAATGGGAGAATGGATTAGGGAATTTTGATAGTCTCTTTTTTCGTATCGTCAGATCAGGTTGAAATGAAATAACAGTGCTTATTCTATCCGTTAAACTAAAAAGCTCTGATGATGGTGTTGATATATGGGTTTGTGCGGTAATGGAAACAATGACCATTTCCTGATGAAGCTCGTTGACAATAGCAACAGGCTTAACAGTAACAACATAAAAGTTGTTTGCTAAAAATAGAAATAGAGCAATGAGACAGAACCTGAACATATAGGATTCGAATTCAAGCCGCAAGGTGTAAAATAAAGTGAATGGTTGAACGGAAGCCGTTAAATTTATTTAGATTTATTTGATTCAGAGGATGAATCATTTTCCGGGTCTTTTTTAGGTTTTTTCTTTTTCCCAAACCAGGAGAAAATGATTTCAGAAAATTTACTGCCAAGCGTATAAAAAATTTCAGGGCTAATGCTTTCCAATATCCCGGTTTGATCTTCTGTTTTTTTCTTTGAAAAGATCCTGGAAACCAAAATAGCTATGGCATTGGCTCCTAACATGAAACCCGGTTTCTTCAAAAATGCGGGTATAAAAGGAGAATATTTTCGGATCAGATTAAGGGGAGCCATCAATCCTTCAACCGAAGTAAACATTTTTTTCAGAGCAAGTTCATCCTGTCTGATCTCGGCTTTCAATCGATGCTTCTCTTCAAGCAGTTGTTTGTAATTCCTGATCTTGGCCATCTTAATCTTTTAGATTTGTAACGTCTTCCTCTTCCAGTTTTTTTATTATCTCGTCTTCTTCATCATCATCGTCATCCATCATCAACCTGACGATCAGATCGCGCAAAGGGATCTCAATTAAATATTCCCGGAATAAGATCCCTAAGAGTGTCAGAACGAACCAAAATCCGCAAACGATCCCAAATCCCAAAACAAGATCATTCAATTCCCGGCCTATCCAAAAACCGGCGGCAATACTGCCAAAAGCAAGGAAAAACAGGCAGAATAATAATACAATAGCAGCACTGATAAGCACTCCTCCAGAAACTGCCATTCTTTCCAACATCACTATTCGTGTGTAGGTTATTCGGGCTTCGATGTGTTTATAGATCTTATTTATCAAAACAGAAGAATTTAGATAAAGATAAATTTCTAATCAAATACCCGGAAGTAATTTTTCCGGGTATTCTAAATGTTAATCTATTAAAAAATGAAGTTTACTTGCCGCCAAGTACAGAATCTTTCAGCTTGTGGGCTTTCTCTCCTATGCTTTCAGCCGCATCTTCCATTTCGTTTCTTAATTTTTTGATTTTCTTTTTCAGAATGCGTCTTGTATCTTCTCCGCTTTCCGGAGCCATCAACAATCCAGCTATTGCACCTGCTGCAGCACCTATGAAAAATGATATAAATAATTTAGATCCACTGCTCATGTTCTTAGTTTTAAAAGTTTGATTAAATAAAAAGATGAATTTCTGTTACTTCGATTTCACCGTATCGCCATTCACGAAAGACTTTTTTAACTCTTCAGCTTTGCTCGCCATCTCATTTTTGAGATCTCCAAGATCGTCTTTAAGTCCATCCATTTTCTTTTTCAGATTCTTTCGGGTTTCTTCCCCGGTTGCAGGGGCTAATAAAAGTCCTGCTGTTGCGCCGGCCACTGCACCTAGTGCAAATGCCAGCAATGCGTTCGTCGCTTTACTCATGATCTTTTCAATATTAAATTAATGTGATACTTATTTACCTTTGCCTTGAATATAAGCATTTAAAAAGTCAATTCAAAAAATAAGGCAGTGATTTTTATTTTGTCTCAATAATTCCAGAAAAATTTGGAGGTGAATACAAATCACTTTTTAATATTTTTCCATCATTCCTTACAACCGGTTTTCCCGCAGCATCTAACTTAGACATATTGGAACGATGAATTTCTTTGAAAATATTTTCAATTTGATCCTGCAATCCATGTGTAATTATAGTGCCTAAGAGTATGTATAGCTTATCACCCAAAGCATCTGCGATCTGAATAATATCTTCATCTTTACAAGCTTGAAAATATTCATCATTTTCTTCCTGCATCAAACGATGTCGGAGATCTGTTAATTCAGTTCCCGGAGATGCGTTAGGATATTCATTAATTGGAAGCTTGAATACAGTTTGAAATTCTTGAACCATATTCATCAATTCTCGGAAGGAATGTGACATGTTAGGTTTGGATTATGCCTGGATTAAAGGCTCTTGTGATAGGAGAATGGTCGGCTGCTTCAATACCCATTGAAATTGCTTTACGTGTATCAAGGGGATCTATGATCTCATCAACCCATAAACGCGAAGCGGCATAATAAGGTGAAGTTTGTCGCTCGTATCTTTCTGTAATGGTCTTTAATAATTCAGCTTCATCTTCCGGAGCAATAATTTTCCCTTGAGCTTTCAACGAGCTTACTTGTATCTGTAATAATACTTTTGCTGCTTGTGTTCCACCCATCACTGCGATTTGTGCAGTTGGCCAGGCCAGTATCAAGCGAGGGTCATAGGCCTTGCCGCACATGGCATAGTTACCGGCACCAAAGGAGTTACCTGCTATGATCGTAAATTTTGGAACAACAGAATTTGCAACTGCATTTACCATTTTAGCTCCGTCTTTTATGATACCCCCATGTTCAGATCTCGAACCAACCATAAAGCCCGTTACATCCTGCAAAAAGACCAATGGGATTTTGCGTTGATTGCAATTCATTATGAATCGCGCGGCTTTGTCGGCGGAATCAGAATAAATCACTCCGCCAAACTGCATTTCACCTTTCTTGTTTTTAACAACTTTTCTTTGATTTGCAACTATTCCAACTGCCCATCCATCTATGCGAGCATACCCACATATCAGTGATTTACCGTACAAAGCTTTGTATTCATCAAACAAAGAATCATCCACCAAACGGTAAATGATCTCGTGCATATCAAACTGCTTTTCCCTATCGGCGGGATAAATACCATAGATCTCTTTTGGATCTTTTTTTGGAAGCGAAGGTTTTATTCTGTCATATCCTGCTTTTTCATAGGTGCCAACTTTGCCCATAATACTTCGGATATAATCAAGACATTCTTCATCGCTGTCAAATTTATTATCCGTAACACCCGAGATCTCGCAATGCGTAGTAGCTCCACCCAGGGTTTCATTATCTATATCCTCACCAATAGCAGCTTTTACCAGATAGGAACCTGCAAGAAAAATACTTCCGGTTTTATCTACGATCATGGCTTCATCACTCATGATAGGAAGGTAAGCACCGCCTGCAACACAGGATCCCATGATCGCAGCGATCTGTATGATGCCCATCGATGACATTACAGCATTATTGCGAAACATTCTTCCAAAATGTTCTTTGTCAGGAAAGATCTCATCTTGCATAGGAAGAAAAACACCGGCACTATCCACTAAATAAATAACCGGCAAACGATTTTCAATTGCGATTTCCTGAGCTCTGAGATTTTTTTTTGCAGTAATCGGAAACCAGGCTCCTGCCTTTACTGTAGCATCATTGGCTACGATCATGCATAACCTTCCCTGAACATAGCCTATGCCCATTGCAACACCTGCGGAAGGACAACCACCTTCTTCTTCATACATGTCCTTGCCTGCAAGTAAACCCAATTCCAGAAACTCCGAACCATCATCAATTAAATACTCGATCCGCTCTCTTGCCAACAGTTTACCCTTGTCATGCTGTTTTTTTTGATTGGCTTTACCACCACCTTCACGTGCTTTTTGTTTCTCGAACTCAAGACGTGTAAGGAGTTGTTTATAAAGGTCTTCGTTTCTGTTAAATTCCAGGTCTATCTTCTTTGCCATAAATTTCCCGCAGGTTTATTTGCCAAAAATAGCAATATAAGCCCAATAAGCTTTTATTTAAGTGATGTTCGTGCTTGTGATCCGGTATTGAATACCAAGTCAAGAATGGAGAGGTTAGGAACAAATCCAAACTTATCCGAGAACACCTGATAATAGGGTGATGTGTGTACCGGAAGCTCAACAGATCTTAGATCATTGGAACCCTCAACAGGTACAACATAGATCTTGTCATAATTGATCTGTGGTGCTTCTCTGAGGATCTTCAAGATCCAATTTATCAATTCAATATTTAGGTCGATAAGAAAAGAATGCTTTTTATTAAAAATATCAAACAGATCCTCATTTAGAAATTCAAAATAGGATGCTCTGCCATAGGCTGAACGGATTGCATTAAAATGTTTACGTATCCATTCATCCTGATAACTTATCCTGACGTCACGCATCGCCTTGTTACTTGCAGGATGCTGTACCGGAATTGATAGAGTAATCGGGCCATTGGCTGAAAGAATATTAAATCGGCTGCGGTAAGATTGTCTTACAAAGTGCTCACCCAGATCAATTATTTTTTCTGAATCTGATATAAGTTCAGAGAAATAGGAAGCAGGAGGGAGGCAGAATGCAGGAAATATTATTTGAGGCATGAGTGATTACCAATTCCCAATATACCTGAACAATCTGTTCCATCTGATCTTCTTAAAGAAAGAAGCATTTCCATCCAATGAAAGCCAGATGAATACTGCTTTTCCAACTATATGATCTTCCGGAACGAATCCCCAGAAACGTGAATCAGCTGAGTTATGACGGTTATCACCCATCATAAAATAATACCCCATTTTGAATGTGTATTCTGTTGCTACCTGATCGTTGATATATACCTGATTGTCTTTTATCTCTACTTTGTTATTCTCATACACCGAGATAGCTCTTAAATAGGGAGCAATTGTTCTTGGATCAAGAGCGATCTTATCTCCGGCTTTTGGAATATGCAGTGGACCAAAATTATCTACGTTCCATGGGAAATTAGGATCATGCGGGAAAATATAATCTTCATAATATCCTTTTGGATCTCCAAGCGCATCTACTTCACGGACATTAGTAAACTGCTTCAGCTTTTCAGCAGTTGCTTTGGTAAGTGCATATCTGAAGTCTCCCTGGTTTGATGCAGCACCCCCATCGGTTATATCCAGATCACGCAGGGTAGTTGGATTGAGCATGCTCCCGTCTGTCTTTACATGATAAAAATATTGCCCATGCTCAGGCATATCAACTAACTTATCATTGATATAAACATTCCGATTTTCAATTGTGATATTATCTCCGGGGATCCCAATACATCTCTTGATATAATGAGTTTGCTTATCAATGGGCCTTTCATCTTCCATCGGATAATTGAAAACCACGATATCATTGTTTTCAACGGTTCCAAAACCGGGCAATCTATAATAAGGCAACTTTAACCATTCCAGATAAGATTTTCCGCCAATAATGGGCATATCCTGATGGGCAAATGGGAATGATAAAGGAGTCAATGGAGTCCTTGGACCATAAGAGACCTTACTTACAAATAAGAAATCACCGACCATCAATGTTTTTTCCATAGATGGAGTAGGAATCGTAAATGCTTCTATGAAGAAGGTTCGGATAATTGTAGCCGCTACAACAGCGAAAACTATCGCATCTACCCATTCTCTGGTTTTTGATTTTCTAACAGTCGTATTTATAGTCAGATAATATGCAAGAATGATTATTTCAACAGCCATATAAAATATGAATGAAGAAAGTAATCCAACTCCTGATACCAGAAGAACAATAAAAAACAAAAGGCTTGCGATAGACAATCCTATAAAAAATCTTCTTTGTGAAGATGTCATTCTGTCGAGAAAACGTCTCATTATCAGTAGTTTATTTTTGAATCAAATCTTGGAAGGCAAATATACCTTTTTTGCCGATTATCCATTCAGCTGCTACAACAGCGCCCAATGCGAAACCACGGCGACTAAACGCTCTGTGAGTCAGGATTATTTCATCTTCCTCCGAAATATAACTCACTTCATGTGTGCCCGGAACTTCATCTTCGCGATAGCTGATTATTGGAAGAACTTCCTTTTCAATAATATTTTTTGAATCAGTATTCAGTTTCCCTAACCATGATCTTTTGGATTCTAGATTTGAAATGATTCCTTCTGCTATAGTTATTGCCGTCCCACTAGGTGCATCCTTCTTATGTACATGATGTGTTTCACTTAAAGCTGGAACATATCCCGGATAAGCATTCATGAGCTGTGCAAGTTGCTTGTTTACTTCAAAAAACAAATTGACACCTATACTGAAATTGCTACTCCACATCATAGCAGATGAATTTGCTTTTACGATCTCTTTGGCTTTTTCCAGATCCGCATTCCATCCGGTTGTTCCGCATATGACCGGAATCCCTTTTTTTGCACAGATACTGACGTTTGAAAAGGCAACTCCCGGCTCGGTAAATTCTATAGCCACATCAGCGTCAGAAAGTACATGGAGGTTGTCTGCCAAAGGCCGTTCATGATCTGCAATAAGAAGGATCTTATGTCCCCGTTGAATACAGATCTGCTCTATTTCACGACCCATTTTCCCATATCCAATGATCACAATTTTTAAGGGTTCATTTGTATTCATGTCAAATGGCTTTTAGAATTTGAAACATAAACTCAATGCCTGATCCGGTCGTTGATAAAGTTTAAAGCTGATGTCATCGCTCAGATCAAAATAGAAAAGATGAGCATCGACATGGGCATCGATGATATTTAAAACATATACAGCAGCAAACCCGACTACGGATAAGTCACGATTACGACGGTAATAGTCTCTCAACACTTTCAGGTTTTCAGCGGTATAGATATTTTCATAATTATCTCCTGTCAAAGGATCCCCATCAAGTCTGGCAATATAGGCACTGCGAAAGGTTTTGTATTTATCATTATTGAATACAAAACTATACCCCAAAGCCCCAAGTCCTGCATAAACTATTGGGATCTTCCAGTATTTTTTGTTGTAGGCCTGACCCAGTCCCGGCAAAACGGTAGAATAAATTGTCGCTTTACGGGGTGAATGCTCAGCTAAAGTTGAATCTATTTGCGCGAAAGAAAAGAGTGTACCCGGAACCAGGAAGATAAGCAGGAGTAAAGTACCCCTAATTGAGGCAGGGGAATACTTCATCTTAATTTAGTAATCAAAGAATTCAAGAATTCTGTTGAAATCATCATCGTTTTCAAAAGGAATAACAATCTTGCCTTTTCCCTTAGCATTCGCTTTGATCTCAACTTTGGTCTCAAGCTTACCGGTAAGTTCTTTTTGAACACGGTTAAGTTCCGGACTCAGCTTAAGTTTGAGCTGTTTCTCACCTTTAGCTTTTCTATTGGAATTGGCATCTCTGGCCATTTCTTCAGCTTTGCGGACTGAATGTTCGCTATCAATGATCTCCTTATATAAAGCAATCTGCGTGGCGACATCATCAATATTGATCAATGCTCTGGCATGACCCATCGTGATCTTGTTATCTCTGATACCGATCTGAATATCCGGGGGTAACTTGAGCAAGCGGAGGTAATTTGTTACGGTACTTCTGTTCTTGCTTACTCTATCGGATAATTGTTCCTGAGTAAGGCTGCATTCATCGATCAATCTTTTATAAGAAATAGCGATCTCGATCGCATCCAGATTTTCACGCTGAATGTTTTCTACCAATGCCATTTCAAGCATCGCCTGATCATTGGCAATACGGATATAAGCCGGGATGTATTCCAATCCGGCCATTTTAGAAGCTTTCAATCTTCTTTCACCTGAGATAAGCTGGAATTTATCATAGCCCATCTTACGAACGGTAACAGGTTGAATTATTCCTTGCTCACGAATCGAATCTGATAGTTCCTGAAGAGCAACTGCTTCAAAATTAGATCTTGGCTGGAATGGGTTAGCCTCTATCTTATCTACTGAAATGGTTGCAACAGCTCCAACAACCGTGGAGTTTCCTGCGAAATCTGATTTAGAGGTAACGTTGGTGTCTTCGCTCTGCAGCAGAGCACTCAATCCTTTTCCCAATGCACTTTTCTTACTGCTCATCAATATCAATTATTTTGTCTGATTCCGTTATACGGGTAAAATTATTTTTCTGAAGCACCTCTCTGGCAAGGTTAAGATAATTGATAGATCCTTTACAATCTACATCATGCATTATGATGGTTTGTCCAAAACTAGGTGCTTCACCCAGTTTGGTATTTCGTTGTATGATGGTATCAAAAACCATTTGCTGGAAATGCGTCTTAACTTCTTCAACAACCTGGTTGGAAAGGCGAAGGCGGGTATCATACATGGTAAGCAAGATTCCTTCGATCTCCAGTTCAGGATTAAGTCTAGTTTGAACGATCTTGATTGTATTCAGCAATTTCCCTAATCCTTCAAGTGCAAAATATTCGCATTGAACCGGGATGATTACTGAATCAGCACCACATAGGGCGTTGATCGTGATCAATCCCAAAGATGGTGAACAATCAATAATTATAAAATCATAATCATCCTTGATCAATGAAAAGACCTGTTTCATTCTTTTCTCACGGTTTGGAAGATTGATCATTTCAATCTCAGCACCAACAAGATCAATATGACTTGGAAGTAAGTAGAGATTTGGTGTTTCCGTACTCAGAATGATATCAATTGGATTCACATCGTTGATAATGCATTCATAGACAGAAGTCTTGATATTTCTTGGATCAAAACCGACTCCCGAAGTAGCGTTGGCCTGTGGGTCAGCATCTACAAGAAGCGTTTTGTATTCAAGAACGGCTAAACTTGCAGCAAGATTTATTGCAGTTGTTGTTTTTCCTACTCCGCCTTTTTGATTGGCAATAGCTATTATTTTACCCATGGGCTTGAGTTTTTAAATTAAATTCTCTGGAAGTTCCTATCTCCATCAGCATAAGGTCCAGTCCATTGGCGCTGAATTTTCGGATCGCATCTTCATGGTCGATCTTGATCAAACCAAAAGTATCGTAATGCAAACCAATTATTTTATCGCATTTTACAAATTCGGCAGCAATGATTGCATTATCAACACCCATAGTGAAATTACCCCCGATAGGAAGCAGGGCAAGATCAATTTCTTTATATCCGCCAATTAATTTCATGTCGTAGTTAAGTGCAGTATCACCTGAATAATATATATTTCCTTCTTCAGTTTCTATCAAGAAACCCATTGCAGTCCCACCATAACTGCCATCCGGCATAGAGCTGGAATGAACTGCATTCACGCATTTCACTTTTCCAAAATCGAAATTCCAATGACCTCCTGTGTTCATAGGATGACTATTTTCAATTCCTTTTGTACCCAACCATTGGATGATCTCAAAATTACTGATGACCATTGCACCGGTTCTTTCAGCAATAGAAATAGCATCTGCAATATGATCTTCATGTCCGTGAGAGATCAATATATAATCAGCAGGGATGGTATTTACGTCTATTTTAGATGCTAAACTATTTGGACTTATAAATGGATCAAACAAAAGGGATTTTCCTTTTACCTCAAGTAAGAAACACGCATGTCCGTAATATGTAATTTTCATGTTTACATTACTTAAACTAGCTAAGCCTGAATAAAGTATTTATAGGGCAATTATCAAATCATTCAGCATTGCAAAAATACTGAACTTTTTGGTTTGACCCTTTAAAGATACTACGTGGTTGTTGCTATTTATCCACATCTGCCGGTAAGTTATACACAGAGCAATGTGAGTGCTTAAATGAAAAAGCCCTGTTAAACAAACAGGGCTTTCCATAAGATCTTAGTTTTTAGCTATTGTTGTTTGAGTCGTCGGAGCCCAGATCTTCAAATTTGATGTCCGTAAATGATGGATTTGAATTTGAATTATCCTGACTTTCATCGCTTTGAGTAGGAGTAGGGCTTTCATCAGGCTCTGAATAAGATGGTCTGTCAGATTCAGGTTGATTATCCTGGATATATGAAACGGCTTCATCTAATCCTTCTACAAATTTTTCGAAATCTTCTTTGTATAAGAATAGCTTGTGCTTTTTATAAAAAGGTTTGTCGTCCTCAAAATACTTTTTGCTTTCTGTGATGGTGAGGTAATATTCATTTCCTCTGGTTGCCTTCACATCAAAAAAATAGGTTCTTTTTCCGGCGCGAACCGCTTTAGAAAAAATTTCACCTTGGTCGTTATTCTCAAAATCACTCATCGTTCTGGTATTGAATAAGGCAAAAATAGGAAATTATTTAATTAGTAGAGGGTGAAGTAAAATAATTTATATTCTGAAAATCAGTTTGATATATTGAAATATATGTTTTATTATAACTGATCCTTCAATGAATCCTCTTCTGTTAGCTGCTTTTCATACAATTCAGCATAAAGTTCTCCCTGTTCCAACAGGGCTTTATGTGTTCCATATTCTATGGATTTACCGGCATCTATAACTAGTATATGATCTGCATACTTCAATGTAGATATACGATGACTGATCAAAATCGAAGTTCTGTTTTTGATCACATCTTTCAGGTTTTCCAGAATTGTTTCCTCCGTTTTGGTATCAACTGCAGAAAGACTGTCATCGAGGACCAGGATACGCGGCTCGCGGATCAGCGCTCTGGCAATAGAAACTCGTTGCTTTTGACCACCGGATAATGTGATACCTCTTTCTCCCAATCGGGTTTCGAATCCTAAGGGGAATTCCGATATGTTATCAAACACGGCGGCTTGTTTTGCAGCATTTTTGATCAATTCTTCTCGTTTACTTCCTTTCTCAGTGTCTTTCCCAAAGGCAATATTTTCGGCTAATGTATCTGAAAAGAGAAATACATCTTGTGGTACATAGCCCATTTCATTTCTGATATGATCTAAAGGATATTCTTTAATGTTTATCCCTCCGATCAATATTTCGCCTGATGTAGGATCATACAATCTGGAAATCAGATGAGCTATTGTCGATTTTCCGGATCCGGTTCTTCCCAAAATGGCCAGAGATTTACCATCTTCTATCTTAAAGGAAACATTTTCTAATGCCCTGATCCCCGAATCGGGGTAAATAAAACTTACGTTCTTAAATTCAATATCTGCTTTGGTGATCGATGGTCCATGTTCAACAGAAACAATCTCAGGCTTGGTATGCAGAAATTCATTTATTCTTTCTTGTGATGCTGCGGCTCTTTGAACCAAAGAAGTGACCCATCCAAGGGATGTAACAGGCCATGTAAGCATATTCACATATATGATGAATTCGGCAATATTTCCTGCACTGATTTCCCCGGAAATGGTTTTAAGCCCGCCTACATAAACTGTCAATAAGGTGCTAAGGCCTATCAAAATGAGCATGATAGGTTGGAAAAGTGCATTAACTTTAACTAATGACAGCGATTTATCTTTATAGTTGTCACATTCAGCAGCAAATGTTTGAGAGTTTTGTTCTTCTCTTCCGAATGATTTTAAGACCCTGACGCCGGAGAATGATTCCTGAACAAAAGTAGAAAGATCAGACAGCTTCGATTGAACTCTCTCCGATCGCATGATTATGATACTGTGGACATACCAAATTGAAAACGAAAGTAAAGGCAGAGGCAGTAAAACATATAAGGTCAATCGGGGATTGACACTGATCATAGTAGATACAACCAGAATGAACAAGACGATCAGGTTTATTGTATACATTATTGCCGGTCCCAGATACATTCTTACCCTGCTTACATCTTCACTTATTCTTGCCATCAGATCGCCGGTATTGTTTTTCTTATAGAAAGCCAAACCCAGTTTTTGATAATGGTTGAAGATCTCATTTTTGAGATCATATTCGATAAGTCTGGATACAACAATGATCGTTTGACGCATGAAAAACGTAAAGAGTCCTTTGAGAAGAGCAAGCACGATGACCAATAGCCCAAACATAAAGGCATTGAGGGCAAGTGATCTCCGGATACCACTTTCATGACTGAATTGTGTAAATAAACTACTCAGTTGCAGGGATTCTGCGATCAGATCAAAGGCATGTCCGATGACTTGAGCAGGATAAATTGCAAACAAATTTGAGACTGCTACAAATATGACTCCGAGCAACATACGTCGACGGTACTTATAGAAATATTTATTTAGATAGAAGAGGGATCTCATAAAATTGCCGGCAATATCTGTTTTGCTCAACTAAAAATAAACTCTACCTTTGCGCCGGTCAAAAACGGGGTAAGAATCTATCTGGAAACCGGATTTGACAAATTTACAATTAATACCTCAAAACTTTCAGAAATGCTTGAAGTAACTGATATAAAAAATATGCCTGTATCTGAAGATTCTGTATTTGGGCAGATGGATGAATTGGGCCATGAACAGGTTGTTTATTGTCATGATAAAGACAGTGGGTTAAAAGCCATAATTGCTATTCATAACACAGTTCTGGGACCTGCTTTGGGCGGAACAAGAATGTGGAAATATGCTACTGAAGCCGAGGCATTGAAAGATGTTTTGCGACTTTCAAGAGGAATGTCCTACAAGGCTGCTATCTCAGGTTTAAATTTAGGTGGTGGAAAAGCGGTGATCATCGCTGATTCTAAAGTCGATAAGTCTGAAGCCCTTTTTAGAAAGTTTGGAAAATTTGTTCAAAATCTAAATGGTAAATACATTACTGCTGAAGATGTTGGTACAAGTACTCGTGACATGGAATTTGTGGCCATGGAAACAGAACACGTAACCGGACTTCCTGAATCTATGGGTGGAGGAGGAGACCCATCTCCTGTAACCGCTTATGGTGTTTACATGGGAATGAAAGCCTCTGCAAAACATGTCTATGGAAATGATAGTCTGGAAGGTAAAAGAGTATCAGTTCAAGGAGTAGGACACGTGGGAGAGCATCTTGTTAAAATGCTAAGAGCTGAGAATGCTATCGTTTTTATTTCTGATATCCACCAGGACCAGTTAGATCAGGTATCTCGTGAACATGGTGCAACAGTAGTTGATAAAGATTCAATCTATGACCTGGATGTGGATATTTATGCTCCTTGTGCTTTGGGTGCAACCTTGAATGATGATACGATCAGCAGATTAAAATGTGCTATTGTTGCCGGGGCTGCAAATAATCAACTTGCTGTTGAGAAAAGACATGGCGATATGCTTATCCAAAAAGGAATAGTTTATGCTCCTGATTTCCTGATAAATGCGGGTGGTTTGATCAATGTTTACAGTGAATTGCAAGGATATAACAGAGAAAGAGCAAAAGTTGCAACTGAAAAGATCTATCATGTAACTCTAGACATATTAAAACTTTCTGCAGAAAAATCTATTCCAACACAGCAAGCTGCAATGCAGATTGCAGAGAAGCGAATTCTTGATATTGGAAGAGTTAAGTCATCATTTTAATTAAGCCTTTTGGCAATAAAAAGAGGAATATCCTCAATCGTTCTTATTCTTAAGTATGCTCAGTAGAAGACACCTTCGTGTAAAGGTAATGCAGGCCTTGTACGCTCATTTTCAATCAGAGTCGCCCGATCTTTATAAGACCGAGAAAGATCTGTTCTCAAGTCTTGATAAATTGTATGAGCTATACTTATACAAGATCCTGTTCCTTTTGGAGTTGGCAGATGTGGACCGTACCTACGCCATGGATTCCCAGTTGAAACACAGGCCGGATGCAAATGATCTCATTTCCAAAGGACGTTTCTTTGATAACAGAATTATTTCTGCAATCACAGATGATACGTTGTTTGCCAAATTGATCAAGGATAAGAAGATCTCCTGGCAAAAGGATATCGATCAGGTAAAAAAAGTATTTAAAGAGTTTAGAAATACTCCCGAATATCTGGAGCACATCAATATTTCAGATAGAACCGTTGCCCAGGAAAAGGATTTTTTGATTTGGGTATACAAGAAATTTTTATCTGATAATGAATTATTGGAGGCTCACTTTGAAGACAAGTCCATCTTTTGGAGTGAGGATCAGAAATTCATTGATACGATGGTCATCAAAACGATTAAAGCTATTAAGGAAGGCCAAACGGGAACCGTTCTGATGGCTCAATTCAGAGATCCTGAAGATGATGTTGATTTTTGCAGGGATCTGTTAAGAGGTACAATTCGAAATGATAAGGATTTTGAAACGGAGATAGCAGAAAAGACAAAAAATTGGGAAGTAGAAAGGATAGCATTGATGGATATCATCTTACTAAAGATGTCACTTTCTGAGATCTTAAATTTTTCTGCTATTCCGGTTAAGGTTTCTATCAATGAATATATTGATATCAGCAAAGATTATAGTACTCCCAAAAGCAGAGTATTTATCAATGGAGTTTTGGATAAATTGGTCACTGACAGAAAAAATAAAGGTGATATTAAGAAGTCCGGAAGAGGATTGATGGAATAAGTAAATCAAATTTTCAATAATATTGTATTCTAAATCGAATAAAAAATGAGAATATTATCAGTTAAAGTCATAGCAATAGCTATTTCAATCTTATTTGTTTCCTGCGGGAATGATTCATCAACAAATGCTGATGGGACATTGAATTCAGATATAGTGAATAATCCTGCATCTGCAGATTCTCCTGAGCCTGATGCTGACAAGCTTCCTGAGTTTACATTTGATCATATTGAACATGATTTTGGGAAAATAGCACAAGGTGAAAAGGTAAACCATTCTTTCAAGTTTAAAAATGATGGGAATACTGACCTGATTATTTCTTCAGCTGCAGGAAGTTGTGGATGTACAGTACCTTCGTTTCCTAAAGAACCAATTAAAGCCGGTCAAGAGGGAGTTATTGACGTTGTGTTCAACAGCGAAGGGAAAACCGGAATTCAGCGTGTCACCGTTACAGTTGTAGCGAACACAGTCCCAAATACCAAAGTACTTACTCTTACAGGAGAAGTTTTAACCAAGTAAACGTTTAAGAATATAAATATGATGATACCAAATTTGCTCTTACAGGCAGCACCAGAAGGATCTGGAATGCAATCCTTATTAATGATCCTTTTGATCTTTGTAGTTTTTTACTTTTTCATGATTCGTCCTCAGACCAAAAAAGCGAAAACAGAAAGAACTTTCAGAGAAAGTATTAAAAAAGGCGATAAAGTAGTTACTATTGGTGGAATGCATGGAAAAATTGCTGATATTGAAGAGCGTACTATTTTGATTGAAGTAGATGGTAATGTTAAACTTCGTTTTGAAAAGTCATCCATATCTGCAGAAGCAAGTAAGCAGTTTCAGGAAGGAAAATAATAATTCCGGAGCATGAAGACACGCTTGCTCAAATTTATAAGATCAGGATCTATTGATTCTGATAATAAAAGACAGGACAGAATTCCAATATTTCTGTTCTGTCTTTTTCTTGCTACAATTTTCTGGGTACTTACTGCTTTAACTAAAGAATACTCGACACATATTAATGTCCCCGTGTCTTTTTCAGGTATTCCATCGGATAAAGTATTGGCAAACTCCCTACCTTCCAAGTTTGAACTTGTGATCAGGGGCAGTGGGTTTAACTTGCGTAGATTTTTATTTTCAAATACCACAGATTCGATCAAAATAGATCTATCAAAATTAACTTATTCGAAGTCCCAAACCTCGAAAACGGAAGTTAATCTATCCAAAGAATATTTCGAAAGTATATTCAAAACAAAATTGAAAGGCGATATTGAAATAATAGAATTGAATCCCGGTTTGGTAAAAATAGAATTCAAAAACTTAAGTGTTAAAAGAATTCCTGTTAAACTAAATGCTGAAATTACATTCGCAAGATCATTTGGTTATGCCGGACCGGTTCGAATAGAACCAGCATCAATCTTAGTATCCGGAGATTCCGAAGTACTCAATGATATTGATTCAATTTCAACCAAGCTATTTAAGGCAAAAGGATTAGAGCAGGATCTAAGTGAAAATATTGAGATCGATATTCCCATTAAATCAGATATAAGAACAGATTTAAAGGGTGTTCGAATATTTATTCCTGTTGAAAAATATACGGAAGGAAGAATCATGGCAAAAGTTAAGGTCAGGAATCTAAATCAAACAAGTAGATTACGACTTATTCCTGACGAAGTTGAAATAGTTTATACCGTGCCATTAAGTCTATACACTAAAGCTGAATCCGGACTTTTTGAAGTTTTTGTAGACTTGCAAGGAACAGATCTTGAAAGGGCAACCAGATTGAAAGTCAATGTTGGCAAACATCCGGATTTTGTTAAAATAATGAGTATCGATCCGGTAAGTTTGGATTTTATACTCAAAAAATAAATATGTTAAAGATCGGACTTACAGGAGGGATAGGAAGTGGAAAATCTTTAATTTCAGAAGTATTCAATATACTTGGCACCCCCGTTTACAATGCCGATCTCAGAGCTAAATACTTAATGAATTCGGATGCTGTATTGATGACCGAGATAAGCAACTTAATTGGGTCGCCAGCTTATAACTCTTTAGGAAAGCTTGACACAGCTTATGTTTCATCAAGAATATTTAACGATGATAACTTAAGACTAAATTTGAATGATCTGGTTCATCCTGCAGTAGCCAAAGATTTCGATAAGTGGCATAGATCATTTCCTGCTTCGATCAGTTATGTGATAAAAGAAGCAGCCATCATGTTTGAAAGTGGAAGCAATAATGGAATGGACAAGATCGTGTGTGTGTCTGCTCCCGTTGATGTCAGGATTGAAAGGGTCATGCTCAGAGATGGTAAGAATCGGGAACAGATCAAGAAAATAATCGATGCTCAATTGTCACAAGATAAAGTTGAAGCTTTGTCTGATTTTGTGATTGATAATTCAGGAACTGATTTACTGATTCCACAAGTTTTATCACTGCACAGAACATTTATAAGTAGAGCAAAAGCATAATGATTCCGGATAATTCAATTTCTGAATTTATTGAAGAAACGAAAACTGGATTAAAGATCTTGCCTGTAGATATGTGGCTTGATGCCAGAAGAGTTGTTTCGGAAGCAGTTGTTTCACATGCACATGCTGATCATTTTAATCCGGGAGTAAAAAAGATCCATTGTACTCCTCATACTGCTTCACTGGCAATAGCCCGATATGGTACTCGCCTTAAAAATGAGTTATGTATTCATGATTTTGGAGAAACATTTGTTTCAGGACCTGTTAAATTCAGTTTTTATCCTGCAGGTCATATGCTAGGAAGTGCTCAGGTATTGATGGAGTTTGAAGGGATCCGGTTTTTGTATACAGGTGATTTCAAATTAAGAAAGGACTTTTCATGCGAAAATTTTGAACTTATAGCATGTGATGTATTAATTACGGAAAGCACATATGCTGATCCTTTTAAAACTCATCCGGAATTACAAATTGCAGTTAATAAACTTTCTGATTTTCAAGATCACAACATTTTGATCGGGTCTTATGTAATGGGTAAGGCTCAGAGTATCACTCGCCTCTTGCATGATCATGGTCAAACAAACATAAGGATTCATGCGGATATTTTACCCTTTCACAAAGCTTATGAAAAAGCCGGGATCTTTCTCGGTGACTGGAAAGTGTATGATAAACATGAATTAAAAGAAAATAGCTCTTTGAAAATCATTGTGCCGCCTCCTTATTATCATTCCTATCCCTGGAAGAAAAATTTAGTTAAATTTTTCGCCTCCGGTTGGGATCACTATGGCGCAAGGGGAAACCATGTTTTGCCTGTTTCTGATCATGCAGATTGGAATGAATTGATAGAATTGATTGATAATTCAGGTGCAAGTAAAGTGATGACTGTTCATGGCGATGGAGAAAAATTGAGATCGTTTCTAGGTGAAAAATCTTATTCTTCAAATCTTTCATAAGCATCTAGCCTTTTGTATCTTGCTTACATGCGCAAGATTCTCCACACGAATCAGATCAGAAAATTAGATGAAGCAACTATCCTTGAAGCCGGAATAACATCGGTGGAGCTAATGGAAAGAGCCGGCATGGCCTGTTTCCAATGGCTGAAGAATCATTATGGAAAAGGCGTAAAGTATCTTATTTTTTGCGGTCCCGGTAATAATGGAGGTGATGGATTAGTGATTACCAGATATCTTGCTAATGCCGGTTTTCAGGTATTGTATACAAGTCCGAACAGTGTCAAGAATCTAAGTGAGGATCATGCGATAAATAAAGTTCGTATGACAGAATGTAATGCTGTTGAAATTAACTATGAACTTGCATCTGATGAAATTTTTACCAACTCCGAGAATACCATCATCATTGACTGCTTGTTTGGCTCAGGGCTTAACCGGCCGCTCCGGGGAATTTATGCTGATATGGTAAAAACCATCAATGGATCGGGTGTTGAAATAGTTTCTGTGGACATACCAAGTGGTTTGTATGCTGATCAGAGCAGCTGTGATAATGATTCAATTATTAAAGCAAAACATACCTTGAGTTTGCAATTACCCAGATTAGCATTTTTCATGGCTGAAAATGACGTGTATGTTGGTGATTTTCATATTATTGATATTGGTTTGTCCAAAACATGTATTGATGAAATGGAGACCAAGTATTTTCAAATAAGCTCTAAAGATCTAAAGGCAAAATCAATTCAAAGAAAAAAGCATTCTCATAAAGGTGACTATGGTCATGCACTTATCGTTGCGGGTTCTCAGGGGAAAGCGGGTGCCGCAATATTGGCAGTTTCCGCATGTATCCGATCAGGAGTTGGGCTGGTAACAGCAAGTGTTCCTGAATCTATAGTACAAAGTATTAATATAAGCACTCCGGAAGCCATGACAATTGCCGGTTCGGGGATTGACCATTTGGTTTCAGTTCCTCCTTCAGGTAGATTTTCTGCTTGTGGAATTGGTCCCGGAATAGGCACAAATCCTGAAACTGCATTTTTAATAAAACAATTGATACAGGATTTTAAAATGCCTGTCATTTTCGATGCAGATGCGATTAATATTTTGGCTGAGAATCCAACCTGGTTAAGTTTTTTATCCTACGGAGCTGTTTTCACTCCGCACCCCGGAGAATTCAAGAGGCTGTGTGGTGAATCCTCAAATGATTTTGATGCAATTGATAAGGCAAAGGCATTTGCGCGTAAATATGGGATTGTTTTGGTGCTAAAAGGAGCATGTACAGCGGTTGTATCTGCAAAGGGTGAAGTGTTTTATAATTCAACCGGTAATCCGGGCATGGCAAAAGGAGGTTCAGGAGATATTTTAACAGGCTTGCTAACCGGCTTGGTCGCCAGAGGTTACGAGCCATTGGATGCAGCGATAAGGGCAGTTTATTTACATGGATTAGCCGGTGATTATGCCGCTAACGAAAAAGGCATGGAGGCAATGACTGCCACAGATATAATTCGATTTATACCCGAAGCAATAAAAAGTTTAGGAGATGATACTAATGTCTCCTTTGCCCTCCCTGATTAAAACCGGATTGTCACCTGTACAATCAACGACTGTTGTAGGCGATAATTCGCCGTATCCACCGTCAATTACAAAATCAACTGCAGTACCAAATTTTTCATCGATCAATTCAGGATCGGTCATGTATTCCAAAATATCATCTTCATCATGCAGAGAGGTTACCATCAATGGGTGGCCAAGCTCCTTGATGATGAGTTGCGTAATTTTATTATCCGGAACCCTGATACCAATGGTTTTTTTTTTGCTTTTGAAAATTGAAGGGACACTGTTGCTCGCATTCAAAATGAAGGTATAGGGTCCGGGCAATGCTCTTTTCATAAGCTTATAAGTCGCGGTATCTATATGTTTTGTAAAATCTGAGATATGGCTCAGATCATTGCATAAAAATGAAAAGTTTGCTTTTTCAATTTTTATATTTCTGATCCGGCATAACTTATCGACTGCTTTAATACGATGAATACTACACGCAATAGCATAAACAGAATCGGTTGGTATAATGATTACTCCATCATTATTCAAAACTTCTGATATTTGTCTGATAAGCCTTTCCGGCGGATTATCCGGGTGAATTCTAAGGAGCATAATTAAATTTTGCCGGAAGCTTTGGCATGATCAGCCAAGAACTTTGCAAGCCCAATATCTGTAAGTGGGTGTTTTAACAGATCAAGTATCTGTTGCAAAGGACATGTTACTACGTCAGCACCGGCTTCTGCACATTTAACTATATGAACTGTATGTCGGATAGAAGCGGCCAGAACTTCTGTTTCGAAGCCGTAATTTTCATAAATGTCAACAATTTGATGAATTAATTCAATTCCATCATAAGACACATCATCTAATCTTCCGATAAAGGGAGAGACGTAGGATGCTCCTGCTTTTGCGGCCAATAAAGCTTGCCCTGCTGAAAACACCAATGTGCAATTTGTTCTGATTCCTTCAGATGAAAAATATTTGAGAGCTTTCACACCATCTTTTATCATTGGAACTTTCACAACAATATTTGGATGTAGTGCAGCCAGGATTTTTCCTTCTTTAATGATCGTATCAAAATCCGTGGAGATCACCTCAGCACTAACATCTCCGTCGACGATAGAACAAATAGCTTTGTAATGTTCAAGAACTTCCTCTGCACCGGTTATTCCTTCTTTTGCCATCAACGATGGATTTGTTGTAACTCCGTCCAAGACACCAAGGTCATTGGCTTCTCTTATCTGATTCAGGTTAGCGGTGTCGATAAAGAACTTCATATGGCTTCTATTGGTAGATGAAATGCAAATGTAAGGATTCACATTTCTTAAAACTAAAGGAATTACTAAATTGGTTTTGTAAGGAGTAAATTATTGTATTTTTGTTTTGCTTCCAATAATTCAGAAATTTCCCTATGAAAGCCCTTCTCGAAGTTTTTTATTCTCAGATCAAAACCAGATTGTTTGGTATTGATGAGGGTGGCAATATAATTTTTTGGAGTGCTGGCATGGAAGCACTCACGCATACTCATGCTGCAGAAGAACTTGATAGATCCTGGACCGAGAACAAATTCCTTGAGGCTCTTCCATTAGCTGAATTTGTTAATAGTAAATCCGGTTTAAAACGGGATTTAAATGTGAAACTTCAAACACCTCATTTCACAGGTGATTATTTATTGAGGGTTCAGAAAGTAGATAAAATATTAATTTGTGAATTGATCGATACAAACGCTAGTTCAAATCCACATATGGGAGAATATCTTTTTAGAGATAACCCGATGAGTATGTTTATCTATGATTTGGAAAACTTAAAAATTTTAGATGTTAACAATTCAGCTCTTGATCTTTACGGATGGGATAAATCGGAGTTTTTGGATCTTACAATTGCTGATATCCGACCTGTTGAAGACATCGAAAAACTAGAAGATGTTATTAAAAAAAGACAAACAAAATTTAGGCATTCAGGGGAATGGAGGCATAAGACCAAATCCGGGAAAATATTTCCTGTAGAGATCCATTCTCATCTGACTACTTATAATTCCACACCTGCTTGTCTGGTAATGGCAAATAATATAGAAAAGAGAAAGATCTCAGAAATTGGACTTGCTAAAAGTGAAGCATTGTACAAGTTGATCGTCGAAACGTCACAGGAGGGAATGTGGATGATCGAAGAAAAGGAAATTACCACATTTGTCAATCCTAAAATGGCAGAAATGCTAGGATATTCTGTAGATGAGATGATAGGTAAGACCCTATATGATTTTATGGATGAAGAGGGCAAAATGATAACCAAATTAAATTTGGATAAAAGAAAACGTGGAATCCCTGAACAGCACGATTTTAAATTTAAGAGAAAAGACGGCAGTGATCTTTGGTGTATTTTGAATACGAATCCTATTATGGATGAAGATAAATATATTGGAGCCTTGGCTATGATCACAGATATTTCTAAACGACGCGAGATGGAAGTTGATCTGGTAGTTTCAGAAACAAAATTTAAATCTCTTATTGAATCTTCTTTAGATGCAATTCTTATACTTGATTATTCAAATGGAAAGATAAATGGATGTAATTTGCAAGCTGAATTACTCTTTGGTCAAAATGAAGACCAGCTAAAAGACACGTTGTTTACTTCCTTATTAGCCGGGCAACATAATGAATTTTTAGAAGAATTTAATTTAATGCTTGAAGAGGATGGGGAATTGTTTTCTGAAGAATATATTATAGAAAATAAGGAAGGCTTATTGATCCCGGTAGATCTAAGCATGAATGTAATTGATGCCTCTAATAATAAGATCATTCAGTTAGTTATCAGAGATATTACATCTAGAAAACACAGTGAACTTGAGTTAAAGGAAACAAATCGCAAAATAGGAACCTTGATGGAGAATTTGCCCGGTGCAGCATATAGTGCTGAAGCAAAGTATCCTTTCAACATGAAATTCTTAAGTAGTGGAGTTTCAAATCTCACAGGTTATGATGCATCAGAATTAATTCTTGCTTCGGATCTGGATTATAGAGAACTGATCGTTGAAGAACATAAGGAAAAGATCTTGAGTTATATTGCTGAATATGTAAAAGCAGAAGAAGATTTCCAGATCTCTTATAAGATCAAGTCTGCTAATGGAACATTCCGTTGGATACTCGAGAATGGGAAATCCGTTTGGTCTGAAGTTGAACAAAAGCACTTATTGGAAGGATATCTAACGGATGTCACCAACTTGAAGGATGTCGAAGAAAAACTATTGAACAGCCAGGATTTTTTCAAAGCAATTTTGGAAAATTCTTTCGATGGAGTAGGTGTATTTGATAAAAATGGAATTGTGAAATTTCAGGGACCTGCACTTCTCAGGATCTTGGGATATCAACCCAGTGAATTGATTGAAAGATCAATTTTTGATCTGATCCATGAAGATGATATGCCAAAAGCTGTATCGGATCTATCAAATTTGTTGAGTAATCCGGGTGTTGCTTATAACACGGTTTTAAGAATGAGATCAAAAAATGGCGAATATATTTCGATTCAAAGTTCGCTTATTAATCTTTTGAATAATACTTCTATCGGGGGGATCATAGGAAATTACAGAAACGTTATTGATTCAGCAAGTAATATCGTTGAATCTGATACTGAACTAAATGAAACACCCAAATTGCGTGGTGAATTTGAAAATTTAGAGCTTGACAACATGTTTCAATTTTTGCACTTACGGGATGCGGAAAGTAATTCGTCTGAGTGGATGGATGCGATGGTTGATTTCTCACGCACTTTGAGAAAGGAATTGAAGCTCACGGAAATTGATCCGATACGTCTCATATCGCAAGTCTTTGATAAAGATTCAATATCTTCAAAATGCGAATTGATTATTAACAATGAGTTTCCCATGAAAATTCGTGCTGATAAAGATCAGTTGGCACTGGTATTTAAAGAATTGATCACTAACTCTATAAATCACAATAAAGATTTGCCACATCTTGAAATAAAAGCTCGTTGGATGAATAAGGTTGGAGGACCGGTGCTGGAATATTGTGATAATGGAAGCTTCTCAGAAAACATAGATTCAAAAAATATTTTTCAACCCTTCATAGTAAGCGATTCAGCAAGACCTGGTTTAGGTTTAACAAAAGTGAAAAAGATAGTTGAAAAAATGGATGGAAAGATCAGTGCTGAAATTTCAAGCGATAATAAAATCAAGCTTTTTATTGCTCTTCCTTTTGTAGATTATATTCATTGATTAATTGTAAATACTTGGATACATTTAAAACCAGCAAGGATAAAATTCAAATAGTTGTATTGGAAGATAACCCTTATGATCTTGAATTAACTGTAAATCAATTAAACACCCTTGATTTTGAATTAGACATAATTCAAACTACAGATAAAATTAGCTTCGAAAATTGTATTATTGATAATAAACCGGATCTCGTAATTGCTGATTACAGAATCCCGGGATATGATGGCGCCGCTGCTTTTAATTTCACAAAACACAAATCAAATACACCTTTTATATTTGTTACGGGTTCTATTGGCGAAGAGCTTGCTGTTGAATGTTTGCGAAATGGTGCTGATGATTTCATATTAAAAAACAAGTTAGATCTATTACCCTTTTCTGTGATCAGGATTCTCGAATCCTATAAAATGAAAAAGGAATTGGGGATACTTAGAGACGAGATCCAGGATCTCGAATTCTCAAAGCGTAACAAAGTGATTGAAATTGTTGAGCAGATTAGTTATGGTGTATCCGGGAGCCACGAAGAGACTTTTTTTGTTGATCTGGTAAAGAGATTGTCTTCTACATTAAATGTTAAATATTCATATGTGACCCAGCGGGTACATGATTCATTAACAACAGTTGAAACTGTTGCTTTTGTTGATGATCAAAAATTAATAGACAATTTCGAATATGAGCTGGCCGGCTCTCCTTGCGAAGATAGTTTGACCTCAGGATTCAATGGGATCTCAAAAAACATTATTTCAAAATATCCCGACCTCCTTTATTTGAAAGAGTTAAAAGCGGAATCTTATCTTGGTGTAGCACTAAAATCATCTAAAGGGGATATTATTGGTAGTCTTGCTGTTATCGACTCAAAGCCGATTGAAGATATGGAGTTTAGCCGAAGCATTCTTAAAATATTTTCCACCCGGGCTTCTGCAGAATTAGAACGATTGCTCACAAGTAAAAAACTTCGCCAAAGCGAAAAGTTGTATCGTAGTTTAGTTGAAAATGCAAACGTAGGTATAACGCTAACGGATATCACCACCAAGAAGATCATAATGGTCAATGATGCATCAGCTAAGATCATCGGTTATTCCAGAGATGATATGGCAGGAATGTCGGTATACGATATCTTGGAAAGAGTTCATCCGGATGAAAGAGAAGAAGTTGCCAAGAGTTATAATGCGTTGTTTCAAGGGCAGAGTGCAGAAAATAAAATAGATTTCCGGATATTAAATACGGATGGAGATTACAGATGGTCCTCAACAAGAACCATGTTTGTTGACATAGATGGTTCACGGATTTTGATGGATATTTCACATGACATCACTCAAAAGAAAAGAGCACTGGATACTCTGACTGAGAGCGAAACAAAGTACAAGAACTTATTCAATGCATCAGAAGATGCCATAATTCTGATGCGAGATCTCGAAATTATGGATTGTAATCCAAAGGCGTCAGAGATTTTTGCTTGCAAGAAAACGGATCTTCTGGGGAAATCTCCAATTGATTATTCACCAAATGATCAGAATGGTATTGACAAAGACCAAAAAGTCAAAATTATTAGAGAACTTATTCAAGAGGAAAATCAGATCAATTTTGATTGGATTCATTCCAAGATGGACGGTACATTAATGGATGTAGAAGTAAGGTTGAGTAAGATAAATTTTGCTGAGAAATTATATTTTCAAGCTATTATCAGAGATGTAACTGAGAAAAAGAAGCTGAAAAAAGTAAATGAGCAAAGAACACAATTGATACAATCGGCAGCTGAATCTTCAAATGTATTGCTTACGAATCCTGATGATGAAACTGCCCTATTACAAGCGGTAGAGATTTTGGGGAAGAAAAATAAATTAGATCGTTGTTATATATTTAAAAATAGTTTTGAAGATCCGGCAAACCTTTCTTGTACTATGCTATATGAATGGTTTAGCAACAAAAAATATGGGACTTCTAAATTTGGTTCAGCTAAGAATGCTTCTTATTCCGAATTAGGTATGGGTAGATGGTTATCTGAATTTCAAAAAGGAAATTCAATAGATGGAAACATTAATGATTTTCCGAAACCTGAACATAAATTTCTTGCCTCACAAAATATACTTTCGATTGCGGTAGTCCCAATTTTTATTGACAATTTATTTTGGGGATTTTTAGGAATGGATTCTTGTGAATCAGCTAGATCCTGGAATCCTGATGAGCTATCTATGCTGCGAACGATCGCCGTAGGAATTGGGTCCTTTATTCATAAAAACAAAATGACGGAGGCTCTCCGGAATAACGAGAGTTTTACCAAGGGAATATTGAACTCTCTCACTTCTTTAATTGCTGTTGTTGAAAACACAGGTAATATCATGGCTGTCAATGATGGCTGGAAAGAAGCGAGCTTATTGAATAATGCATGGATCATAGGAGGAGAAGTAAATTCAAATTATTATCAAATACTGGATTCTAATTATAAAAAAGGATGTGAATTTTCTCAGAATTTAAAAAATGGCATTCAAACACTCTTTAATTCAGATAAAAGGATCTTTCATATTGAATATCCAATGCATACCGATCATCGTGTACAATGGTTTATTGTACGAGTTTCCCGAATGGAAATTGGACAGGGTTATGCTGTTGTTTCTCAACAAGAGATCACGGCAATAAAGCATGCAGAGGACGAGCTAAGGATCTCAGAGGAAAGACTTGATCTTGCTATAAAAGGCGCAGATCTGGCGATGTGGGAATGGGATATAGAAAAAGATGTTGCAATTTATAATCAACGTTGGTATGAAATGCTGGGATATGATTATGAAGATAATTTGAATGAATTTAGTTCAAGAAATTCATGGGAAGATTTAATTCATCCTGAGGACATTGATTTTGTGAATGAAAAATTGAAATTGCATCTTGAAGGCAAGACCGATCATTACGAATCTGAACAAAGGCTTAGAACCAAGAGTGGCACCTACAAGTGGATACTGAAAAAAGGCAGGGCATTTATCAGGGACAATAGATATCAGGCTAAGAGAATGTCGGGTACTCTCCTTGATATTGATGAAAGAAAGGCTGCAGAAAGAGCCTTACAACAGCTTACCAATGAATTGATCTTATCAAATAATGAACTGGAACAATTTGCATATGTTGCATCTCATAATTTACGTTCTCCGGTTGCAAATTTAATTGGATTGATGGGGTTATATGATTCCGTTGATCCTTTGAATATTGAAAATCCTCAAGTAATGAAAAGGATGAATCAATCCTTGAATTACCTGCATATTACCCTTAATGATCTGATCAAAATGCTTGTTGAAAAGAAAACACTAAATGATGATATCATTCAAGTTTCATTTCAGCAAGTTCTGGATTCTGTGATTCATAGCATAGAGACTCAAGTACTTAAATCTAATGTTGTCTTTAATGTTGATTTTGCAATGACCCCTACAATGGTTTATCCGCAAAGCCATATACAAAGTATCTTATTGAACCTGATCACAAATGCTATTAAATATAGGGCACCTGAACGTGATCCTTTGATCGAAATCAAGACTACAAAAGAAAGCGGAATGGTGATTATAAGTGTTAAAGATAACGGCCTTGGAATTGATCTTGCGAAATATAAAGAGAAATTATTCGGTTTTTACCAACGTTTTCATGAAAGAATTGAGGGTAAAGGACTGGGACTCTTTATAATAAAATCTCAAGTTGAAGCTCATGGCGGGAAAATAGAAGTTGAAAGTGAAGTTGGGATTGGTACGACTTTTCACATATCTTTGAAGGATTACACTGTATAATCGTACTTTATGTCAAAACAATTGAAACGGATCATGATCATTGATGATGATGACGTCAACAATTTTTTGTGTACTAAGATCATTTCTAAATCCGGTCTTGCATGCGATATAGAAACACATCTAACCGGTATTGCAGCCTTACAAAGCATTCAGGATGCAAACGCAGCTGATCTGCCTGATCTTTTGTTTTTGGATATCAATATGCCTGTGATGAATGGATGGGATTTCCTCGATGAGTTCAAAAAAATAAAACTGGATAAAAAGGAAGGAATTAAAATTATTATGCTTTCATCTTCCATTTATCAGAAAGATCTGGACAGAGCCAAAGCATATACAGAAGTAACAGATTATATTACCAAGCCACTGTCAATTAGCAAGATGGTAGAAATTAATGAAAATCATTTCAAAAAATAAGGCACAAAAAAAGGGTAAGCTACTTACATCGCACCGCTCAACCATTTATCCTTGCTACCTTCCGATCCTGGGGAATTTCAATAGGAGCTGGTCGTATAAGACTTACCCGGGACAAAGGTAGAAAAATTATTGAACAAAAATAAAGTAATAAGCCGAATCGTATTTTTACATTTGTAATCAATTTAATAATTATGGATTTAAAGAAATATGCATTAGATCTGGGCCTTAAATTTGGCTTGATTAATATCATCGTATTTATAACCCTTTATTTTATCAATATTGAATACATGGTGAATTATTGGATCATGGCATTTCTGGTTGCAATGTTACTGGGATTCTTAATTTATACAGGAATCAGTTTTCGTAAACTGCAGGATGGATACATTTCATTCAAAGAGGCATTTTTGGTAATGTTTACTGCCTTTATAGTTTCCGGTTTTGTGATGTTGATATTCAATATCATATTTTACAATTTTGTGGACCCTTCGCTTGCAGCCAATCTGAAAATATTGATGGAAGACAAGATATTGTCGATGATGGAGCGTTTTAATACTCCTGAAAATGAAATAGAGAAGGCATTAGCAAGATTCGAAAATTTTGAAGATCAATACACTATAAAAGGATTGATGATACAATACCTGCAGAGTTTTATACTTGGTGGTATCTTCGCATCAGTCATTGCTTTATTTATTAAGAAAAAAGCCAGCCCATTTTCTGCAGATGAAGCATAATCCGGAACTTTCGATCGTCATTCCATTATACAATGAAGAGGAATCTTTACCAGAACTTTGTACATGGATCCAGCGGGTAGTAAAAGAAAATAATCTTTCGACAGAAATAATTTTTGTTGATGATGGGAGTAAAGACAATTCCTGGAATGTTGTTGAAGAACTAAGCAAGGAGTACAACAATGTAAAAGGTTTTCGGTTC
This sequence comes from Bacteroidia bacterium, assembly GCA_037969175.1. GTDB lineage: Bacteria > Bacteroidota > Bacteroidia > AKYH767-A > JBBKVM01 > JBBKWX01. The sequence goes on along the minus strand of JBBKWX010000039.1, from coordinate 40,656 downwards.
CGTAGAAATTATGGAAAATCTGCTGCACTGAATATTGGTTTTCGGGAAGCAAAAGGTCAGGTTGTCATGACAATGGATGCAGATCTGCAGGACAGTCCTGATGAGATTCCGGCCATGGTCGATATGATAAGGAAAGAAGGCTATGACCTGGTTTCAGGATGGAAACAAAAGAGGTATGATCCAATATCCAAAACAATTCCAAGTAAATTTTTTAACTGGACCACCAGCAAAGTTTCCGGAATCTATAATTTACATGATTTTAATTGTGGACTAAAAGCATATCATAGAGATGTTGTGAAGAGCATAGAAGTATATGGTGAAATGCACAGATATATTCCATTGCTTGCAAAATGGGCCGGGTTTTCAAAGATCACCGAGAAACCGGTAGAACACAGAGCCAGAAAATATGGAGTCACTAAGTTTGGCCTTGAAAGATTTGTCAATGGGTTCCTGGATCTGTTATCCATCACATTCATGGCTAGATTTGGTAAGCGGCCTATGCACTTTTTTGGATTATTAGGTTCTTTATCTTTTTTTGGAGGATTATGTATCGCGGTCTACCTGGCATTAACGAAATACTTTTTTGATGCTTATAATATGACATCCCGGCCTTTGTTTTATTTTGGATTACTGGCGATGATCATTGGTACTCAAATGTTTCTAACCGGTTTTATAGGTGAATTGGTCTCACGCTCAGCTGCTGACAGAAATGATTATTTGGTGGATAAAGTCGTCGGAACTGAAAATCAAATTGAGGTCAGTTGAAAATTATTATTGTAGGACCCGCTTGGCCATTGAGGGGAGGCATAGCAAGCTTTGATGAAGAGTTGGCAAAATCATTTATCACAGATGGACATCATGTGCAGATCATATCTTATTATCTTCAGTATCCTTCGATCTTATTTCCTGGTAAATCACAGATAGATCTAACCAGATCTGCGCCTGAAAACCTAAAGATTCATTCCTTATTAAGCTCTGTGAATCCCTGGTCATGGTATAAAACAGCTCAATTTATAAAGAAGGAGCAGCCGGATATGCTAATACTCAGATATTGGATTCCATTTATGGCACCTACACTGGCATTGGTTTCAGCATTATCCAGAAAATCGATACCCGGAAGAGTTGTTGGCTTTGCAGATAATATTATCCCACATGAAAAAAGAATAGGTGACAAATTTTTCACATCACTATTTGTGAAAGCATGCGATGGCTTTATGGTAATGTCAGATGCTGTTGGTGCAGATCTTAAGAAATTTGATGACATTAAATTGATCCGAAATAATCCGCATCCAATTTATTCTCATTATGGTGAAAAAGTTGAGAAAATTGAATCTTGCAAAGTTTTAGGTCTTGATCCAACTTACAATTACTTGTTATTCTTTGGTTTTATCAGGAAATACAAAGGGCTTCAGATCTTATTAGAAGCAATGAATTCTGAAAAAATTAAAGCTCTTGGCACCAAGCTTATAGTTGCCGGAGAATTTTATGAGGATAAACAGAGTTATACTGATTTTATCCAAAATAATGGTCTCTCTGACAACATTATCATCATGGATGAATTTATTCCTGATGACAAAGTGAAGTATTTGTTTGGTGCAGCTGATATTGTTACTCAACCATACCTTAGTGCAACCCAAAGTGGAGTAACTCAAATCGCCTATCACTTTGAAAAACCGATGATCGTTACCAATGTTGGGGGATTGCCGGAGATAGTTCCTCATGGTATAGCGGGATATGTTTGCGAACCTGATGGTTTTTCGATTGAAAATGCGATTGTTGATTTTTACAATAATGAAAAGCAAGCAGAGTTAACTTTGGGAGTGAAAGAAGAAAAGAAAAGATTTTCATGGGAGGGCATGGTGAATGCATTCAAGGAACTATATGTTGATCTTATTAAAACAAGAAAGAAATAATGCGATCAGAATCAATAATTAAAATCATACTATTTATATTTTCTGTATGTTTTTCTGGCTTGTTAGCTCAAGCCCAGACATTTCACATACATAACGGAGATACGATTAACAGAACAGATGCGAAAGGACTGAAGCAGGGAGTATGGGAGAAATTTTACAGCAATGATGTTTTATATGCCCGCACTAAATTCAGGAACGGTCAGCCGGTAGATACAGCAATGTATTATTATGCTTCAGGGAAGATGAAAGCCATGCTAATCTATAAAGCCAAAAGCAATCAGAAATACTCTGTCATGTTTTCAGAATCTGGAAAGAAGTTGGGTACGGGTTACTATCTGGGAATAGAAAAAGATAGTCTGTGGAATTATTACGATGAACAAGGTGGAATCTCAATGACTGAATTCTATCGAAAAGGTATACCAAATGGGACATGGAAAGTGTATTTTCCCGGAGGGAAAGAGACTCAGGTGACTCAATGGAAAGAGGGTAAAAAAGAAGGTACACAAACCGATTTTTTTGAAACAGGTGTCATTCAAAAGCAAATGACATTTAAAGCGGATATAGCCAATGGTCCATTTTTGTTCAATTTCTCTAACGGAAAAACATGGATCCGGGGAACTTACAAAAATGGTGATAAAGAGGGCTCCTGGCTTTATTATAATGAAAATGGTACTGTCGAGAAACAGGAGGATTACAAAAAAGGAGTACTCCAAAACCCACCTGAACCGAGTGAAAAATAGCTTATCTTTGCAAGGAATTGTAAAGTAATGAGTAAAAAAGGAAGAGTATTAGTAGCAATGAGTGGCGGAATAGATAGTTCCGTTACTGCTGCCTTGCTCCATGAGCAAGGTTATGAGGTGATTGGGATTACCATGAAAACCTGGGATTATGCAGGAGCCGGTGGTGGTAAGAAAGAGACAGGTTGTTGCAGTCTTGACAGTATAAATGATGCCCGGGAACTTGCCGTAAAGATCGGATTCCCTCATTATATACTTGATATACGTGGTGAATTTGGAAACCATGTTATCGATAATTTTGTTGATGAATACCTTGCCGGTCGTACACCAAACCCTTGTGTAATGTGTAATACACATATCAAATGGGATGCTTTGGCCAAAAGGGCAGATATGCTTGATTGTGAGTTTATTGCAACCGGGCATTATGCTAAGATCAGGGAAGAGAACGGCAGATATGTTATCTCCAAAGGACTTGATGATAAAAAAGATCAAAGCTATGTGCTTTGGGGAGTGACCCAGGATTGCCTTTCCCGTACAATATTTCCTGTAGGTGAATTTGAAAAACCTGAAATCCGCAGAATAGCGCATGACATGGGTTTTCATGAACTTGCAAAAAAAGGGGAGAGCTATGAGATCTGTTTTATTCCTGACAATGACTACAGATCATTCCTGAAAAACAGATCTCCTGAAAAAGTGGATCATCTGGATGGTGGAATGTTTGTAGATGTGCATGGCAAAATATTGGGCTCTCACAGAGGCTATCCGTTTTATACAATCGGACAAAGAAAAGGACTTGAAGTTGCTGTTGGAAAGCCATTATATGTTACTTCTATACAACCTGAAACGAATACTGTCGTATTAGGAAACTTTGAAGATCTGGAAAGACAAGAAATGATAGTTAGAGATCTAAATCTTGTTAAGTATGATAAAATTGAGGATGGACTTGAAGCTATCACACGAATCAGGTACAAAGATGCCGGTGCGATGAGCACACTGTCTATGGTTGGAGAAAAAGCGAGAGTAGTATTTCATAAAAAAGTAAATGCAGTTGCTCCAGGGCAAAGTGCAGTTTTCTATGAAGGAGATGATGTGATTGGCGGAGGTTTTATTGAAAAATCAATCGTATGAAAAGAATTCATTCAATTTTGATTGTATTATTTGCAGTATTGATCTTCAATGCCTGTAAGAAAGAAAAATTGGTTGAGTTAAATGCCGGATATGGATATGCTCAGTATAAACCAGGCCAGTACACTGAATTTTCTGTGGATTCAATTGTTTATGATGAGTTTAATCAAACAGTTGATACCTATAGATATTTTCTAAAAGAATTGATCGCTGAATCTTTTGTTGATCATGCAGGATTGAGCGCATTACGTATCGAACGTTATCAAAGGGCTCAAGACACTGCTCAATGGGCTATAACAGATGTTTGGACCTCAAATCTGAATGCGGCTACATTTGAGAAAACAGAAAATAATGAACGGTTTGTAAAAATGGTTTTCCCGGTTAAAGATGGAAAATCATGGAACGGAAATAGTTTCAACACACTTGGTTTTCAGGAGTACAAATTTGATGAGGTAGATGTTCCATATTCAACCGGAAATTTTGCATTTGATTCTTCAGCAACTGTTGTACAAATTGATGAGTTTAATCTGATACTTCGCGATTATTCGGTTGAAGTTTATGCTAAGAATGTTGGCCTTGTTTTTAAGGAATTTATTTCGGTAAAAACACTCACGAATGGAGTGATAAAAAGTGGTGTTAGTTACCGCTATAAACTTAAAGGTTATAGTCTTTAAATATCATAATAATGAGAAGATTTTTATTTGCCTTGATTTGGTTTTTACCATTCTCCGGCATCGCTCAATCGCTTGATCGATATGTTGTATTTTTTACGGATAAGAATAATTCTCCCTTCAACATAGCATCACCTCAATCATTTTTAAGTCAGCGTGCGATCAATAGAAGAACAGCACAGAATATCTCCATAATTTCTCAAGATCTTCCTGTTAATCCGGCCTATGTGGATTCTGTTATTTCTAAAGGTGCACAGATCTTGAATAGAAGCAAATGGTTTAATGCTGTTGTGATCAGAACAAATGATCCCGCCGTATTATCTGCCATCCAGGCTTTACCATTTGTGAGTTCAACTACAGTGGCAGGTAGAGTAATTAATATCGGCACAGAACCTGCAGAGGATAGTTTCAAAAGATCATTTGTAAATCCGTATATGGCTGCAGAATCTAACCTTAAAACAGGAGGATTTTCATATGGTTCATCATTCAACCAGATTGCAATGCTGAATGGGCACTTGTTGCATGACCAGGGTTTTGCAGGGCAGGGTAAATTAATAGCGATCATAGATGCAGGATTTAGTGATGCGGATATCATGACTGTATTTGATTCTTTGAGAGCAAACAATCAGATCAAAGCCACATGGGATTTTGTTGATGGAAATGCGAATGTGTATGATGATCACTGGCATGGAATGATGGTGCTTTCATTGATCGGTGGTTATATTCCCAATGAATTGGTTGGTACAGCTCCAAAAGCTGACTTTTTATTACTTCGTTCTGAAGATGCACCTACTGAGTACATAATTGAAGAATATAACTGGGCTGCTGCAGCAGAATATGCTGACAGTGCAGGCGCGGATGTTATTAATACTTCTTTGGGATACACCTTGTTTGATGAATCAGCGATGGATCATTCATATAACCAAATGGATGGAAATACAATTCCAATTACGATCGCTGCGGATATCGCTGCTACTAAAGGTATGTTGGTTGTAAACAGTGCAGGAAATGAAGGTAACTCAGCATGGTACCATATCAGTGCAGCCGCAGATGGCGATAGTGTACTTGCTATTGGTGCAGTTGATGCATTTGAAACCTATGTAGGATTCAGTGGAAAAGGGCCCTCATTTGATGGCAGAGTCAAGCCAAATGTTACTGCTCAGGGTGGTAGTGCCATTGTTGCTTCATCTGGTGGTGGTACTCAAACAGGAAGTGGCACTTCGTTTAGCGGACCCATAGTTGCCGGTCTTGCAGCTTGTTTATGGCAAGCCAATCCGATAAAAAACAATATGGAAATATTCAGGGCAATTGAACAAAGTGCTGATCAATATTTAACTCCGGATGAATTTAAAGGTTATGGCGTACCCGATTTTGCTCTTGCAAATCTCAACCTTTCAGCTTATACGATTAGTGACCCGGGCTCAGAACAATTGATGAGTGTTTATCCAAATCCATTTGAAGATAGGATCAGTGTAAGGTTCTATTCGGATAAAAGTCAGGATCTGAATTTTGGATTTCATGATATAACAGGCAAATTAATATTCAATCAAATTGAAAATGTATTGCCTTATAGCATAAACACTATAACAATAGATACACCTTCAGATCTCAGTAAGGGAATTTACTTTTTGGAAATGAAAACAGCCCGACAAAACTATGTTCGAAAGATAGTCAGGTTCTAAATTATCTAAACAATATTCGCATCGTTTTTTGATTCTGTGAATCATTCACATTAACCAAATATAATCCGGAATTCAGATTTGTTTTTTGAATGCGGATCTCAGCAGTATTGTGATCTCTGGAAATAGAAAATTTAGGAAAAACTTGCTTTCCGTTTAGGTCATAGATCTTTATTTCAAGAGCTTGCCCTTGAATGTTTTTCAACTCTATTGTACATACATCGATTGCAGGAATGGGATAAACAGAACCTTCAATTTTAGTTAATTGATTTATTGAAGTTGTTCCCGGCAGTAAAAGTTCGCGTTGCCAAATACCTTTTCCATGTGTACCTATTCTTAATTTCCGATTTGAGTTGGATATGGTCATATGCATCACCATTGTAGCATCCCATAAGCCATCATTCCAGGAGATCCATGAAGCTCCGGCATCTGCTGATACAAATATTCCAAGATCAGTTCCAACATAAATATTGGAAGGGTAGAGTGGGTCGATCACAATGCAATTTGCAGGCACATCAGGAAGTCCGGGAACTGCATTCCAGCTGATTCCTGCATCTGTGCTTTTATAAAGATGTTCGGTCCCGAATCCGGAAAGAACGACGTACACATTTTGATCATTCAAAGGATCGAATGCAAAATCCATATAATACCTGTCCGGTAAACCGCTACCAGAAAGATTCCAGCTTATTCCTCCATCAATACTTTTATAAATACTGTTGGGTGGATTAGGAACAGGTGTTACACTTGCAAAAACATAGTTACAATTTAACGGAGATACTCCCAGAGCAATAATTGTATTCCCATTTAAAACAGGACCTGTTTGAAATGAATCACCATAATTTGAGGATCTGTAAACCTCAGTTCTGGCAGCATACATTTTGTTAGGGGATGAACTGCAATGTTCAAAAGCACCTGCAAAAGTCGTATTAGCTGAAGATCCTGAAGGAAGACCCGACAGATAACCGAAGCTCATTGCTTTATTCATCGATCTGTATACATTTAAATATTGCGATGATGCATATACCCGATTATCATTCAGAGGATCAACAGCCGTACTTAGACCATCGCCGCCTATCACTCTTCTCCATGCCGGATTACCCTCATATACAGCTGTGGCATTATCCTGCATCCCACCAATTATAAACAATGAATCCGTGCTTGAATTACTAATATTCGCATAAAATTGTTGTGTATGATACATGCCATTATGCCCGGAAAATGTTTCACCATTATCCGTACTTCTGAAAATTCCGCCATCTGTAGCAAAATAGACAGTTTGGGGAGATCCGGGCATATATATAGCTTGATGAATATCAGCATGTACATAATCAGAAGGACCTTCAGGTCCACCAACAGGAGTTGCCGAAAAATTCCAATTACTCCAATAGGATTTTTGAATCAATCCGGTTCCTTGAGACGTTGATTTCCAAACATCGATACCAAAGGCAATCACATTGTTAGAATTACTTGGATCTACCGTAATTCCGTGGCTGTACCATCCCTGATATTTAGGATAATCTTCAGTACTTTTAAGAGACCAGGATAGCCCCTGATTTGTTGAAATATACAGACCTACTCCGGCAAATGAATTTGCAATACTGGCATAAACTATATTGGGAGAAGATTCAGAAAATGAAAAAACAACTTTTCCATCATAAGAACCGGGAAGACCATTGGTGATTTGACTAAAGCTAAAGCCACCATTCGTACTTCTATATATTCCCGTTCCGGGAGAACCCAGATTACCTGCCGCTATCAAAACTACAGATGTATCGCCCGGAGGCATCACAATGTCTGTAGCCATTTGAACAGGATGTTTTAATATCCAGTTGTTTCCGGCATCATAACTTACATAAGTACCTTCTGTAGTGCATGCCCAGACTGTATTGGAATTAAGCGGATTGATCAAAAGATCCTGTACTCCTTTTAGTTCATCAAGCTGCCAATCCAGTGACTTTGTCCAGGTTATCCCATTATCTATTGACTTTAAAATTCCTATCCCGTAGGTGCCTCTTGTTGTTCGAACCGAAAATCCAGTACCTGTGTTTTGATAATTGTATACTTCACCTGTGCCAATATAGATCGTATTGGTATCGGTAGGGGAAATAGCGATCGATGCAACTCCAAGAACAGGAAAACCGGTGGGTATTGGATGCCATGCCTGTACACCCAGAGCTCCTGAGTAACTTCTCCACAATCCGCCTGAAGCTGAACCGGCATACATGCTTTGAGGACGGATCGGATTAAAAGTAATACAAAGTGTCCTCCCGCCAAAGTTCATCGGCCCCAGGGCTTCCCAGGACGTAACTGACGAACTCTGTTTGTTGCCATCCCTGTGCAACATATTTTCAAAGGCCGTTTTCCAGATTTGAGTATCAATTGTTTTATATGGATAGGCACGGCTATCATACCATTCACCCATAGATTTCCAAACACCATTAAATGTTTTCTTTTGCTTCTCTTGTTTTTCGCTGCACGAAAAAAATAAAATTGAAAAACTAAGAATTGAAAAGAAAATGATTTTTGGATTATTTCTCATTATAGAAGTAGGTAACTCTGAAAGATCATTCTTTCAACTTGCTTAATTCAGAACGAAGTGAAGCAGTAATTCCATTGCAATGAGTTTTGAAATCTGTATATAAGTCAGGAATTTCATGCAACTCTTGTTTCAACATCGCAAGATCATGCATTCTGAAAAGGGGCTCTTTTATTTCTTTTACTCCTAGAATGCTAAGTGATGATTTTATTTTGTGTGATACTCTGTGGAATTCATCCCAGTCTGAACTGCTTAATGAACGATCGAGGCTGTCTATACTCTCCGGAATTTGTTCAAGCACCATTTCGATGACTTCAATTAACTCCGATTTTTCATTGCCAACCAGTTTGATCAAATTTAAATACCAATCCGGATAAAGTTCAATTGAGCTTGATGAATCAGTAGCTACTTCAATTCCATTGTGTTTTATATTACGTCCAATGGTAGTAACCAATTCATTTGGTGAATAAGGCTTACTTAAATAATCATTCATTCCGGCACTGATAGCTTTTTCTTTTTCCATACTGCTTGCATAGGCTGTAAGAGCAACAATTGGAAGATCATCTCCCGTTATACCCATAGTATTCCGGATATATCCTGTTAACTCATAGCCATTCATGCCCGGCATTTGTACATCCATCAATACAAGATCAAAATATTTTTCTTTGATCAGTTCAATAGCTTCTTCTCCATTACTAGCCATGTCAAGACTAAATCCATGTTTTTCAAGCAGTCGTTTTGCAAGAAATTGATTTATCTTATTGTCCTCAACTAGTAGTATATGCTGTCCTTCATGCGACTGTTCAAGTTCACTTTGTTTGACAACCGGATTGTTTTTCTTTTTGTCAGGAATTTGATTTCTAGATGCTATCTGAAACGGAATTTCAACAGTAAAGTGGCTTCCGATATTTAGTTTGCTGACGACATGGATTATTCCACCGTGTAACTCTACCAATTGCTTTACTATTGTTAGCCCTAAACCCGTACCCTGATATTTCTTACTCAGGTCATTGGAAGCCTGAGTAAAACTATTAAAGATATTGGGTAAAACTTCTTCAGGTATTCCTATTCCTGTATCGATAACTTCAAATTTTAATCTGGAAGTTTTTTCATTTACTTCCAAAGCACTTATTTTCAACTTCACACTTCCTTCTTCAGTGAATTTTATAGCATTGCTCACTATGTTCAATAAGATCTGATTTAACCTGACATGATCAACCATGATGGCATCAGGTACTCCGGCTTCACGTTTCAACTCCAATCTGATACCCTTTTCTTCTGCTTTTAAATGTTGAAAATGGATCAGGTTTTCAAGGATCTCTTCAATGAGAAATGGTTCAAGATTAAGTTCCATTTTCCCTGCATTTATCTTGGCAATATCAAGTAGATCATTGATGATCACAACCAGATTATTTGCTGATAATCGGATGGCATTTGTATAATCTACCTGATCGGGATCCAGAGATGTATCTTCAAGTAAAGCTACCATACCCAAGATGCCATTCATAGGAGTTCTTATCTCATGACTTACGTTGGCAAGAAATTGATCTTTAAGGGAAGCGGATCTTTCAGCAAGCTCTTTATCTTTTTTCAACTCCTCCATATCAAACCTCACCTGTATTCCTTTCGTCTTTATGTTGATCTCTTCCTGTGTGATCACCTCCATCAATTCATTATATTGTTTATGATGATCAAGTGCTTTTTGATATTCACCTATTTTCTCATATGCCATGGAAAGAAATTGATGAACAAGATTTGTTGGTAGTGTCAGATTTAATTCCCTGCAAATTTGGAGACTCTCTATCAGGGATTCAATTGCTTTTGCATAATCTCCTTTTTCAAGATAAAGATTACCAAGACTCTTTAATATATCCGCTTTGATCCTTTGATCATTTACAAAATTGGCACAGTCAATTGCTCTGTAGAAATAGTCAAGAGCAAGATCTGTTTTTTGAAGTTTGGTATATAATATCGCTAGACTGGCTAGGGGTTTCACAGTCAAACTCAGATCTTTTAGTTCTTCTGCAACTTCTAGACTTTTCTCAAGATAACTTAATGAAGCATCGAGTTGATCAGCCCAGTTATAAGCATTGCCAATATGAAATAATGCATTCACCATTTCTGCCTTTTGACCTTCCTTTTCAAAGATCTTTAGTGCATAACGATACTCTTCAATTGACTTATCGTATTCACGAATACTTCTGTAAATGTTTCCAATAAATATTCGCAGTTTAGCTTCCTCTTGAATATTATTTGAAACTCTTGTGAGGGGCAATGCCAATAGAATTGTTTCGAGTGAATGTTCATAATCCCCGACATCAAAATAGACATCAGCCAATTTTTTATAACATTCGATCAAAGCCTCCGGATTCTGAATATCTTCAAGGATCTGTACAGCTTCTACAAGATATTTTATTGCATCTTTATGATGAGATTTCTTGAAATAACAAACCCCTAAGTAACACAAACATCTTGCTTTTCCTAAAGGATATTGAAGAATTTCAGCTTGAGTTTTAGCACTTTCCAACAATCGAATACCTTCAGAAACATTCCTACCCGCAAGTTCAAGAGCGACCTCAATCTGTGATTCAAGTTGGATTTCTGTTAAACGTTCTGGCATAACTTAGTGATTCGATTCTACTATTAGCAATTTAAGAAATTTTGAAAGAATATATTAATACTAGCGAATAAGATTAACCCGGCCTCTTATAGTTTGATCAGTTAATACCCCATATTCATCCGGTCCCTTAAATTCACAAACCCAGATATAGACTCCCACGGATGCATAATTACCTTTTATTTTCCCATCCCAACCTTGATCTTGATCTGAGGATTCAAAAACCATCGATCCCCATCGATCAAAGATCCTTAATTTATAAGAACTGATTTGTGTTCCTACGGGTACAAAATAATCATTTGATCCATCACCGTTTGGTGTAAATCCGGAAGGAAGATAAATGGAAGCCGGACACTGTTCAATCACATATACACTATCTGAACTTTCACAACCATTACTCTGAAGAATACTGATACTATATAATCCTGCTTTCGTAACTCGAATCGTACGGCTGGTGTCCATCCCGGGTGACCAGACCCATGCTGTACCTGTATTCGCGGTCAGGTCGACATACAGATCGAGGTAAGGACAAAACACGCTGGTATTTCCCAATTCAACCAATGGATTTGGCAGAACAGTTACCTGTGTCGAATCCCATCCGGCACAAGCCCCATTATCAACTCGCACCCAATAAATTCCGGCATTGGAAACATTGATCTTTTGAGTTCTTTGGCCGGTGGACCAAAAATATGTCGAGCCGGGATAACCTGCATCTAATACAATAGAAGTATTTGCACATATCGTATCGTCAGCACCAAGATCCGGGGCAGGAATAGGAAGTACATATACAGTGATTGAATCCATGGTTTGTATACCATGCAGGAAATAAGTTGTGTTGATCAGAGGACTTACCTGAAATAAAGTGTCAGTACTCAATGTATCGGTACCGGAAGAATTTGAAGACCAAAAGAAAACCACATTTGCGTCCGCTTCAAGAGTCAAGTTACTACCAACGCACATCAATGTATCACCGTATATTTCTACTATCTCCTGGATCTGTTCAACTCTCACATCATCTACATAATAATAAGCTGCATTCATTGGAATAGGGCAAGGAGTTCCACTCGGTCCCAAATCGATCACATTTGTGTTCGCATCAGATCTGAAACTGCCTATTGTTACGAAGTTCTCTCCGCCTGCAGCTGTGTAGATAGAGGTGATTAAAGTCCAGCCTGCGCTATTTGTAATTGGAGCTGAACTTTCGACTTGAGGAGTAACAGGGATGTTAACATTTCCGGGTTGGATAGCAGCGCCTGAAGAAACATACAATCCAATATTTGATACACCGTATCTGCAATTTGGAGCTCTTCTTACCCATGCTTCAACAATATAGTTAGTACCTGCAACCATTGAAGAAGTTAGTTGTACCTGGAGATATTCGCGCAGGTTTGCGGTACTATATTTACAAATTATTCCGGCATATGCATCACCGGTTCTTGCTAAAGCATTCCCAACAAAATTATTTGGAACACTTACATCATTGCAATTTCCGATAGGGATCATACAAGCATTGAAGTAATCGGAAGTTGATGAACTGAATGCAGGATCACTCCATGGACCACATATTACAAGTTGACTTAATCCGGTAGGGCAAGAGGAACTTGTCTCAAAACTGGGGTTTGGTACCAGGTTTTGGGCACTTGTTGTGAAACTCTGAATTAAAAAAATAGTAGTGATTAGTGCAATAGAGCGCATGAATGCTTGTTTGTCTCAAAAATAAACATTTTCTACAGACCTTCAATCCGGAATTGAAATGGGATTTATTCCGACTACCCTGATTCTTCTTTCTTTTGAGGCTTTCGGGCTGTAAATTGACTCTCGTAAATTATGTGGATCATCACTCACTTCTGTAGAAGCAAGACTTTCTCCAAGCGCCTCTCTTTTCAAAATTAATCGAGGCGTAGAATTATCAGAAGGATTTAAATAGTTTTTCAATGCTCCATTATTGTATTTCCCAATATATTTTTCAACACTTGAAATCCTTCTTGAAGCTAGTTTCAAATTATAATCGTCTTTTGCAAGAGGACTTGTAAACCCCATCAATGTAACTTCAAACGAATCACCATCTTCCAGAGCCTCCGTTAAAATGTCTAAGAAATCATCAAGTTCTTTCTTTCCTTTTTTCAAATGGTCTGTGAAAAAACTATCAACCTCTTTTCTAGCCGAGTCCTTCATCGGAATTGACATGTTTGCGGTAAATCCTTTTAAATATTGAGAATATAATTTAATATACTCGCGATAGACCTGATCATATTCTTTTTTTGTTTCTGTTTTAGTCGAGCGCGCATCGGGCTCATCATTATGAAAAAATAGATCAAACGGCAAGATCTCTCTCATTCTAACCAAAGGCAATTGAATCATTTCCGGTTTGTCTCGCAACTCATACAATTCAAATTTATACAGATCAAAACAACACGTACTTCCTTCATAAGACTGAGAACCGGTGCGGTTACTGGCCAAATAGGTTACATGGTCTTCAGTACTCTCTCTGAAGAATGAATGTTCATCAGCTGATGAATTAATGGGATATCCTATGTTGACTGGTTGAGTCCATGTACTATCCTTTTTTCTGCTGTAAAAAATATCTAAGCCACCCAGACTTTTATGACCATCACTACTAAAATAGATGATATGTAAGCTATCATCTGTTGCAGGACTGATCTCATTTTCTTCCGTATTGATCATGCTACCTGCATTTTTTGCATCAGAGAAATTCCCTGAGCTGTCGATCTCAGAAAACCAGACATCCCATTTACCGAAACCTCCGGATCTATTGCTGCTAAAAAATAAAATATCGTGGTTATTTTCAGAGTCTACAATGTGCGGGAAACCTGTGCTACTCCCGGGATAGTTGATCCGTTCATCCAACAGAACACTGTTACTCCATTTTTTATTTTCAAGTTTACTTTTCCATATTGTACAAATGCGTTCCCCATTTTCCAGATTCTCACATTTGCTGAAATACAAAATATTCCCAGCTTTATTCAATGAGACTGAACCTAAATCGTATCCATTTTCATTGATCGAACTTTCCAATTCTTTTGGTCTGGAAGAATTAGGTTCCAGTTTTAGTAAACGACTTTGATAAACCGGTTTATTCTTTTTATTTTTCTTGATGAATTTATTCGAATAGTAAAATAAATTTCCGGAAAGATCTGTTCTAGCCCCACCTTCAGAAAAAGGACTGTTGACCTTTTTGCCCATATTTTCTGGTACTGTTTGTAGAGGATTATTAATTAATTCCCTGGCTTCTTTGCATGCTGATATCTCATGTAAACTTCTTCTTGCAAAATATGCTGTATCAGATTTCATCATTCCATAACAAAATCCAAATGCAAGCCCGGCTTGTTCGTATTCTCCAATTCGTTTTAAGTTCATTCCGAATTCAAATACAAATTGGGGATATTGCCATATTGCATCATTTGTACTAAGCCAACCATACAAAGAAAGAGATCTGTCATAATCTCTCATGCCCTCCAAGGCCTTGCCATAAAGCAATGCTGTACTTACATCAGTACTGTCCATTAAGAATGCGCGTTCAAGATAATAACTCGCAGAAATAAAGTCATTTCCATTTAATGATTTCACACCGGCATTCAACCAAGCATTTCTTGTTTGCCCATTCCCGCAAATGGAAAAGGTCATGAGCACACACAAAAAAATAAATGATAGCTTCTTGCTCATAACACCGGACAACCTGCCTTATTAGGATTTACCTTGGGTACTTTTTTAATGATATAGACTAGCCCAAATTCTAATCCGCCTTTGTTATTATTGACTTCTTGTAAATTTGAAATAGTGAAATCATAACTTATTCCTGCTTCGAGATTATCTTTTTTCCAACCAATTTTCGCGATCAATGCATCTCCTGTTCTATACCATCCTCCCAGTATCAGTGCCGGAGGATTTAAAAATGCTTTTCTCAAACCAAATTTCAGATCTCCTCCAACCCGGATCTCGGAAAATTCTCCTTGCATTAATGTTCTGATCCCGGGTTCTAACTGTATCAACTTTGATACAGGAAAACTCATACCGGCATCTGCTACATTTCTCATCGCCAGCTGCTTTTTAGAAGAGTAAGCAAATCCTTGTTCAGGCTTGTTGATATGCAATATTGCGGCTGATAAATAGAATCTTGTTTTTTTTAGATAGCTACTCCCAATACTAAATCCCAGTCCTAAATCCGGATATGAAAAACTATTGTTGGGGAAAAGTTCATTAGTAGCTAGCCCGGGATTAAATTGATCTCCATCAAACTGATCATCAAAAGTGAATGCGGAGTAATCAATTCTTCGAATACCAATTCCTGCATTTACTCCAAGTCCAACATACATCCCACTATCACCTTTGGGCTTCACGTAATAAGCTGCTGAAATTGCCGGATCTAAGCTTAGCAAATTCCCGTCTCCTGCCTGATCTCTTATAATCTGAAAACCAAATCCCAATCTGTTTTTTGCATCCGGAGTTCTTTGCGAAGCTAACTCAGCAGAAATTCCTGTACTTACATAAGGTACAGTTACAGATCGCCATTGATTTCTATAGATACCGGCAAAGCGATAATTCCCATCATAATTTCCTGTATTAGCAGGGTTTTGATGAACCGGAACAAAAACAGTTTGGCCGAAATGAACATCCTGGGCTGATGATGAAATACCAACAACCAAAAGGAAAAAGATATGGCAAATTACTTTCCTCATCTCAATAACGTTACATTTCCTTTGTATTTAAATTCAGATTCGCCAAAACAAATTGCTTTCAAATAATAAACATAAACTCCCGGATGTGCTTCTTGTCCTTTATGCATTCCATTCCATCCTATGGTTTTATTGTTGCTTTCAAAAACCAATTCTCCCCATCGGTCATAGACCGCAAAATATAATTCCTTTATCGCATTACCTCTAACAAATAAAATATCATTCTTGCCATCCTGATTTGGACTGAATGCGGAAGGAACAAAAAGTTCGGGATCTCTGCAGATCGTTGTTTTAACATAGACTGTTACCGAATCAGAATTTGAACAACCTAAAGAATCTGTGATTGTTAAAACGTATGTTGTTAGCTCTCCGGGAAAAGCAATCGGGTTGCTAATAGTAGTTGAAGTCAATGTTTGTATAGGTGTCCAATCAATATTAGCAGGCAGTGGAAAGTTAGAAGTTAACTGTGAAGTCTGTCCAACAAAAACAGTATCCGGATCAGCAAAAACTGAGACCGAAGGTTGATAAGAACTTGAATTAATTGTTACACTATCGGAATAAATACAGCCATTTGTATCTCTTACAATTACATTGTATACACCCTGACAAAGGCCTGTTGCATAAGCAGTAGTTTGTAAATTCGTGTCATTCCATTGATAAGTTAATGGCAATGTCCCACCGGACGTGGCGATGAAAGCAGTACCAATACATGCACCATTGCAATAGGCTTCAGAACTAACTATCGAACCTGTAAGCAGCGGAGGTTGGTTGATATTGATATTTGAATTAACAACACAATTATTACTGTCTGTGATGGACACTTGATATGCTCCCGCACAGAGTCCTGATGCAGTTTGTGTTTGTTGGTTCAGAGGATCATTCCACTGAATAATATAGGGTGATATTCCGCCACTGAACAGGGTAGTGGCTGTAGCGTTGCAAACTCCAAAACAATCCGGTGAGATAAATGTGGTCTGGTCAGCTTGGAGTCTTTTTTTGAGATCGACAGAAAACACAACGGTATCTTTACATCCGGCAGTAGATGTTTGAATCAATTGCCCGTTGAATATTCCTGCTCCCGGATATACATGCATTGGATCAGAGGTATTACTTACTCCTGCATCGCCAAACTGCCACTGCCATTGGGTCGTAGGACCACTGCTCAGATCTGTACTGTCATTAAATTGTACGCCATAGGTACAAGGATCGGTTGAGAAACCGGCACTGGTTATAAGTTCCGGATAAAACTTGATAATCTTTTTAATGGTATCCGTACAACCCGGAATAATTGCTGAATACGCAATTAATGTAACAGTGTAAGTTCCTGTATCGGGGTAAGTGAAATTTGGGCTGATCTGATTTGATGTATCCACATTACTGCCAGTTACTCCAAAATCCCAGTGGAATGCAGCCGCTCCAATACTTTGATTGATAAATGAAACATTTGTATTTCCGCATTGGAACTCGGGTGCTAAAAAACTGCTCAATAATAATGTTGGACACTGAATAACATTTGCCTGGAAATCTCTCCGGGTCTCACTGATATAAACTCCGTTTCTAAATTCTTTTACACATACGCCGTAAACAAATTGTCCTTGCGTATTTGGTACAGCTGAAAGCAGTCCGGAATTTGAATCAATGACGAGTGGTATTCCGCCAAATAAATTGTTCAGGCTATATGGACTTTTCCAATTTACAGGATTGAAAGGAGGAGCATAGGGGGGATTAAATGGTGGTTGAGGTTGAGGCACAACCTGGTCACCACCGGATAATGGGGCACATAATTCATAAACCAATGAATCACCATCCGGGTCTATTGCAGAATGGTCAAAAAGGAAAGGTGCATTAACACATACAAACGACGGTGGAAGGTTTTTAAATATCGGATTACTGTTATTTGTTGCCACAGCAGAACCCGGAACTGTGGCAATATAAGCAGCACCCGTAGCTCCGGGGTCATTGATGTTTAATATAGTTTGATTTCTACAACAGCGCTGATAAACCAATTTATAACCACTTGCAGAGGGTGGCAAAACCAATGTATCTATATAGGTTGTGATCTCATAACAAATACTCAATGGGGCATTGAAACAGGGTGTATTGATAGCTGAGGGTAAAGTATCAATAGTTCTCAATGCCATTTGAATCGAGGTCAAAAGTGTATTTGAGCCATTGAAAATTCCGAGAAATGCAGGATCATCAAAAGGGGGAACACCATTGAAACAGTCTCTGTAGACAGTGAGTCTTATTTCATATCGATTCGATCCCAGATAGACATAATTCAATTCACCTCCGACTATATGAGTAGCCATGCTCTCCGTAGGAATGGCACAGCTAAGTAAGAAAATACTCAAGAGTCTGAATAGAATTTTTTTCACTTAGGATCAGGTCAGGTAAATCAGCCCTAAGTTAATAAATTTGAACAGTATATAAGAACACTTATCCTGCCTTGATTTGTGCAGATAATTTATCCAAACGCTTTTCGGATAGCTTGGATTTTTGTAGTGCATCTCTGATTATAGCCTTGTTGACAGTTTGCTTCATGTAATTCTCCAAAGCAATATTTGCTACCCCGGCAAGACGGAAATTGAAATGTGTTGCCGCTTCCAGTAAGTTTAGAGCCACAACTTCATCCAGATAATTTAGACGAGAAAGTGCTTCAATCGCGTTTATTCTAGTTCGAAATTCATATCCGGGTGAGCTGTAATCAATAAGTTGAGGCAGATACCTGAATCTCTCGATCATACTGCCCATTTCAAGGCGTTTGATCTCAACATTCTTATTTTGACCACTGGTATTTTCTGCAAGATCCAAATAGGTTGAAATATTATTTCTATCGAGGGTACATAGTTTTTCCATAGCTCCTGCAAGAACTTCATAGGATGGATCATTGAGGTTTTTCATCAATGCCGGCTTTAGTACATCATCAAGTTGTGTGGTATTTTTCACAACAGATAATCTCACCTTAGGCTCATCATCTTTCAATGCACGTACTAACATCTGGCGACTTCTTGGATCCTGATCATTGATCAATTGACTTACGATTTCTGCTTTGACGGCATAGAATCTTTCTTTATCAAATATCCCGATCAAAGGAACTCGTTTATCTTCGATGTAGATCTGTCTTAATGCCAATACTGCATCATATCTGTCAAGAAGATTTTTAGCTTTCATCGCCTGAGCATATAACTCTTCTTCACTTTTCTCAAAAGTAAGGTTCTTCAAAATTTTATTTCCCGGATCAAACAAAACATAATCTATGGCCTTTCGGTTTCTGTTTGAGATCTTGATAACTTGTTCTTCATTCTCTATCCATTGCGTTACCGCTTCAAATGTGCCATCCTTAAAATGTACTTCCAGATCAATTGGCATCCTGAATAATCCCGACAATTCATCCTTTTTTTGAATTTGTTTTACAGTTATCAAAACAACAGGTGAGTCATTTAATAATGCCTGTTCATAGCTGACCTTATAATGCGGTTCACCGTCTCTGTATAACCATTGCTGAAAAAACCAATCCAGATCCATTCCCAAACAATCTTTAAATGCATTCAGGAAATCATTGGAATCTACTAAACCATAAGGATATTTCTTGAGAAAAAAAGTAATGGTTCGTTTGAAGTCTTCATCACCCACAACCGTTCGCAGCATGTCGAGAACGAAGGAGCCCTTTGAATATAAACGTGCTGAGCCTCCTTTGGAATGAATAACGGGATATCTGTTTTTTGAAGATGCAGAAATAGCATTGTTTTGCTCGCCACGTTTTTCCCATTGATAATAGTCTTCCCCAAAAACTTCTTTGATAAAGCGTTTTGCATAATATGTTGCAAAACTTTCCTGCAACCAAGCGTGCTTTGCACTTCTGGCTGTCAAATAATTTCCAAACCACTGATGTGTAATTTCATGGGCATTTACACCAATATAATTTTTATCCAAAAAAGCTCTTTCATCAACAAGATAAAAATCACCAAAAATTGTTGCAGTTGTATTTTCCATTGCACCATGCAAATAATCCTGTACAGGTATTTGTGAATATTGATCCCAAGGATAATTTAGACCCGTTGATTTTTCCATGAAATCAATGATCCTTTCTGTATAGATAAAGGTCGGTTCTACTTTTCTGGGAAACTCAGGATAGTAATAATTGTTGACCTGAACACCTCTGTTTGTCTTACTGGTTTTTATCGCATACTTCCCGATAGCCAGCATAACCAAATATGGAGAATGGGGATTACTCATAATATAGGTCCAGGTATATGTACCGTCCTTATTATCCTTTTCAATTAATTTCTTTCCATTACTCAAGACCTTGTAAGTAGAATCGAAAGTGACCACCAACTCAGTCAATAGCTTATCGTTCATATCATCAAAACATGGAAACCAATGTCTGTTATCAATTCCTTGTCCCTGACTCCAAATTTGTTTTCTGCTATTCACATTCCCTTTTTCCCATCCGATAAAATACAATCCTTTTGCAGGTGTTGCAGTATAATCAAATGTAATACTGTCAACCGAACCGGCGAGAAAAGGAGTAGGAGGGACCACTGTGATTCCTTCCGGTCTGTGGATCACGTTAATGTGTTTCCCATTCAGATATGCATCTCTGACTTTTATCCCCGGACCATCAAAGAATAATGTATCCACTTTTCTTCTGAGTGTCCGGAATTTGAATGAAACACTGCCTTTGACCAAACCGATCTCCGGCTCAAATTCAAGTTCCAGTCTCATTTTCTCCATATCAACTGTACGCTCTCGGAATCCACCTTTTGTATCTTCAAGAAAGCTGATCTTAGTATCTTGTGCAAACGCGGATACAAATTGACAAAGGATGAATGAGGCAATAAAAAGGATACGGATCATGTTCTTCATTGGTAAATGGCAGGCCAAAAATACTAATTATTCAACCATAAGATCTTTTCCTGATCTTTCATTTAAATTAAACCTTCTGAATATTTAAACATCCTAGCTTTAATGAGACTGACAAGAGAAGATATCTTTCATGCATTTGCCAGAGCGGGTTTTGGATGTGATCACTCTACCGCATCTAAATGGGTAGGAAAAAATTCAGCTGATCTTGCAACTTACTTTCTGAAGGAATCTGTAAAAGCAACAGCTTTTGATCTTATCAGATCAGACGATCCATCTTTGCTTTCAAAAAAGGGTCTTACCAAAGAAGAGAGAGATAAGGTGGAACGAAATTCCCGCATGAGTCAAATAGATCTGAATAAATTTTGGTTGAATAAAATGATCTTGACTGATTCCGGCTACATAGAGAAACTCACTTTCTTTTGGCATGATCATTTTGCAACTAAAGTGTTTAATCCCTGGTACATTCAAAAACAATTGAATACCATACGTAGCCTAGCTCTGGGACCTTTCAAAAATCTTTTATTAGCGATGGTATCAGACCCTGCCATGTTGATATTCCTAAATAATCAGCAAAATAGGGCAGGAGCGATCAATGAAAATTTTGCAAGGGAATTTTTAGAATTATTTACCATAGGAAGAGGAAATTATTCGGAAACCGATATAAAAGAAACAGCTAGAGCTCTTACAGGTTGGAGAACTGACATCAAGGGAAATTCAAGGTTCGAACCCAGATTATATGATAATTCTGTTAAAACTATTTTTGGAAAAAAGGGGAATTTCGGTGCGGAAGAAGTTATTGACCTGGTGTTAGCAGATAAACGGACAGCAAAATTTATCGCTTCAAAATTTTATGCCTTTTACATCAGTGATGATCCCGATGAAAAGATCATAAATGAGATGGCTGAATTTTATTATAAGTCCGATTATGATACCTCGAAATTATTGGTGTACATATTCTCATCTGATTTTTTCTATCAGAATAAATACCATGGAGCAAGAATAAAGTCTCCGGTTGAATTACTAGTAGGGATCTATAGATTAGTTCCCGTTCGCTACGAAGGAGATGATCCTAATGCTAATCTGCAAAGATTAATGGGGCAAGTTTTATTATTTCCTCCCAGTGTTGCAGGATGGTCCTGGGGAAAAGCCTGGATCGATAGTTCATCGCTTTTATTCAGACTTGAATTGCCTGCAAAGATTCTTTCTGTTGCTTATGTTGATCTTGCCGAAACAGAACGACAAATGGAACCAAACGATGAAGCTCGTATGATGGGAGGTAGAGCCCTGGCGAAATTCAAACCATTTGCAAATTGGTCTAAGATTGAATCAGATCTAAATGGTGTTTCCAAAAATGAAAAGAAAAATACACTTGTTGAGATAATGCTGAGAGTCAAACCGAAAAATTATGTTGTAGAATCAATCGAACTGCATGATCAAACCTCAATAAAGAATGCGATCATAGAATTGATGGCCTTGCCTGAATACCAATTGACATGAAAAGGAGACAGTTTTTAAGATATTCCGCATTGGCTTCCGGTAGTTTATTCATCCCGGCTTTCCTCAAGGGAATGAATAATCCGGTTAGTCAAGTTTTTCCTGCCGGAGGGTCAAGGAAACTAGTTATAATTCAACTGGGAGGTGGTAATGACGGACTTAACACGATCATTCCATTTAGAAATGATATCTATTATTCTTCCCGACCCCAGATTGCAATTCCAGCTAAGGATATCATAAATATAGGATCCGATATGGGATTCAATCAGGCATTGAAACCCATGATGAAATTGCTTGAGAAAAACGAGTTGAGTATTCTGAATAATGTAGGATATCCTAATCCGGATCGATCACATTTCAGATCGATGGACATCTGGCAAACTGCTTCTGATTCAAAAGAATATTTGGAAACCGGATGGATTGGAAGATATCTGGATTCTGAGTGTAAAGGGGAATGTAAACCCTATACTGCCATTGAATTGGATGATAGTCTGGCATTGGCTTTAAAGGGAAAAAACGTTAAGGGACTTTCTTTTTCAGATATCAATACTTTCTCAAGAGTGGTCTCTTCACCATCCATCAGAAGATCTGCAAATACCATCATAGATTCGGATCATGAAAATGTTGCATATCTCTACAAGACCTTAACTGAAACAGTATCATCAGCTGATTATCTCAAAGAGAAATTAGATCTGAAAAAGAACCGAACGGATTATGCAAATACTGCTTTTTCACAGGACCTTAGTACCGTTGCACAATTAATTAAAAGTGGTTCAGAAACAAAAATATACTATGTTTCTTTGGGTGGATTTGATACACATAACCGTCAACAGGGTAGGCAGGGGAGGCTATTGCAAATGTATGCCGATGGCATAACAGCATTCTGCGATGACCTGCGCAAAGACCAGTTGTTAGATGAAACACTGATCATGACATTTTCCGAATTTGGAAGAAGGGTTAATGAAAATGGTTCAGCCGGTACCGATCATGGAACCGCAAACCAAATTTTTCTTGCCGGTGGAAAATTAAATAGATCCGGATTCTTTAATGAACTCCCTGATTTAAATGATTTGGAAAATGGAGATCTTAAATTCAAGCTTGATTTTAGATCTGTCTATTCAACAATATTGAAAAAATGGTTAGGGGCAGATGATAAATTGATCTTATCAAAAGAATTCCCCCTCCTCAACTTGTTTACATAGACTTCAACTCTGTCACAAGTTTTGTAAGAACTGCTTTTGCATCACCAAATAACATACTGGTCTTTGGATCATAGAAAAGTTCATTTTCTATACCCGCATAACCTGCATTCATACTACGCTTATTGATAAGAATATTCTTGGCAAATTCCACATCGAGAATTGGCATTCCATAGATCGGGCTTGATGGGTCATTGTGTGCTGCAGGGTTTACAACGTCATTTGCTCCAACAACTAAAACCACATCTGTCGATGTAAATTCAGGATTTATCTCTTCCATTTCTGAAAGTTTTCCATAGTCAACATTTGATTCAGCAAGCAAAACATTCATATGGCCCGGCATCCTTCCTGCTACAGGATGGATCGCATATTTCACTTCCACACCACGTTCTTCCAATATAAGTTCCAATTCATGTATCACATGCTGAGCCTGTGCTACAGCCAATCCGTATCCCGGTACAATGATAACTTTCTTAGAATAATTCATCAATGTAGCAGCATCAGAAATGGAGATATCTTTTACACTTCCGGCAAAATCACCTCTGTCTGAAGCTACGGCAGATTCACCAAATGCTCCGAAGATCACATTACCTAATGGACGGTTCATTGCATTACACATCACCAGGGTCAGAATTGTTCCTGCTGAACCTACCAAAATACCACCGGTCAGCATTACCTGATTGCCATAAAGAAATCCACCAAATGCAGCGGCAACTCCCGTAAATGAGTTCAATAAAGAGATTACTACAGGCATATCAGCACCACCGATCGGAAGTACAAGCATAATACCGTAAGCCAATGCCAAAGCAAAGATCAGGTAGATGAATAGACTGCTTGCTCCACCCATAACAACAACAGATACAGCAGCCAAAACAGTTACGATCAGCAAAATCAGGTTGATGATATTATAAGAGGGGAGACGTATCGCCTTGTTAATTGTTCCGTTCAATTTTGCCCAGGCTATCATACTTCCTGAGAAAGAAACGCTTCCGATTACCAAGCCTCCCATAACGGTGATCATTGGACCCGCTTGTCCCATATAATGTTCAAATTCAACTAATGAAATCAACGCTGCACATGCACCACCCATTCCATTGAATAAGGATACCAATTCAGGCATCTTTGTCATCTTCACTTTCATAGCCGTCAACCAGCCAACTACAGTTCCAATTCCGATAGCAGTAAGGATCAAACCATAGATCATGGGTGATACTTCTTTCTCATGAATGAACAAGGTGCCAATGATAGCTATGGTCATTCCAAATGCAGCAAAGAGATTTCCTTTCCGCGCCGATTCAGGATGGCTAAGCATTTTCAATCCTAATACAAAAGTTACCGATGCGATCAGGTAAATAATTTCAAGTATATATTGGGTTTCCATTAAGGATGATTAATGTGGATCTTAATTATTTTTTCTTTTTGAACATCTCAAGCATACGGTCAGTTACTACGAATCCTCCAACGACATTAAGAGTTCCAAGTACCACAGCTACAAAGCCTAAACTCACTGACAACATATAATGACTGCTTGCTTCATCTATATTCAACATCACCAAAATTGCTCCGATGATAACCACTCCATGTATGGCATTTGCCCCTGACATAAGTGGTGTGTGTAATACGGATGGAACTTTGCCAATAACTTCTACACCAACAAAAATGCTCAAAATGACAATGTATATCATCTGCATATTTTGTCCCAGAAATTCAATGATTGCTTCCATGTATAAAGGAATTTAATTTGTTAATAAACTTGGATGTACTTTCTTTCCGTCGTGCGTGATCAGGGATCCTTTAGTGATCTCTTCTTCCATCTCCCATTTGAACCCATCAGGTCCTGCAAGATGTGTTAGAAATGCCTGAATGTTTTTAGCATACAAATCACTTGCATTCATAGGTAAAAGACTTGGTAAATTTGATTCACCAATTATTCTTACACCATTCAATTCTACTGTTTCATTCAACTTACTCAAGGCGCAATTTCCACCTTGTTCTACAGCCATATCAACAATAACAGAACCCGGTCTCATGTTTTTAACCATATCTTCTGTTACAAGTATCGGCGCTTTCTTTCCCGGAATCAATGCAGTAGTGATTACAAGATCAGCTGCAGTTATATGTTTGAATAGCAATTCTTGTTGTCTTTTTAAGAAGTCATCAGAAACCCCTTTTACATAACCACCTTCAGTCTGCACACTTTCATCACCCTTGATCTCAATAAATTTTCCTCCCAGTGACTCGATCTGTTCTTTTGATTCAGGACGTATATCTGAAACTTCTACAATAGCACCCAATCTCTTTGCGGTTGCAATTGCTTGCAGACCGGCAACTCCGGCACCCATTATAACAACCTTGGATGGCTTCAATGTTCCCGCAGCAGTCATTAACATCGGGAAGATCTTCCCCAATGCATTTGCTCCGATCAAAACGGATTTATAACCCGCAAGATTAGCCTGGCTGCTCAATGCATCCATCTTTTGTGCTCTGGAAATACGCGGTATGGCATCAACAGAGAAACTGCTTATGCCAGCATGTTCACATGCAGATACCAGATCAGGATTAGACGCAGCATACATGAAAGATATCAGGACTGAACCTTTCTTCATGCTTTGGATCTCCGAAGATTCAGGAGGGTTAACTTTCACAATCACATCTGATTGGGAATAAATGCTTGTTTTATCTTTTATTTCAGCTCCTGCAGAAACATAGGATTCATCTGAATAATAGGATCCTGTTCCTGAATTGCTCTCTACATTACATTTGAAACCGGCTAATACGAGTGCTTTCACTACATCCGGTGTTAATGCTACCCGCATTTCGCGAGCTTTTGTTTCTTTTGGTACCCCTATGATCACTGTAAATATGTTGGAAAAAGGTTTCTTTCTGAATGTTGCAAAGAAAATAATAATTAATGGATATACAATATTCGTCAGGACGCGGGATTCACTATCTTTGACCTCTGCGAATATGGCAACACCTGTTAAATATACACCGGCTTTTCAGTCCAAGCTTGAAGCATTGCTTAAAGAAGCTGGATATACCATTCGTTTTGAAAAAGGAAATTTCAGGTCAGGTCAATGTGTGCTTTTGGATTCACAAGTTCTGGTGATCAACAAATTCGGATCTGTAGAAAACAAAGTTCAATTTCTAGTTGAATTGATCAGAAATGAAGAGATAGATGCTGATAAATTGAGCGATCCAAATAAAGGACTGCTGTCAGAACTTAGACAAACTGAGATCAAATTTTGATTTACTGACTTTTTTGGTTTCCGGTCTGCATTATCTTACATAATAGCTTTTTTCGTACCCGCATGCTATTCTCTTGATATCCTTGGTATATCTGAATCCGTACATTACTTGTCAGAGTATTATTTCTCTTGAAATCCAACTTTTATTGAAAGAACTTACATTATTCACTTAATTGAATGATTCACGATTTTCTATTTATCCATTGGGGTAGTTTTGAAACTACAAAATATACCCATGAAAATCCGTTACGTTCAACGCACTAAGCAGAAGCAAAAAATTAGCAGGAGAGCTGTTATTCTTATTTCTAGCTCTATCTTTCTGATGGCCTGCATCAGCTCTTTAATATTTTTCAATTTTGCTCCAAATCAGGACGCTATTGCAGCCGGACCAAACAGATATTGGGTTGGACAATCCGGAGTGATCAGCAGATTTTGCACTTCAGATGCTTTGAATTCATGGAGTTTAGCTGATAATAATGGAACAGGTTCATTTGCATTAAATGATTCAGGTAGCGCCCGGCTTAGAGTAGATGATCTATCCGGTGGATATGAACTGAATATTGAAAATATTAAAAACAATATTCCAAACCTTATTTCTCTGGACAAGAGTACAGGAAAGGTTGAACTTAAAATACAGGATTTATCAGCCGGACAGGTTATTCAGCTACGTGCCAGGGAATTTAATAATGGAGGCAATCTTGTTTCAACAACAAATATTGGATTTCCGATAGTAACTGCCGGTTCGTATATATTTAATCTGAATACTGTGCAATTCTCATCTGCAATGACACAAGTCCAGTTTGTGATCAACACAGTCAATACAAATAATATTCAGGGATATGTTGATCTAAGAACTTTCAATTACACTTCATCATCTATACTTTGGTCTAATCCTTCAAACTGGTCACTTTCCAGTAATGGAACAGGTGGAGCGGGAGTTCCTGCTGCAAGTGGATTAGCGATCTTTGGAACCGGCTCCGGTGATTGCTACCTGGATACTGCTATTAATGTTTTGGGAATAGATATGTTGACAACCTTTACGGGATCAATTCGTCAGGGAGATCAGCCACTGAGTGTAAATGCTTCTCACTTTGATGTATTGGGCGGTACATTCATTGGCGGCGATACTGATATAGAACTCAATACCGGAAGTCTTAGATATACTGGTGGAACTTTTGTATCAACTTCAGGCAACATCATTACCCGTAAGGATCTGACACTTACCGGTCCGTCATTCTATCATAACAAAGGAAAGATCCTTGTGAATGATAATAGTGTAACGATTACATCAAGTGTGAGTTTGTATGATCTAACTTTTGTTTCTAATTCCAATACCAAATCAATATCAGTACCTGTGGCTACGGGTCTTAATTTGGAACATGACTTCAGTCTGGAAGGTGCTGGCAGAATAGATCTTAATTCGGGTGGGAAGATCTACATACAAGGTGATCTTCATCTTTTGAATACATTCAAAGGCGGACAGGGAACTGCAGATATTGTTTTTAACGGAACCGGAGTTCAGCGGATCAACGGTACGCAAATGCCCGGGTACAATCGCTTACCTGATGATATTATTATTGATAAACCTTCCGGAACATTATTTATTAATGGAACTATCAGTCCTACACGAAATTTAAATCTGATATCAGGTAATGTTGATGCTTCAGCCGCTACCTTATATTTAAGTTCTTCGAGCGCAACTATAAGTGGAAACTGGACTTTCAAAGAGATCATTTTTGATAGCAATGGAGCTACTCCGGCTGCGAACAATACATATACTGTTTCAGATAATTCAAAAATTACTGTCACTGATAAAATAAACATTACAGGTTTATCCAATAGCATACTCAATAAAGCCGGATCAGGTAAAATTGTACTGTTGGGAGATCTTGAGTTGACATCAACCGGGACTTTGGGTGCTGGTTCTTGTGTCATTTCTTTTGAAGGAACTAAAGATCAAAAATTAATGAGTCAAGCAATTGCAAATTCATGCAGAGTTCCTCATCTTTCAATAAATAAGACGGGTGGTATTTTGACTTATTCGGGAATTATTTCCAGCGCAGGAGATTTCGAATACCTTCAAGGCAATGTGGATCCCGGGACTTCAACCTTTCTTTTTACAACATCTAATAACGTCAAAGGTAAAGCGGCGTTTTACGATCTTATATATAGTAAGATCACTACCGGAACCAATACACATACATTAAATGATACTGTTTCCGTATCTAATAATTTTGAACAAAATGGAATTGGTACCATTACTATTAATGGTGGACAGTTGGATGTAATGAAGAATGTTACAATTGCTAATACTCCAATTGGTGGTAACAGTTCCGTGATAATCAATCTGATCGGAAATACAGATCAGATTTTATCAGGCACTCCGACTTCAGGGCAGGGCAGGATAGGAGGATTGATCATTAATAAGAATTCCGGAACGCTTTATCTTGAAAATTTTATAACCATGACTCGCGACCTTACCTATATAAAAGGGATTGTGAACGCAGGACAAAGCACTATTTTGATGGGTTCTAATGTAAGCAACTTACAATCTCAGAATGGCGGAAATACGATGACATTGAATAACCTCAGTCTTTATTCATCAGTCACATATCTAAAATCGGATCTGAAACTTTTATCTTCTCTTGAGATCTTGCCGGGAGCGTCACTAGATGCAACCTTATCGAACTATAATATAGAACTACAAGGGGATTGGAAAAATGCCGGCACATTTACCCGAAGAGATGGTACGGTGACTTTTAATGGAAGCACCAAACAAAACATCACGGTAACCTTAAAAGAGAATTTTAATAACTTGAACTTATCAAATACAGCTCTGATTGCAGATGCCGTACAATTGAACGGAAATGTACAGGTATACAAACAACTCTTATTAAATACTTCCAAAGTCTTTTTGAATAATTTTAATCTTACTGTTGGCAGTGGAAGGGCATCAACAACAATAGGAAATTTAAAAGTTCAAAAAGGATGGCTTCATGGTGGTTCAGTAACAAGATGGCTGTTAAATACTAAAATAGCTGATAATGATACAGCCGGATTTTTTCCCGTTGGTTCAGCTTGGGATAGTCGAGGTGTGTACATTTCAAACCCTGTAACTGTAAGCAATGGCGGAAGCATCACTTTGACACACACGCCTTCTGCTCAAGTCATACCTGTAAGTGTTCCGGATGGTACCGCAACAATCGTAAACAGGTTGAATGCAAACTGGCTCATAACAAACACATTGATCACTTCAGGAATATTTAACCTGCGAATCGGTGGTACCGGATTCGGAACTATTGGAAATGTGAATGATCTTCGGATCATGGCTGCAAATTCAGTTATAGGCAATAGTGGCTTAAATTCTGGCAGTATTCTACTTCCTTGGGTGGAAAGAACCGGCTTGACCCCAATAACCTTGGTCAACCAGTTTTATATAGGAAGTATAAACAGAGTTCAGTCTCCATTACCGGTAACCCTGTTAAATTACACTGCGAAAAATACAGATAATGGAGTACTAAACAGTTGGACTACAGGATCTGAATTGAACAACGATTATTTCAATATCCAACATAGCATTGATGGAATTGATTATAAGACCATAGGTAAAATAGCCGGAAGTGGTACGGTCAATCAAACACGAAACTATGAATATGTACATCGGGATCCTGCAGCAGGAAACAACTATTATCGTTTGACACAAACAGATTTTGATGGAAAATTTGAAATATTTGATCCGATAGTTGTCCAGATCAAACTTGAAAAAGAACTGCCGGCTTTTGAATTAACAAAGGTATTTCCTAATCCTTTCGTTGATCAATTTACGATTGAATTAAAGTGTATTGCAGAAGAATCATTGACGATATATCTCGAC
Organism: Bacteroidia bacterium; assembly: GCA_037969175.1. Lineage (GTDB taxonomy): Bacteria > Bacteroidota > Bacteroidia > AKYH767-A > JBBKVM01 > JBBKWX01. The sequence continues at coordinate 10,000 of JBBKWX010000039.1, read as the reverse complement.
AATTCTTTAGGCAATAGAATCATGGAGCTTGACAAAAACACACATTATGGATATAACGAGATCCTTATAAATACAAATTCTGATCTGACACCCGGCTCATATATTTTAACGATCATGAATAAAGAAGGACTAAAGGAATCAATTCGATTAATAAAGAAAAATTGATTTTTATTCTTTGTCGGGATACATATCTTTATGACCGATATGGATTCCGTTCTCAAAGCAACTTTCTTAGGAACGGGTACTTCGCAAGGAGTACCCGTCATTGCTTGTTCATGCCGTGTTTGCACTTCAACAGACCTAAAAGATAACAGAACCCGTACTTCTATCATGTTTGAAAAGGCGGGAAGGGTATTAGTAATCGATTCGGGCCCTGATTTTCGGGCGCAAATGCTAAGAGAGAAAGTTACAAAACTGGATGCCCTCATTTTTACTCATGAACATAAAGACCATATTGCCGGTATGGATGATATCCGTGCTTTCAATTATGTATCCGGTAATCCAACTGAAGTATATGCTTCAGATAGGGTAGAGCAAGCATTAAAAAGAGAGTTTAGTTATATTTTTAATAATGACTCATATCCCGGAATCCCAAAACTAAATTTGAATCATATAGGGAATAAACTCTTCAAAGCTGCTGAATTTGACATTTTACCAATTGAAGTTTTACATTTAAACTTACCTGTATTCGGCTTTAGGATTGAGGATTTTACCTATATTACGGATGCAAACTTTATTTCGGAAAAAGAAAAAGAAAAGATCAGGGGTTCTAAAGTATTAGTATTAAACGCTCTCAGGAAAGAACAACATATTTCACATTTTAATCTACAGGAAGCATTGGATCTTATAAAAGATTTAAAACCTGAAAAAGCGTTTCTTACACATATAAGTCATCAATTAGGTAAACACGAAGAAGTAGAATTGATTCTACCGGAAAATGTTCACTGCGCTTATGATGGTCTACAAGTGAAGATGGATTTTTAAAATTCATTGTTCAGAATTCATGCTCTGATAAAACAAAAATTTAGTAAATCTAAAATAGTTTGTTTTAGAATATACAATTGAATAATTTAGGCAATTAGAATACCACACAATCACACAAAACCATAACTCATGAAAAAACTATTATTCTCAAGCTTATTTTTAATTGGTACTGCATTTGGGCTTCAGGCTCAAACGGGTGGACCTGACACTTTTGGCTATACCTGGGCCGATCAAAATGCAGTAGGAGGTCCCGTATTTAATTGGGTCGATATCACAACTCTTCCTGGAGCTACTCAGGTATCCGGACTATTGGATGATAATGTAGTTGGCCCATTTGTCATAGGATTCCCTTTCAGATATTATTGGTACGATGTATCCCAGTTCTGGATAGGATCTAATGGTTATATTAAATTTAATGGCCTTAACATGATGGCTCATCCTTTTCCATCATTTCCAACTGCAGCTGCACCAAATGATGTGATAGCACCATTTGCTTCTGATCTTACATTCGGTGAACCGGGTAACATTGGAACTTGTTGGTACTATACAAGCCCTGGAGCTGATTCTTTGGTTGTTTCCTGGCTCGACGCTCCTTTTTATACTAATGTAGGTGCCGGTTATACTGGAAGCAATTCATTCCAGATAATTCTAGCTAAAGCGGATAGCAGTTTGAAATTCCAATACCTTCAACAGCAAGGTGCTTCAGTTTCAACAGCGTCATTTATTTCCATTGGGATGGAAAATAATACTGGTAATATCGGACTTCAATATTCTACGTTGGTATATCCACCGGCGAATACTGTAGTTGGTTTTACTTATCCTCCGGTAGTAACATTCCAGGTGAATGATGCTTCTGTTCAATCAAATGATAATCCAACCACGGGTGGAAAATTTCTTTCAAAAGGAGGAAATTCATTCCAGATGTCTACTGAGATCAGCAACACAGGAAATCAGCCATTGAATCCGTTCAATGTATGGATGCGTGTATTGAATGCTTCGAATTTTGTTCAGGCTCAGGATAATATCATGACTGCACCAATGGCACCAAGTACTTCTCAAATATTGGTTGGTCCTACTGTATTCAACCCTACCACTGCGGGTGTTTATCGTTTCTTTACAGATACACAGTTGGCTGGTGACGCTACTCCTTCAAACAATCGTAAGATCATGGAGCTTCAGGTTGTCGATACTACTTTGAGTAATATTCGTCTTAGCTATGATGATGGAATTGCAGATGGAACAGGAATTAGCTGGACTGGTGGCAATGGTGGAACAGGAGTGAAATTTACACCTCCATTTTATCCTTGCGATCTTACACAACTTGACTACTTCATCATGACTAATCCAACTAATTCAGGATTCCATGCTAAAGTTTATGATGACAGTGGTGTAAATGGTGCTCCGGGTGCTTTGATCGATTCAATCACTGTTGCTTCTACCTCTGTCCTTTTGAATGCTTGGAATGCTGTAACGCTTCCTACACCAATTGTTATCACCTCAGGTTCAGTGTATATTGGTTGGGTTATGGATGGAGAAGGAATTGTTTTGGGAGAAGATACCAACCTTCCTATCTCAAACAATACATATGAGATCTTATCAAATTCATGGGCTCCGTATCGTTACAGAGAGATTCGTGATCTGATGATCAATGCAACTATCAAAAGACAATCCGGCGTTGCTGTTCAAGAGAATAACATTGCTAAAGGTGAATTCGGAATGTTCTATCCAAACCCTGCTAATAATCTGATCAACCTTGATTTTAATCTGGATACACCTTCAAAAATGGCTTTGAAGATATTCAATATCAATGGGCAGCTTATTATGGATCAGAATTATGGATTTGTTTCTCAAGGTGCTAACAGTATGCAGCTTGACTTACGTTCATTACCTGCTGGTGTCTATTCTGCAGTTATTACTGTTGGAAATAATGATGTTAGAAGGAAAATGGTCGTGACCAAATAATTGCTTTCACTTATGATACAAAGAACCCCGAAACTTGTTTCGGGGTTCTTTTTTTAAATACATTTTGGGATAAATTATATATCCTATTTCAGTAGTTTCTTATTTGATCAATATGCATCAGATAGCCGATGGTGGATATTTATACAAATCACCGGATTTTGATTAGTCGACCTTAAAATAAACTCCTTGATTTAATACTCCTTTCACCTTGCCCTTCATTAATTCTCCCAGGTAAGGAGTATTCATGGATTTTGATCTGATATGCTTTTTATCAAAATCATATTCTTCATCTTCAGAAAAGATCGTAAAATTCGCATTCGCTCCTGTTTCAATAAGGGCTTGAGGAGCATCCATCAAAATCCTGGGTTTTATTGACACCGCATTGATGAAGTTATCCATTCCTATCTCAGGAATTATGTATTTGCCGGCTAAACCAAACAAACTCTCCAAACCGATAGTTCCATAAGAGGCATGTTCAAATTCTCTTACTTTGGATTCTTCATCTTCGGGTCGGTGATCCGAAACAATTACATCGATAGTGCCGTCTTTTAAACCTGCGATCAAAGCTTTTCTGTCTGCTTTAGATCTCAATGGAGGCTTGATCTTGAAATTACTATCAAAACCTTCCAAAGAACTATCATCAAGAACCAAATGGTTCATACTAACACCGGCGCTTACTTGTAAACCTGCTTTTTTTGCTTGCCTTATAAGTTCAACTCCTTTTGAAGTAGAGATTGTATTAAAGTGTATCGGAGCCTCCGCATATTTTGATAATTCAATATCTCTTGCAATACATAATTCTTCGGCCATTGCAGGCGAGGTCTTAATTCCCAATGAAATGGTCACCTCACTTTCATTTACCTGCCCCTTGCCACTAATACTTGTATCTTCAGGAAAAGAAAATACCAATCCACCAAAATTCAGAGAATATTGCAAAACACGTAACATCAATCCTGCATCTTTCACAGGTCTTTGATCATCCGAAAAAGCTCTTGCTCCGGCTTGATACATATCATACATTTCTGCAATATCAACACCTTCTCTGTTCACAGAGATACAACCAACCGGTATCAGATCCACTCCGCTATTCTGTGCTTTCCGGATCACATATTCAACTTCTGACCTGCTTTGAATGGCGGGCTTAGTGCTTGGCATCAGTGCAACTCCGGTAAATCCTCCTGCTTTTGCTGCTTCAAGTCCTGTAGCTATCTCTTCCTTATATTCATAACCCGGCTCCCTGAAATTGACCTGCATATCAAACCATCCCGGACTAATGCTTAATCCTTGACAGTCGATCACTTCATCAACTTTTGTTTCAGTTATACTTTTACCGGATAGTTGATTGATCTTGCCGTGAGTTACCAAAAGATCAACTTTTTTCCCATTTAATGAATGCCCCGGTGATCGTAAGATCGCAGATTTCAAAAGATAGATCATGATTTCATGAATTTTAAAAGCAACACTTCAATTCCTATAAAAACCAATGCAAGCAGAATACAGATCTTCCAAAGAGAAATTCCTTTTTCGGATTCACTGATGAATTTTTCAAAGTTTTTCACCCCGCCTTCCATAAAGCTGATTTGTGTTATCCCCGCCTGTTCTGTAAAATTCTTCAGTTCCTCAATTGTGTATATCTTAGGATCACTTTCTTTCCTGTCAAAATTAAAAGCGTAATTCCATATTGCTTTTTCGTTGTGATTCAATTCATATATACCGGCATCTTTGATCTGATCATAGATCTCAAGAAATGACCGCCGACCAATATTCTTTATTTCAGGAATTATATCAAATTGATTTTCTTTATTTATCAAATGAGCTACTTTATCTCCTTGCAGATCAATTTGTATCGGAATAGAAATACTTCTGTCTCTGCCAATAATATTTGCATTACCACCATCTTGTCTGCTTAATAAAGCTAATCTTAGGAATACAGGAACAAATAATGCATGACTGCTGAAATTACTTTCAGAAGCAGATAGGGAAGAAGTAAAAAGATATACTTTTCCGTTTCCTGAATTAAATTTCTTTAAAAATACCTGACCATCTGTATATGTCATCAGATTTTCACCACTGATACGCGTATTCAGACTCAATAAATATCTCTTTTTTGTCCAGGGCATTTCAATATTATCGGGCGCCTTTTCAAAAACATCTTTGAATAGTTCATTTCTGATATCGATAGCATTGACCTTTACATATTGAGTATCGGAGCCACTTAAATAATTTGCATCAACATTGCTTAAAAACGATTGATAACTACCCAAATCAGCTTTTGTTCCCGGAACAACGCAAACAGTACCTCCTTGCTTTACCAATTCTGAAATAGAAGCCGATAAGCCACTGGGTATCATATCAAGACCCTGAAGAATTATTAGGTCATACTTGCTAAGACTTCCATAGTCAACTTTCGTTACTTCTGTCTGACTTTGTTTATAATAAGGGTCTGTAGAATAAACCGCATTTAAATTCTGATTGTCACCACTGGAAATAATGGTTAAAACATTGAGCACTTCCGAAACCGGAAAGCTTAAATAATACGTGTCATCAAAAGTGATGGGATGATCGCTGATTGATAATTGACAATTCTGCCAACCACTTTCATTTACTGTAAATGAAAGTACAACTTCAGATTCTCCATTTCCCGAAATATCAACTGAACTTATAGCTCGCTGACTTCCATTTACACTTAGTTTTAATGGAATCTGACTTTCATCCGTTTCACTAAAATTCTTCAATCTCACATTTAATTCTACCCTTGCACCGGGTTGAATAGCAGGCGTATTTATCCAACAGGTATCAATGCTAATATTCCTGAAAGTTTGCCCAACAAGTGGAATCATATTAATATGATTCAAAGTATCAGCATTCAATTGAGTTAGATCAATACCTGTTTTTTGTAGATCAGTCAGCATATAGATCTTGCGGGCAGCTACTTCAAAGTCTTGTAAGGCTTCTTTTTGTCTGTTCAGTATCTCATGCAACATATGCACACTGGCAGTGGGTTTGACCTCTTGTACGGCTTCTAAGAATTCATCACGACTCATGTTCCGCTGATGACGACTTTCAAAATCCTGTGTAAGCAAATGGTATCTGTCAGAAGGGGAGTATGCTTGTGCAATTGCTTCTGCTTTTGCTTTCGCTTCGTCTAGCAAGGTTCCATTATTACCCTCCTGTTCCATGCTAAAAGAATTGTCAATAAATACACTTACAATTCTTTGTTGAACCACAGGACCAGCATTTCCAACAGGTATAAATGGCTGAGAAAAAGCAAACACAAGAAACAAAATGGTTAGTATTCTTGCCAAAAGAACAAGCAAATGTTTTAGTTTGGATCTTTGCTGTGTCTCTGTTTGTAGCTCTTTCAGGAACTTTACATTCGTGAAATAAATTTTCTTAAACCTTCTAAAATTAAATAAATGAATAAGAATAGGGATACTGATCAGTAAACTTGCAAATAGAAACTCGGGAAATAAAAAGCTGATCGGCATATTTTTTATCTGTTCCGTATTCGTTCCCTTGAACCGGACTCTTGATGCAAATATAATAAAGAATTACCTGCTATCCAGCAATCCTTTATTAAGTGTATAACTATGTTGAAAAGTTCATTCAAATAACTGAATCATTTTTGAAACATAATTGTAGATTACGGTGACTGAAATCCCCGCGACTATGGCTAAGAAAGAGAAAAAAATATTCGTTTTAGATACCTCTGCTATCCTGTTTGATCATAATGCGATCAAGAATTTCAAAGAACATGATGTAGCAATTCCAATAACTGTCTTAGAAGAAATAGATAGATTCAAAAAAGGAAATGATGTTATCAACTTTGAAGCCCGGGAATTTATCAGGATCATGGATAAACTTTCGGGAGATCACATGTTGCACGATTGGATCCCTTTGAACGGGCCTACAAAAGGCAAATTCAAAGTGGTGATGAACGAAACCAGCAAAACCGATGCGAATAAGGTGTTTGGTGAATTCAAGGCAGATCATAAAATTCTGAATGCTGCCCTTTCTCTACAGGAATCTGAAAAGGATAAGACCGTAGTTTTGGTAAGTAAGGATATCAATCTCAGATTGAAAGCAAAAGCCTTAAATCTGCGGGCTGAAGATTATCAGACAGGTAAAGTCAAAGATCTATCTGAGTTATACACCGGAAAGACGCATTTGGATAATGTCAGTAAAAAAGTAATTGATCAGATCTACGAAAAAGGATATTGTGATTATAAATTAATAACCAAAACCAAGCCCAGCGATAATCATTATTTTATACTTAGAAGTAAGGACGAAGGGAGCTCTGCGCTTGCAGTATACAATCCTCAAACAAACAGGATTGAAAGAGTGCAGAAAGAATCTGTTTACGGCATCCGTCCAAGAAACGCCGAACAAGCATTTGCTTTACATGCCATCTTAAATCCGGAAGTGTTATTGGTTACCATTCAGGGAGTAGCAGGTACCGGAAAGACCCTCATAGCTCTTGCAGCAGCAATGGCTCAAAAAACCAAATTTCGTCAGATCTATCTGGCTAGACCTATCGTGCCTTTAAGCAATAAGGATATCGGCTTCCTGCCGGGTGATATAAAATCTAAGATCAATCCATATATGGAACCGCTATGGGACAATCTGAAGTTTATACAAAGCCAGTATAGTGAGACAGATAAAGAATTCCAGAAGATCAATGAAATGGTCGAGCAAGAGAAGCTTCATATAACTCCTTTGGCCTATATAAGAGGTAGATCCTTATCAAATATCTGTTTCATTATTGATGAAGCTCAAAATCTCACGCCTCATGAAGTAAAAACAATCATCACACGAGCGGGAGAGAATACGAAGATCATTTTTACGGGTGATATTTTTCAGATAGATACTCCATACTTAGATGCACATTCTAATGGTATGTCAACCTTGATCGATAAGATGAAAAACAATCCATTATATGCGCATATCATTCTTGAAAAAGGAGAACGATCCGAACTCGCAAATTTGGCAACTAAGCTACTGTAATCAAAACTTATCAAATACACCCAACCCAAACAGAGCATAATCATATTTAATTGGATCCTTAGGATCCAATGTGCGAAGACGACCGGTTAATTCAAACACGGCTTTGGCATCATTTGCTTTACGGTTTAATAAGCCTAATTTTCTGGCTACCCGACCGCTATGCGTATCTAGTGGGATCATTAGCTCAGAACTATTGATAGTATCCCATAATCCAAAATCCACATTCTTTTCGGAAGATCTGACCATCCACCTTAAAAACATATTCAACCGTTTTGCAGCTGATTTTTTTTTCGGATCAGCTATATGTTTAAGCGTTCGGCTATTTGGGATCGTTTGATCAAAAATATCCCGGAATGCCTGAATACCATCCATTTGATTATTCGATCCGGTACTGAAAACATGCTGTATTCCGCCCATTTCATTCTCAATAAATTTAAGGACCAATATGATATTAATTATATCATTTTCATTCATGGTTCTGTATACAAACCCCATTATAGCTTTCAAGTCGGATGTATCGCAGTTTTTAATAAAGGAATAAGGCTGCATATCCATTCTTTGCATCAGCTCCAAAGACTTTTGAATGATGGCTTTCCGGTTCCCCCAGGATAGCAGAGATGTAAGTAGTCCTGCCATTTCAATATCGCCCTTTTTGTCAAAAAGGTGGGGGATGCTGATGGGGTCACTTGAAATAAAATCAAAGGATTCAAATCTGTCAGACTGATCATCCAGAAATGCTTTAAGCTCAAGATCTGTTTTAAATCTCATGTAAGTTAAAAAACTTTGGCCCACCTATGGGGAAGGTGGGCCAAAGATACATGAACGGGAAAATTATTATTCAACTAGTGACTTCACTTCGTTGAGTTGTGTGATATCTAAAGGTTTACGCAAGTATTTAACTACACTTGAATATTCATTGGCCGACTTCATGTCTTCTTGCAATGCAGATGAAGTAAGAACTACGATTTTGCATGAACGGATTCGATCAGCAGGTAATGCTTCAAATGCCTTTAAAAAGTCAAAGCCGGTCATGACGGGCATATTCAGATCCAGAAAGATCAGATCCGGTAACTGTGCTTCATTCAGCAATTTCTTAAGCTCTTCCAAAGCTTTTACCGCACTATTTTCTTTGATCACCTTCAATGCAAAGGAAGAAGCAAGAAGTATTGTTTCGTGTACAAAAAGATCAATCTCATTATCGTCAATGAGCATTACTTTTTTGCAGGAGCTATCAGAGTTAATTGATTTCATACTAGTGGGATGGGCTGATAAGGTTAATTAACTGGTTTGGATCTAAAGGTTTTTCAAGATAATTAATCACAAAGTCATACTTTGCTGCTCTTTGTTTATCAACTTCTAGCGAAGATGATGAAACCATCACTACTTTACAAACTTTGCGGATATGAATTGGCAGAAGGGTAAAGGCTTCAAGAAATTCAAATCCATTCATTGAGGGCATGTTGATATCAAGAAATATCAAAACTGTTGATTGGTCTTCAATTTTGCGCAATTTCAGCAAGTCAATTGCTGTTTGTGCGCTTTGCTCCATGTCGATGAACAGAGCCGGAGAGCTCTTTCTTAGGATCTTCTCATGAATGATAAGATCGATCTCACTATCATCAACCAGCAGAACTCGCTGTGTAGGTGTAGCTTTAGCTGAAGAATTTAATTTTTGTGTGTGAAGGTTTGCCATCATTTCAGTTGGGTTTACCGGGACATTCCGAACAATTGCTTCACAAACTTAAACCCATATATACCTATATCTATGGACAAATACAAAATACAAAGACATTAACACTCAGAATCAAGTTGGCCTTGAAAAAGAGCATTAATGCCTGTAAATCAATATGTATGAAATTTTGACTAAAAAACCTGAATGATAAACCTGATTTATATTTTAATTAATTCTATTATTTAAATGATGCTATTATTTTATTGACACTAAGTGACATATAATCAATTTATTCCCAGCCGCTTGCCACAAAGATATTTTGTAATATCTTGCACAAAAAAGACATTGGAATGAATAATTTTAACGGTTGTCTAAGCC
>JBBKWX010000038.1:0-3798 GCA_037969175.1 Bacteroidia bacterium | reverse complement strand
TCAGGCCTTTACACAGGTATATCCACAGAAACTTTGGGATAAAACCATAGGGGGTTATTATTTAGATCAAAGTTCCTTTAGTAAAATTAAGACTACAAAAGATGGCAATCTGCTTTTCATAGGATCGGCAGTGGGTCCGGGTGGAAATTTGAGCACCGCTTCAAATGGTGGCTGGGATTACTGGTTTTTTAAAATGGATACCCTCGGTAATTTATTGTGGGAGGCAGGTTTTGGCGGTAGTAATGATGATGAGGGCAGGGATTTTCTGGAACTAAAAGATGGAGGATTTATTTTAGTGGGCAGCTCTTTTTCACCTTTAGGTGGAGATAAGACCGAATTTAGCCGGGGCGGTGAGGATTTTTGGATAGTGAGAATTGATTCATCGCGCAATATACTTTGGGATAAAACTTTCGGAGGTATAACCCAAGATCGTTGCCATGCAGTAATTCAAACACCGGATGCAGGCTTTATGGTAGTTGGCCATGTTAAATCACCACTTGGCTTTGATGTATCAGAACCAAATTTTGGAAGCAACAATAATGACGATTTTTGGGTTATAAGGATAGACAGCCTTGGGAATAAGATCTGGGATAAACGCTATGGATGGGATGGTGCGGAAAGGTGTAATACTATATTATCCATGTCAGACGGAAATTACTTATTGATCGGTTGGACCGGAAGTGCATTTGCCGGGGGACATATAAGTTTATTAGGAAAGAGTGTGAATGATTTCTGGGTTTTAAAAATTGATTCGCAAGGGAATAAAATTTGGGACAAGCGCTATGGTTCTGAATTTTCAGGCCAGAATTATGAGAACTATTCAGCTCTGAATACTCCGGATGGAGGGTTTATTTTTATGGGACAATCGACCGGGGATGCAGGAAATGATAAAACCGAAAACAGCAGAGGTTTAGAAGACTTTTGGATTCTTAAGTGTGACAGCCTTGGGAATAAACTATGGGATAAGACTCTGGGTGGAGATAACACTGAATTTCCTGGAACAATCATTGACTCAGGTAATGGGAGCTATATTGTTTGTGGTTCTACAAAAAGTTCAATCAGTGGAGAAAAAACACAAACCAATTGGTCCAATGGTATCTATGATTATTGGGCAGTCAAAATTTCTAATACAGGTACGAAAATATGGGATGTCAGGTTTGGAGGTACAGGAATCGATGCATGTCTTTCTGCAACTTCAATAGATAATGGCAAATATATATTGTACGGAAATAGTTATTCTGATATTTCGGGAGATAAAACCGAAAATAATTGGAATCTAAACCCAGGATCAAACCCAAATGGAGATCTTTGGCTTGTAGCTTTCAGCGAGCCTCCTTTGGGCTACGAAAACATGGGGGACAGCAAAGGCGGATTGGATGTGTTTCCCAACCCTTTCCGGGAGACTTTAGAAGTAGGGGCAGAATGGAGTGGAGCAGGAAAAGTACAATTAGAATTATACGACATCACCGGCCGGAAGGTTTTTGAATCAGATTATACTATCTCTACCCCGTTTTTCAATAAGGAAATTGAACTAGGTTTTCTGCCGGCGGGAGTTTATTCGCTTACTTTGGTTACAGCATCTGAGAAGCGTACGAGGTTGGTGGTGAAAAGATAGATATTTGTCAAGAGTAAACTTGAAAAAAATTACGAATTACGAATTACGAGATACGAATGCAATTTTGTAATTGATAAATTTCTCCTGTGGTGTCAGAAGTATACTCCTGACACATTGATATTGTCGGTTTGCACCTACCTTTTGATGGAACACGGATTTGACGGATGACATGGATTTCCTCGGATTTTTTTGCGCTCAAAGCTGGGATTTAGAACCAATCTCTAATTCTACATTCCCAATTTAAATGCATATCCCCCATTTTTAATTTAAGTAAACATTGCCCAAAATTTTTATTACTTTTCACTATGCAACGATTACTCCTTATTTTGCTTTTTCTGCTCTCGATGCAAGCTTTTGCCCAACCCTACCCTACCAAAATCTGGGATAAACGTTTGGGAAGTTATGGAGAGGATAAAGCTTACCATTGTCCCATTCGTAAAACTTCTGATGGTAACTTGATGTTACTTGCACAGATAAATTCTTTTGGAGGCAATTTGGCTATTCCAGGTTATGGGGGCATGGATTATTGGTTTTTCAAGATTGATACAACAGGCAATATTCTGTGGGAAAAGCCCTTGGGAGGCAGTGGTAATGAATATGCCAGAGATTTCTTAGAACTGGCAGACGGTGGATTTATTATCTGCGGAAGTTCAGGCTCATTGATATCAGGAGAGAAAACTGCTCCATTAATAGGTACACAAGATATGTGGATAGTAAGAACAGATGCCAATATGAATCCTGTCTGGAATAAAACTTACGGAGGCACTTATAAAGATGAAGTTCAAAGTATAGTACAAACTCCTGATCTGGGATTTATTTTAGCAGGAAACACCAATTCACCAAAGGAATTCAGCGTTTCTCAAGACCCTTTCAGTCTTAATTATGATCAAGATTTTTGGGTTGTCCGAATAGATAGTTCCGGAAATAAAATTTGGGATAAAAGATATGGTTGGAATCAGGATGATATTTGCCATGTAATATTAGCAATGCCTGATGGAAATTATATTCTGTTTGGAAGTACATTAAGTCAAAATGGTGGAACTATATCTGGTACACAGAGAAGCACTTCAGATTTTTGGCTGGTCAAAATAGATGGAAATGGAGATATTATTTGGGATAAAAGATTTGGATCTGATCCCTTATCCGAGAATGAAAATAACTTTGGTGCTGCTGTAACGAATGATGGTGGATTTATTTTTGCCGGAAAATCAGATGGTGCAGTAAATAATGAAAAAAGCGAGGCTTCAAAAGGTGGTTATGACTATTGGGTCATAAAATGTGATTCATCCGGGTCCATAGAATGGGACAGATCTTTGGGAGGCTACGGGCATGAATATTTTGGTGACATCATTATGCTTTCTAGCGGTGAATATTTGGTTTCAGGCATGTCATCCAGTCCAATTTCCGGTGACAAAACTCAATCAAATTGGTTAGCTAACAGTACTAATTTATGGACTGTGAAATTATCTTCTTCCGGAACAAAAATTTGGGATGTTCGATTTGGTGGGAATAAGATTGAAGAATGTAATGCTGTATATGAGTTAAATAATGGAAAGTATATACAGTATGGACATAGTAAATCTGATATTTCAGGTGATAAAACCGAAAATAACTGGAATTTAAATCCCCCATTTGCTCCTCCCAGTGATCTTTGGCTGATTGCATTTAATGAACCTCCGTTGGGTTATGAAAATTTGGGTAACAGAGAAAATGATATACACGTATTTCCTAATCCATTCATTGATTTAATGGAAGTTGGCGTGGAAATGAAAAGTGCAGGAAGTTTAGTATTGGAATTATTTGACATATCAGGACGTTCGGTTTTCAGACAACAATACAAACTTTCTACTCGATTTTTTAATAAAGAAATCGATCTGTCTTTCCTGACACCCGGAGTTTATTCATTGACTATTACAACCGAAAAGGAAAGGGAAATCAGGCAAATCATCAAAAGATGAGTAGTAGTATAAATGCAATTTTGTTAGTGAATATATAGTACGGAAATGTATTAAAGGAATGGTGAAGGATATTCTGTACAGGAATAAAGAATTGCTGAATTAAGGTTTTTTTGCCTCTAAGGCTCCAAGACTCAAAAGCATTCTCAAAGAATTCTTGGCGCCTCTGCGAAAAACTCATGTGCCTTTGCGGTTTCAAAAGCAACGTCAGCTATCACCGCAAAAAAC
>JBBKWX010000037.1:0-4379 GCA_037969175.1 Bacteroidia bacterium | reverse complement strand
TTAGTGGAATTCTGTGATTTATATGACGGCTTTTTTCACCAAAGAGACATAGATGACATAGAATTGCACAGAGAGATATCATCATACTTCCATCATTACTAATTTCTCATTCCTAATTTAATTTCACATTTCTAATTCACCATTTCTAATTAAATGTTGTGTTCAGAAACAATTACCACTTTTTACGCATTTGCTTTTATCGTAGAATCCCTTAAATTGCTATGTAATATAAGCACCCTCAGAAACTGACTCATCTCTCGATATGAAAAACCTACTTCAACACATCTTACTCTTCATTTTCGCATTTATCCAATCTATCGATGTTCAAGGCCAGTGCACAACGCCTCAACTTCTGGGAGTGAATAATGGACCTTCAGGAATTCAGATCACTCATGAATATCAACAAGCAGGAACTTATTTTATTGAACACGGTGCTCCGGGATTTACGCCGGGTGTTGATGGAAATGCCGGTGTGGGCGGTACATTGTATCAAGTAAACGGGTTTTATGGCGTGACTGAGCTGTTGGGTTTGTCGGGAACAAACAAAACTTATTATTTACGATTAAGATGTCCAAATCTTAGCTGGACTCCAAATAGCAATGCTATCACTTTTAACGCTTCAGGCGCTGCTCAATACGGAGTCATATATCCGATCTTCAATCTGAATGAACCCAATACCCATTACATCACAAATAATCCTTCGACGCCACCTGTCAATGCGATGAATATCTGTGCTCAGTTTGGTTCAGGTAATGAAACGCGATACCGCTACGATAGCAAGGGCACTGGATATTATGAACTGGAGCTATCAAATTCAGCAGGATACCTTAATCCGCAATTTGCATGGAAACCTTTGAATGGCAATAATGCTGTTCAAAACTATACATGTGTACTACCATATAAAACAACAAATATCAGTGGTGTTCAAAGAGATTATTTTCGGGTGGGACCATTTGTAAATGGCGTAGCATACGACCTTTCACTGGATCCATTCAATTCAACAACATTTTATCAGGTCAATGTAAAACTCAGTTGCCCCTTACCAAATACGATCACATTCAACAATATTCAACCAACATCAGTAAACATAAATAAGAATTGCGGAAACTGCGCAGATTCTTTGATCATGGAATACGGGTTAAAAGGATTTACTCCGGGAACGGGAGCAAATCCAGGTGTTAATGGAACTATCATTTATTTCCCGGGTCAAACTATGACCCTTCCCAGCTTGCAGGTTTCAACAGAATATGATCTTTATTTCAGAGCTGTATGTGGGCCTGTCTATACATCCAATGTAAAATACAGCATCAGAACTGCTATTAATTGTGCTACTGTTCCCGGTTTGAACTGTGGTGATTTTGGAAATTTCACCTTGCTTGGCAGCAATGGTCAAAGAGGTGCATGGGCAAGTAATTATTGTAGCGCTCCGGTATCACATCCTGATTCTGCAATGGAAATGTTGTATTCTTTTACTCCGACGAGTACCGGAAATTATAGTTTGTATTCCTACAAATTAATAGCAGGACACACCGGTTTTGTTTATACTACCAAGCTACAGATCAAAGACGCTGCTTTGGGTTGTAATGAATTGAATTGGACATGCCTTACCAGCTTAACGGGAAATCCTATCACCTATGTCCCACAAACAATTTCTTTGGGAATCCTTACTGCAGGAACAACTTATTTGATTCGTGCGGACAAGCCATTTGGATCAGTATATACTTCCATTTTCTATTTTCAATTAAAATGTAATCCTGATTGTTTCTCCCCTGTTCTTGATCTTATAACAAATGTTAATCCTACGGGAGCAACCGTAAATCTGTTTTGTAATACCTGCTACCCTTCCGTGTTTCTTGAATATGGACCAGCGGGATTCAGTCCGGGCGCAGATACTTTGCCGGGTGTTGGAGGAACAGTGATCATGAATCCATCATTCCCATATGTATTAAGTGGCTTAAATTCCAACATGACCTATGATGTGTATGCAAGAACAAATTGTAATGGATCGGGTTCCGGTTTTACATCCAATGCCGGTCCTCAAAATTTTACGACTTGCTCTACTGCTCCAACATCAATCACAAAAAGTTATGCAGCATCATTCGCTTGTACGGGAGACAGTGTCACCTTGTACCGACAAGGAGGAGTACTCAGCCCGGGAAGTGAATTCAAGTGGTACTCGGGTGGATGTGGACTTACCTATTTAGGCTCCGGAGATTCGATTAGAGTGCTTGTTCCAAATCAAAATATAAATTATTCTGTTCGCGCTGAAGGCTCTTGCGGAATAAGCGGATGTGCAAATTTTTCCATGTCTGTTTTTACTATAGCGATAAATGGAACAACTAGCATTTGTGAAGGAAACTCTGCGAATATCAATGTCACCACAAACGGTTTATTGTATAATTGGTCGACCGGTGCAACTACACAAAGCATCAATATCAATCAACCGGGAACATATACCTGCACAGCATATAGCGCTACCTTTGGATGCTATGCAACTGCAAATAAAATAGTAGGTGGTCTGGTTCCTGTAGCTTCATCCGTAAATGCATCCTGTACTTCGCTGTGTGATGGAAGCGCTTCTGTGACTGTAAGTGGAGGCACTGCTCCTTACACATATCTCTGGAATAATGGTGCAACTACGTCTTCATTAAATAATTTATGCGCAGGGAATTATTCAGTTTCTACAAGCGATGCTGCGGGTTGTTTGATAAATAGAAATGTCGTTGTATCTGCACCTCCATGTTTATCTTGTACAAAACCGGATCAGTTAAGTGTAAGCAATATCAATCCATCGAATGCGATGATCAGCTGGAATCCCGGTATAGTTGCGGATAAATTCCAGGTGCGTTATCGTTTATCTACTTCATCCGTTTATGACTTTGTTTCTGTAAGCGGTCCAAATCCTCCCAACTTTGTTACACTCTATAATCTTACTCCATCGTCGACATATATCTGGCAAGTGAAATCAATTTGTTCAACCGGGAATTCTATTTATTCAGATGAATCCACTTTTACAACTTTATCCGGACAACTTGCTTGCAATACTACTCCTCAGAATCCGGGTCACGGAATTATTAATCCTACCAATGCGCAACTTATTTGGGGAGCGCAAACTGCAGACAATTTTAAAGTACGTTATCTGATTTTGGGCAGTCCTAATTGGACTTGGGCTACCTTCCCCTCTATTCCAAATAATGGAAATATTCTTGGTAATCTTTTACCCGGCACCACCTATGTTTGGCAAGTAAGAACAAGCTGTAGTGGAGGATCAAATTCTACATTTTCAATGACAGATACGTTTACAACAGGATCAGGTTCATTGCTATGTGCATCTACACCTATAAACCTGGGCTCAACCAACATTACAAATTCATCAGCCATGCTGAATTGGGCTATGCAAAGTGCCGACAATTTCAAAGTCCGTTACCGACTGATGAATAGCAGTAACTGGATATGGCAAACTTTTCAATCCTGGGCAAATACAGGCGGAGTACTTGGAGGATTGAATCCCGGAACTACGTATATCTGGCAACTCAGAACTTCATGTACCGGAGGAACAAACAGTGGTTTTTCGGAAACAGATACTTTCACTACACTCCCATTTTTGCTACGCGAGATTGATGTAACTAGTAATACGTTTCATGTTTATCCAAATCCATTTTCTCAAAAATTGTATTTAGATCTTGCATCCGATGATGAAAATTCTGATCATACAATTGAAATTTTTGATCTTCCCGGAACAAAAGTGTATACTCAAAAATTCAAAGGGAATAATCTTGAATTGGATTTGAAAGGGATTTCCTCCGGAGTTTACTTGTTAAAAATTTCTACTTCGGGTAGTACTCATTATAAGCGAATAGTAAAGCTTTGATGAATGCTAAAAAAAAGAGCACTAAATAACAAAAGCACTAATTTGAATTTAATTCTTAGTGGAATTCTGTGATTTATATGACGGCTTTTTTCACCAAAGAGACATAGATTACATTGAGTTGCACAAAGGATTTCAATAAAGATCCATCATTTCTAATTTCTCATTCCTAATTTAATTTCACATTTCACATTCCTAATTTCTAATTTATCTCTGTGGTTAATATGAGGGTTTTATTTCACCAAAGAGACATAGATTACATAGAATTGCATAGAGAGATATCTTCATACTTCCATCATATCTAATTTCTCATTCCTAATTTAATTTCACATTTCTAATTTACCATTTCTAATTGATTCCTGTGGTTTGTAAAATAATCCTAAGCAGAAAACGCAGTAACAATTTAAACCCGGGCTATTGACAACGCTTAAAATTCAAGCTATATTTGAATTTACATTTCATTCAGCGCTTAAATTTTGATTATGGATTACTGTAGAAAAAGTACTGTATT
>JBBKWX010000036.1:0-3230 GCA_037969175.1 Bacteroidia bacterium | reverse complement strand
AAGTGCGAAGGAATGATCCGACTGCGAGATATCTCTGATGATTTTTATGAGTTTGATGAAGCAAACTATTGCATCACCGGACATAGAACCGGCAGAAAATATCAGTTGGGTGATCCTGTAAAAGTAGAGGTGAAGCGTGCAGATCTGGTACGTAAGCAAATAGATTTTGTATTGGTAGATTCGGCAGGAATTTCAAAAAGAAGTAGCAGGAATGATGGTGATTTTGATGAGACCAGACCGATCAGAAAAGGCGAACGGGCTAGCTCTCCATCCTCTGGCAGTAATAAGTGGGGCGGGCAAAAGAAGTCTTCTTCATCCAAAGGAAAAAAGAAGACCGATAGTTCGTATTCTAAGAAGAAGAAGAAGCGGAAATAGAAAGAAGAGTTTGGGTTATTTTGCAAGCCTATTGCTAGTTACATAGCATTTTGATTACAGATCTTTTTCTCAAATTCTATGTTTTTTTTACCACTAAGAACACAAGTACACTTAGTTGCACTAAGGAATAAATGTATATTCCACAGCTTTATTGTTTTTTTTATTTTGAGTAAATTTGATTAAAATATAGTGCCTGCCAGCTGGTAGAAAAGAACACGCCAAAAATAAATAACATCGAATTAGAGGTGAAATTCTCATAAAGATATCTTAGTGAAACTTGTGACCTACGTGATCTTTGTGGTTTTATTTAATTTTTTAGCTTGACGCATATGCGAAATCTCGGGGCACGAAAAGCACGGAATTAACTACGAAGCATAATAGATTTTTTGAGCCTTATAAATGTTTGAGCCTTTGTGTTAAAAAACACAGACTGTTTCACGTGAAAAGATTTATGTTATGTTTTTCTACAAGAATAAAAAAAAATATTTTAACGCAAAGAAGCCAAGATAAAGCAAAGACTATTCTACAGTTTTTGCTTCTTTGCTAAAAGACGAGTATAAATTCACATTCCTGAAAAAAGAGAACGATGAATTGAAATGCTTTTTGCTTCTTGGCGTTAAAAAAGAAATCTAATATTTCACGATCCGCTTCGTCTCGGAATGGGATCCGCTTTCAACTCTCAAGATATAAACGCCTGAACTCAGATCTGAAATATTAATTTCGATAAGTTCTTTGTTTTTATTTATTGGAGAATTATTCTGAATCAATTTTCCGGTAGCATTATAGATCTTTATCTGGAGAGCTTCGTCAATCTTTCCGGTAAAAATAATAGTCACTTTATCTCTCGCAGGATTGGGATAAACATCTCTCAGTGTCCAGGCGGCGCCTGCTTTCCGGATAAATATCACGGAGCTGTAATCAAACTTACCATCAACATCTACCTGACGCAATCTATAGTAATAAAGTGATCTCAATACTTCTTTATCATCAAAGGTATAATGAGAAATAGATGATGAGTTTAAATTTCCATTAACAAACCCAATTGAACTAAATTCAAGTCCATTTTCGGAACGCTGTACTTCGAATCCTGAATTATTTCTCTCAGAATAGGTGAACCATTTCAATTGATTGTATTCAGGATATGCAGTTCCTGTTATGGATCCAAAACTAACCGGGAGAGGTGCATTCGGAGGACCCGTGATCTCAAAATCATCGATCGCTATACCTGCATCAGTCACCGATTCATCCGTCTTAAAAACAAAGCGAAATGCAACAGCCGTATTTCCTGCCAGAAAAGAAATGTCTCTGTTCTTTAAAGTAAAAACAGCATTGGTCACATTAAAATAAGGTTCATTGATCGGGAAGGATGTAGTTTGAGTAGTGTTTGCAAAATCATACCATCCTCCAAACACATTTCCGAGCAGGGTCCAGCTGTCACCTTTATTTAAACTGTATTCAACACGGAATCCATCCCAACCGTTTTCTACTTTATACTTTGTATAGAATCGCAAAGAATACGTACCGGCAAGCGATAAATTATACGCCGGAGTGTATAGGTGACTTTCACTAAGATCCAGATAGTTTCCGCTTAATCCGCTTACCCATGCATTGGATCCGCTATTAACTCCGTTCTTACCGGCAGTAGCAGAACTTCCTCTTTCAAATGGGCTTCCGCTGATATTCAATCTTCCGAAATCAAGCACATTTGTTTCAAAATTTCCTCCGGCGGCCGGATTATATGGAGTACCTCTGTTGGGAAGAACATGAACATAAGCTGTTTTGGTTTCAGTATAAGCAGGAGTACTGTTTATGGTAAGTGTAACTGTATATTGGCCGGGTACATTGTATGTTTTAGCCGGATCTTTTGCAATGGAAGTTGTAGCATCACCAAAGTTCCAGGAATAAGAAACAGCATTGGATGAGGCATCCGTAAAGGTCAATGGTTTGCCTACATAGGTAACCAGTTTATCCACATAAAAATCGGCACGCGGCTCGGCAAAAACGTTGGTAGAATAAAGACCTCTTCCATGTGTTGATGCGATCACCATTTTATCGGAAGTACGATATTGAAGCATATCCGTTCTCACATTAGCCATGCCTGTATTTGATGGAGCCCAGTTGGTACTGCTGCCTATAAGTGCATCGGTGGTCCACACACCCAGCTCAGTAGCAATCATAGCTTGTGTAGAATTGTTGGGGTTGAAGATCGCCCAACGGACAGGCATATCCGGCAAATTTCCTTCTACAGATGTCCAGGAAGTTCCTCCGTTTGTAGTACGCCAAACAGAATTCACTCCATAGTTTGAATAAGTCACCAGTAAATGATCATCATTTCCTTCTTCAATTGCGATACATGAAACAGAGCCGCCAGGCATGCCTGTAGAAATAATGGTTCCTGCAGATCCGGATACGATAGTGTTTGCATCATCAACCCTTACAACTCTTCCATTACTCAATCCAAAGAATACCAGATTGGGTGTATTGGGAGAACAGGAAACATGAGTGATACCTGCTCCACCAAATCCTGTAATTGAAACAACTGCGGATGTATTTCCCGTCTGCGGGTTAGTCCATCTTCTAAAGGTTCCACCACCTTCACCGCAATACATCACATTACCGGCATTATCATAATCTGTCGGGTTTACAAAAGAACCTGTGTTACTGTTTAATGTAACAGAGCTGAAAGAAGCGCCCCCATTGGTAGATCTGTAATAAGAATTATATACATAAGATGTCCACTGATACTGGGGTTGATCCTGATCGATATGTGTAAAACATCCGTCTCCACCGGAAACATTTACCGTAGTATTCATACCCGCGGTACTGAATCTTTGTGATCCATTATCCTGAGCACC
>JBBKWX010000035.1:0-4068 GCA_037969175.1 Bacteroidia bacterium | reverse complement strand
GTCCCGGCATTATCATCAAAATTTATCACACCGGCTGAATGAGAAAAATTACCATTCGCATCATCATCATAATTTATATCAACCAGGATGGATTGATAAGATGAGGTAGTGGCATTTCTATGAAAGAAAAACGAACCGGCACTTTGTGTATACCCTCCTTTGATACGTAGTCTTCCATAGGTGTTTCCACCTTGTACTGCAAGTTCTCCACCCGTCAATGAAAAATTACCATTAACGACAGCTTCCAGCGTATCATTATTTGCACTCAAATAGGTTACTCCTCCGCTAACACTCAAATTTCCTGTTATTGTAAGCAGTACTTTGTGTGCATTTGTAAGTGTACCATTTGGATATGAGTTAAAACTATTTCTGCCATTAGTAATGTTTACATTTCCACTAATATTTATGTTTTCAACATTATCAGATACACTACTAATAAATTTTCCAAACTGCGCACCGCCAATACCAAAGTCGCCATTCACATTGAGGTTTAAGATCATTGAATTTACTGACGCTCCAATGGTTGTCCATCCGCAAAACATAAAGGTATCTGTGACACTTGAGAAGTTAATATTGCAGTTCCCATTGATCGTAAAATTTCCACTAACACCATTTTGTGCAGCAGAATAATGGCCTTTAAAATTACCTCCACTAAAACTGATTCCCGGTGTTGTAAAACTCATTGAACCGTCATTCGAAAGTTCGCGGTTTGCTATTCCTCGAAACGACCCTCCATTCATTGTGAATGTTCCAATAGATTGAAATGTCATATTCCCCGACTGAATAGGAAGATCACAATAGATCCCGCATACTCTGCCATTATTTTGAAGGAATGCACCGCCAACATAAAAACCAAGATCACCGGTACCATTATAGATAACACTAAATCCCTGTCCCATTGCTGTACCTGAATTGGTCATAGTGAAATTCCCGTTGCATCGGAAAGCAGTTTGCCCATTGCCATAATTCCCTCTAAAAAAAGAAGAAGCTGTTGCTGAATTAAAAATGAAATTCCCGCCTATGATCAAGGAATCTTCCAGAGCACAAAGCGGGTTTGCCTGTCCAATAAATTGGCCATTGGTTTGATTAAATTGATTGGCTACATTCAGTGTAAAAGCACCATTTGAAAACGCACATGTAAGTTGAGCATCAGCCGAAAGTGTAAGATCATGTCCTATAACTAATCGTAATTTTTTTGATGTTGAATCAGAAGATAGCAATGTAGTATTTGAAATTCCGCTTACGATCAGATCATTCGAAATATTTATGGATGGCTGACCTGTGTACTTTGGTATTCCTATAGTTCCTCCCAGTAATACATTTGCTGCACCACCGGAAATATTAAAATTGTTTGTGCTGAAAACTAAATTACCATCATTCCCATCAATAAATTTAACACTTGAAGGAGATCCCTGTATGCTCGTATTTCCTGCAACGTTTAATGTAAGAGCTGCTCTTGCTTTATTAATAAAACTTACATCTCCTCCACTTATGGTGATGTTGCCATTCACTGTCATCATCAAGCTTCCACCTGCTTCTTTTTCGGATCCGCGAATACCTTTAAAGTTATGACCGAAAGTCGCACTACCATTGATCAGCCATACGATGGCACCAAAACAACTATCAGATAATACGGTGTATTCAAGAGAAGTACTGATATCTGTAAAATTATTTGTGATCAGAAATAAAGGTCTGTCCTGACCGGATTGAAAAATAATATTTCCGGTACCATTAATATTTACATCATTATAGTATTGATCATTTGTCAATCCATTACCATTATCCATGATCACAATACCTGCAGATACAGTAAGTGATCCATAAATTCTTTTGTCAGGAACTGAGTTCATAAATTCTCCGTTTTGTTCCCATGGAGTAAGGTCATTTACGGAAAGAGTTACGTTCCCGAAATTGCTGGATTGCACGCGTGTAGCTGCTCCCAGCGGAAGTGCCATGTTATTCCATTTCTGTATGATCAGGTTACTTGATGCAGCAAAGTTTTCATTGCTGGCTGAAAAAATGGTTTCATCCAATGAAGTATTATTTCTTGGATTATGCAGATAGGTTGCGTTTGCATTCAGGATAAAATTTTTCAGGGTTCCGGAAGTTTGTTCTATTCCTCCGTTATTAATCAAACTTCCACTGACCGTCAAGTGACCGGAATATGCCAGATTACTTGAAGCAATATTTTGTGTGACAAGAGAACCGGTTGGACCATTAATAGTAACGTCTCCAACTACAGGTGTATTGATATCAACAGTTACTGTAATTCCTGTAGGTATGATGATAGGATTACCGGAGGCAGGAAGGGTTCCTCCCCATGTTGCAGGGTTACTCCAGTTGCCGCTTACTACGGCTGTTACAGCATATACTTTAACAGAAAATACCATGATCAAAAAGATCAGGGTAAAGAGTCTGTTTATTAATATGGATAAA
Source organism: Bacteroidia bacterium (assembly GCA_037969175.1). Taxonomy (GTDB): domain Bacteria; phylum Bacteroidota; class Bacteroidia; order AKYH767-A; family JBBKVM01; genus JBBKWX01. Next base: position 1,632 of record JBBKWX010000035.1, on the reverse strand, counting down.
TATTTTTTCATGATAAAAATTATATCCTTTTATGATCAGGTTAGATGAAAATTTATTATTGTCTTTAAGATAAACTTTAATTATTTATTGATGAAGAAACATTGCTATTTATAAAATCTTTCCCTCCGAAAAGTTCGGAGGGAAAGATTAATATTTAATTTATTCCGTCACCACTCTGATGACCACTCTTTGACCTGCATTATTTCTCAAGTGAAGCATATACATTCCTTTTGCCAGGGAACCCATTTCCAATTCTAGATGGTTTATTCCTTTAGCTGCTTCAACAGGCATTTCATGCATAATCCTTCCGGTCATATCCATTACTGTTAAAAGATATTTTCCTTCAACCGTACTTTCAAAATCTACATTCAATTTTCCGAATGTTGGATTTGGATATACATTGGCTTTTAATTCTTCAGCCAATGTTTGATCACCAGCAATACGACAATTAGTGCTTAATGCAAAAGGTGCAGAACTGCCACAATCATTGTTTGCAGTGACTGTGAACGAACCCCCACCTGCAGACCAATTGATACCGATCTCAGAATTCACAGGAGGATTCTGATAGAAGATCGCTCCTCCGGTTACTGTCCATGTATAGGACGTTGCTCCTGATGAATTTGCAACATACAGATTTGATCCGTTTGCACATATACTAGCCGGACTAACCGTTGGGGTTGTTGGTGCGCCACTTACTGCAAGAGAAGCGTTAGCTATACCACAAGCATAAGTAGCATCCACTGTGATATTACCTCCTGCATACGTATTGCTGAAGTCGACATTGATAGAGTTACTACCCTGTCCGCCGGCTAATGTTGCTCCGGCAGGTACAGTCCAGAAATAATTGGAAGCATCGCTGGTAGCCAATGAATAGTTCACATTGGTTGCGCCGCAGATACTATTTATAAATCCGGATATCACACCGATCGTCGGTACAGATCCTGAAGTTACTACCAGGCATGAAGCCGAGCTGCTGGTTCCACATGCGGATACTGCACTCACACAGACATTGCCTGAGAATGAACCCGGAGGGAAGACCACAGTGGCTGTGGTTCCGTTTCCGCTAACCGATGCTCCTGCAGGGGCTGTCCAGATATAACTGGTTGCTCCAACGACCGGATCGATGGTATAGGTTTCTGTTGCACCCTGACAAGGATTTGTGTTACCACTAACCAATCCCGGGATCGGAGCTGTACTGCTGATGTTGATACACAAGGCAGGTCCGTTCAGGTTGAAGGTAGTTTTACCATTGACACATAATTGTGCATTTGTAAAGCCCGGTGCAAACTGAACAGAAACAGTTTGATTACCGCTGGTAGTGATCGTACCTGCATTAGCAGGAATCAATTCCCAGAAGTAGCCCGTAGTATTGGCAATGGTTGAAGACGAATAGGTATAAGTACTACCTCCGCAAACCACTAATGGTCCGCTGATAGAAGCAGGAGCTGATACAGATCCTCTAAGTTTGATATGGGTATTCTTTCCTCTTCCACAGGCGTTCTCAGCATATACGATGATGTTGTAATTCTGCTGATGACCCACGATGGTTATTGTCACCGTTGGTGAGGTAGTTGAGTAAGGAGCTTGTTGTCCATCAAACAAAATATTACCTGCATTGGGTTGATTTGTTTG
>JBBKWX010000034.1:0-2872 GCA_037969175.1 Bacteroidia bacterium | reverse complement strand
GAAAGTGAGAAGTGAAAGTGGAGAAGTGAAAGTGGAGATTGAAAGTGGGATTGAAATAAGCGGGGGAGCGATGGAGCGGTAGAGCGAATTCTTGGACGGGTATATACGGATAAAAGGATGTGTTCAATTAAGTGTGTCATTTCAGTTTTCTAGTCCTAATCTTTTAGGATGAATGATTGCTAATATTCCCATTACTTTGTTCCAGGATTGAGGCTTTGCCCATCGTTCCCTTATCTTGGAACTAACTAGATAGAGCAGCTTATACAATGACCTTTCAGAAGGTAATGCACCTTTGGTTTTAGTTGCTTTTCTTATCTGCCTATTAAATCCTTCAATAGAGTTAGTGGTATACATGATCTTCCTAATTTCCTGTGGATAGTTATAGAAGCTGGACAAGCCTTCCCAGTTGTTTTTCCAGGACTTAACCATCGCTGGATACTTCTTTCCCCACTTATGTTCAAACTCATTCAGATTCGATTCTGCCTGCGTTACGTTATTTGCTTTATAGATTGTTTTAAGATCGCGTATAACTTCACGTTGATCTGTCCAAGGAACATATTTCAATGAGTTCCTAATTTGATGAACTATACACAATTGTACATCCGTTTGAGGATACATAGCTTTGATGGATTCTCTAAAGCCTTTGAGATTATCAATGCAGGCTATGATGATATCCTTTACACCACGAGCTTGAAGATCTGACAACACTTGCATCCAAAACTTAGCGCTCTCGGTTTCTGCAAGATAAATTCCTAAAAGCTCTTTTTCTCCTTCTACATTCATTCCTAAAACCAAATAAGCAGCCATGCTCTTGATTTGTCCATCTGTTTTGACCTTATAAAACAACGCATCGAGCCATAGAAAAGGGTAAACTTCATCTAGCGCTCGGTTCCGCCATTCCTCAATCTCTGGCCATACTTTATCGGTGATAGCACTTAATTGGGCGATCGAAAGTTCCATGTCGTACATCTCCTGAATATGATGAGAGATGTCCCGATAACTCATTCCCATGGAATACATACTCAGTATTTTGTTTTCCAGACTGGGACCAAGTGTCTTCTGTCGTTTGGGTAATATCTCCGGTGAATAGGTCGCATCACGATCACGTGGAGTCTCAATACCTACTTCACCAAAGCTGGTCTTTACCTGCTTTTTACCATTGCCATTTCGCCGATTTGGACGACTCTTTTCAAGATGGGTATCCATCTCAGCTTCCAGGCTAGTCTCAAGCAAACGCTTGATTAACGGGGTCATTGCCCCATCAGCACCTTCAAGTGGTTTTCCCGATTGCAATGAAATCAATGCTTCAGAAAATAACTTCTCTAATTCTTCTCTGGATTTTTCGTTCTTTTTCATTTGTATCAAAAGTTATAAAAAAAATTCTTTTGACACACTTTTTTGAACACTCTCACACTTAATGATTAAGTGTGAGATCGCAGAGAAGCTCTTTGCGACTTTGCGAAAAACTCGGCGACTTTGCGGTTTCATAGGAAAGGCTTCCTGAAAAGAAGTGAAAAGTGAAGAAGTGAAATGTGATTTAATTATTTATCAAACTCTTACTATCTTCATTAAGGGCTCGAAAGAATACAATGCCGGTCTTCTGCCTGCCGCTTCTTCTCTAAGCTTTAGATAACCCTGGTCCATTAGTTTTTTGGTGATGCCGGCGGCGGTGGCAGTTGGAATACCTGCTACGCTACTCAATCTATTATTTCTAAAAACAGGATTGGTAAAGACAAAATCCAATGTATTCAAACTCCATTTTGAAGATAATAGTTCGCTGAACTCTAATTTCATTTGTTCATAAAGACTCATGATACTTTCTGCAATACTCAAATTTTGAATCGCTTGCTTTTCCACAGCAGTTAGAAAAAATATGATCCATTGTTCCCATTCATTCAGTTCTGAAACCCTTCTCATAGTTTCTAAATATTCGTCCTTATTTTCTTCAAAAAAACCGCTAATATAAAAATGTGGTTGTGATAGCACTCCTTCTTTCCATAAAAATAAAGTAACCAGCATCCTTCCTATTCTTCCATTACCATCCTGAAAAGGATGCAGGGCTTCAAACTCTAGATGCATCAACGCTGTTTTTATTAAAACCGGAGCTTTGTTTTTCTCCAAATAATGGAATAATTTATCTAATCCTTCATCGAGTTTTGTAGGACTGATCGGTACAAATTGTACCTTTTTCTTATCCACTACATAGTTTTGCTCTACTTTAAACTTCCCGGGAAATTTCGATGCCCCTCTACCCAAATACAGTAGTTGCTGGTGCATTGTTTGAATGAAATTTTTAGACAGTTTATAGCCATCGTCCAATGCGCTTTGTGCATTTTTTAATGCCCTTTGATACAAAATAGTTTCAATAACATCCGATCTCACATTTTGAGTATTACTCCCATCATCATCAGCTTCATATTGTAATATTTCATCCATAGTACTTACCGTTCCCTCTATCCTGGAAGATATTACGGCTTCCTGGTTTCTTAGAGGTGCTAACAAAATCTCGCTATTATGAAGGTTTTTTAGCATCTGATCATAACGAGCCAGCGCCTCTGTAGCTTTCAATAATTCATTTATGAAATTGGAGTAATTTATGTCTTGGGGCGGAAATTTATCGTAATGATACTTGACAGCACTATTTGTATTTGGATCCATATTCACTATTTGTATACTAAATATACCCATTTTTGGTCATCAAACACATTTGTTAACCAAAATAGTTGCATTTATGTAAACAAACTCACTTGTCTATCGTTAATGGTAAACAAAAGAGTTTGCTTCTTGTATTTTGCCTTTTCCTGTAAACAACGAGTTTTGGAGGAAAAAAAAATCAGGCATTGACACAAACTGAATAATCAATGACAAACAT
>JBBKWX010000033.1:0-21443 GCA_037969175.1 Bacteroidia bacterium | reverse complement strand
TCAGTAGATCTATGGCCCATCTTTCATACAGGTGTTCCAAACTTTGCACCGTATCAACTTGCCACAGGTAAAGGCGGAAATCCGCTTGCTGCCGGAAAACCTTTCATCAATAATTTCCTACCTAATGGTGGTGATATGCTAAGGTTGAATATGGCAACACCGGTGACACAAAGAAATGATCCAAACTTCAGTTCACTTGGTATTGTTTCAGCAGCTGTTCTCGGTTTGACACAAGCTCCTTACAACACCAGTACTGCATTGGAATTTATCCCGAATATGGATGGATTTCCAAATGGAAGAAGACTAGAAGATGACGTGACACGTATAGAGCTTCAAGCTGTAAGTGGAATTGCTCTTGCAGCGATAGGTTTATGGTATGATGATTATGTAGCCGGAAGTCCAAACCCTGTAACCCAGGATCTGATAGACGTGCTGACTTACACTACAGGTGTTGAAAAGAATGATACTACATTCCGCAGCACTTTTCCTTATGTACAAATGCCATGGAGCGGTACAGGAAAATGCAGTGGTGCTGCACAAATGGCATCAACACAACGGATAGCTCCGGGTACTGCTGCCATTGGTTTTGCAACATCAGAAGTTACTATGGTTCCTGCGCCTAATCCTTTCAGTAGAATTACTTCATTCAAATACAATGTTAGTTCTGATTCCAAAATAAAGATCAATGTATATGATCTAAATGGAAGACTTGTAAAAACACTGGTCGATAAAAATCATGTACCGGGTGTTTATAATGTAGAATGGAATGCTGAAAAAATGCCTGCAGGTGTTTATATCACAAATGTAGAAATGAACGGTAAAGTTGTTCAATCTGTAAAGACAATCAAATCCGAATAATTTATCATTCCGGAGTCACTCACAGAGTGACTCCGGTTTATCTTTTAAAAAACCCACAACATGAAAACCTATAATATTCCAATCCTAAAAATTAGTATTCTGACCTTGTTTATTCTCTTATCAGTGTTGATCTTGAGTTCATGTGAACAAAAAAGAGCTCAATCAGAAGAAACAATAGTACAAACAAATTTGGATGAGTTTCCTCAACTTCTCATCAGACAGGGACCATTAAGTGAAACAGAAGAATGGCAAAAAACTATTCAGGCTGTTGGTAAAATAAATCAACGACTTGAGGCAAATAATAAAGATGCAAAAGCATGTTTACAATTGGCTGAAATATTTATTAATGAAGCAAGAATAACAGGTGAACATGGATACTACTATCCTGCAATTTTAAAGATCGTAGATAGAGTAATAGCCATGAAATCTGAAGATTCAGATATACAATTCAGATCACTTTCTTTAAAGTCATCTGTATTATTATCCTTACATCAATTTGAAAAAGCAAGAGAGATCGCATCACAGGCCGTGAAGATCAATTTATATAATGCACAGATTTACGGAGCACTAACAGATGCCAATGTAGAACTTGGGGATTATGAACAGGCGCTGAGCAATGCAGGTAAAATGATGGATCTAAGACCCGATTTACTTTCTTATTCCAGGGCATCCTATTTACGTGAGATCCATGGAGACATGAAAGGAGCAATTGTAGCCATGGAGCTGGCAGTATCATCCGGATTTCCAGGTTATGAAAATATGGCATGGACACGATTGACACTGGGTCATCTCTATGAAAATTCCGGTGATCTGATGGCTGCCGAAAATCAATACAAAACTGCTTTGCAGGAAAGACCGGGTTACCCGTTTGCCATTGCAGGATTGGCTAGCATTGAAGAAAAGAAGGGCAATAGAACTGAAGCAGAGAAACTTCTTAACGAAGCCATCGCAATCATTCCAGAGGTAAGCTTCTATATCGATCTGGCTAAGATCTATAACAAGACCGGAAGAGCAGCTCAAGCTCAGGAAACGATCAATGAAACGATAGCTATGATGGCGGATGATGAGTTGCATGGTCACATTATGGATATTGAATATGCAAAGGTCTATCTAAATCTGACACATGATTATAAAGCCGCACTTGTGAGAGCAAATAAAGAATATGCTGCTCGTCCGGCAAATATCGATGTGAATAAAATAATGGCTCAGATCCATTACAAACTTGGTAACATAAACGAAGCCGATAAACATTTATCTGCTGCCATGAGAACAGGGTCTCAAAATCCCGAATTGCTTATGATAGCCGGTTTGATCTATCAAAAGTCTGGGAAAAATGAACTGGCTTTACAGATGATCAATAAAAGTAGATCCATAGACCCCTACCAGGAAGGACAGTTTGTAAATGAGGCTAAACCTATGCTGGCCGTAAAATAAAGATCACATTCAATCAGATCTAAATTATTTCTGATCACAAATATAACACCGGGGCTTATGCAATTATTTGGATTCAAACATTCGTACAAAGGCAGAAATGACGAGAAAACCGAAGTAGGAATGAGGAAAAATGAATCAAATAATTCAGATTAGTGTTTTGGGTTTTACATACTCTAAAAATAAGCTCCGGTGTTTAAATAAATTTCAATCTTCGAATCATTTTTCCTCCTCTTGACTAGTAGAACTTACAACAACCTCCATTCTTCTCTTTTGAAACCGCAGAGTTCGCCAAAACAGTATCGCCTTAATTGAATTTATCATTTATCAATCTTTCCGGACCAAACTAGTTTAGCTTTCACGCAGAGGGCGCGAAGAAAATGCTTTGAATTTAACAATGGAGTTTGAATTTCAGATTCAACCCAACACTCTTCAAGACGCAGTCTTGAATCACTCCCTGCCACTCTCTCGTATCTCCACCCTTCCTTTCTCCCTTTTTATTTCCAAATTGCTTTATATCAAATAAGAGTATATATTTGATTAGGCATCTATATCATGGTATTCAAAAGATTACTCATTTTAACCCTTCTTTACTTCAGTTCATTCATTGCTCATCCACAAAATATTGAATGGCAAAGAACAATTGGCGGTAATAATTTTGACTATTTTTATTCAATACGATCTACCTCAGACGGAGGATCAATATGTATTGGAGAATCAGGTTCTATCATTTCAGGAGAAAAAACTGAAAATGGCAATGGGAGTTATGATTTCTGGATATTGAAATTAGATCGCTGGGGTAATATTCAATGGGATAGAAGTATTGGAGGTAGTAGTCTTGACTCAGGCAAATCAATCCATCAAACCAGTGATGGAGGATATATTTGTGGAGGCTGGTCATACTCTCCTATTTCAGGAGATAAGACTGCAAATAGTGCATTACGGGATTATTGGATTGTCAAACTTGATAGTCAGGGAAACAAGTTATGGGACAAGACTTATGGAGGGAATGAGGATGATGAACTATACTTTGTAAACCAAACAACAGATGGTGGTTATTTTTGTGCAGGATTTTCAGTATCAGGAATTTCAGGTGACAAAACCGAAGTCTGCAGAGGACTTGAAGACATTTGGGTTCTTAAACTAGACAGTGTGGGTAACATTCAGTGGCAAAAAACCATTGGGGGAGATTCCTGGGATAAACTGGCTTCAGCTGAGGTTACTTCGGATAGGGGCATAATTTTAGGTGCCAGTTCATATTCCTCGATTTCCGGAGACAAAACAGAAGCGAGAAGAGGCGATACGGATTTTTGGATCATTAAGCTAGATGAATTTGGGAATATTTCATGGCAAAAAACGCTTGGTGGAAATTCTGAAGAAAGATTATTTTCAATAATTCAAACCCTCGAAGGAGGATATATAGCTGCCGGTTCATCAAACTCAAACATTTCAGGTGATAAAACTGTCAATTGCAAAGGTATGGATGATATGTGGGTTGTAAAACTTGATGATGTCGGCAATATTCAATGGCAAAATTCATACGGAGGATATAATTTAGATTGGGCTTTTGGCATTGCTCAATTTCCGGATGGAAATTACGCTTGCCTGGGCTACTCTGTATCACTAAAGTCAGGAAACAAAACAGAATCAACCTTTGGATCAGAAGACTATTGGGTCTTAAAACTTGATACAATTGGAAATATAATATGGCAAAAAGATCTGGGAGGAATTTCTTCAGATGTAGGTCTGTCATTGCATATAGGATTAGATAATTCTATTGTTCTTGGAGGATATTCGCGCTCCCCCATTTCCGGAAATAAAACTGAAGATCCCAGAGGAACGATTGATTATTGGATCCTGAAGATGGAAAGTCAGAACAACAGAATATCGGGTACCGCATACATTGATTTAAATTCTGATAATGCAAAGGATACGAATGAGCCTGTAGTTCGTAATAGAAAAATACAGGAAACCAACTCAGGTCATTTTGCATTTACAGATGAGTATGGCCAATATTCACTTTATGTATCTGATAGCGGTAATTATAATGTAACACCCTTTAACATTCTTAGTTATCATATTCAAAATCCCCTGAGTCATAATATCAGTTTCAATGGAATAAATAAGACCGACTCCCTCAATGATTTTGCATTCCAGTCTATGGGTGTTTTTTCTGATTTGGCTGTTAAAATAACCCCATTAAACATATTTCGCTCAGCCAGACAGGCGAACTATTCAGTTGATTATAGTAACGTAGGAACTACACCTTTGAATGCCACATTAGTATTTTTTCCCGATCAACACTTAACATTTGTTTCTTCCAGCCAAAATCCTGTTTCTATCAATTCTGATTCAATAAATTATAATCTTGGACAATTACCCCCTTTTGCATACGGAAAAATCATTATTTCTTTTATACTTGATCCAAGTCTCCAAATTGGGACAATAATAAATTCATACTCGGTAATTGAGCCATTTTCAGGAGATGATGATCCGTCCAATAATCATTCATGGTGGGAGGTTTCAGTAATGGGCTCTCTCGATCCTAATGATATCATTGTGAATAGAAGTAAAATCTATGATTACGAGATACCTACATCCCCTTGGTTGGATTATATAATCCGTTTTCAGAACACAGGTAACGATACCGCTTTTTATGTTCGAGTTGATAATAAGATCCCGGAGAATTTAGAATTGTCGGAGTTTGAATTTGTATCATCCTCGCACCCCGTTGATCTATTTTATAGAACGGAAAGATCTCAAATGGAATTTACATTCAATAATATTCTATTACCGGATAGCAATGTTAATGAACCAATGAGTCACGGATTTGTTAGATATAGAATTAGAACAAAAAACAATTTGATCTTAGGCGACACTATTCAAAGCTTTGCCAGTATCTTTTTTGATTCAAATGCTCCTGTATTAACAAATACTGCCATGACAAGAGTGGTATCTCCATCAGGTTTAATTAATCAATTACAATTGATCACAAACCTTTTCCCCAATCCAAGCAAAAATGAGATCACTCTTGCAATAAATGGATTAAATAATCGAGTTGCCACAATCGAAATATCTAATATGTATGGACAAAATGTTATGCATATTCATACCGGAAAAATTGATGAATCCCATTGGTCTAGGACTATTGATATTTCGGATCTAAAAAATGGAATGTACTTTATAAAAATTTCTGGTGCTGAAAGTAAAGCTATCCGATTTATAAAAAACTAAATTCCCATTCCCGCCTTCACCCAGGCACCCTGCGGACCTCTTACGTGATTTCCATACGGGCGGTTCTGCATAATTTCCATGGGCGACCTGCTGGTCGCCCCTACATGATTTCCATACGGGCGGTTTTGCAAAATGTCCATGGGCGACCTGCCGGTCGCCCCTACATGATTTCAAAATTGGCGACCTGCATAATTTCCATGGGCGACCTGCCGGTCGCCCCTACACAATCTACCCCATAATGGGTGATGCGAACCGGTTTGAATTTGTATACATTGTTTACGGTATAATTCTTAATGTTTTTTTTGTTTAACATATCATTAAAATTTTTCAGCCATGAACAAATTACTTACTCTCATTCTGATTTTTCTTTCTTTTAATTTAAAGTCACAGAATTTCGACATCTATGTCAGCGACGCAGGGAATTTCAATAATCCGCCCTGGCAGATACTGAAGTTTGACAGCAACGGTCAAAATCCGGTTCAGTTCATCAATACAAATATCAACTGGCCACAGGATATTTTATTCCTTGAAAATTCGAACACCGTATTGATCTCTAATCTGGGCAGCAATCGGATCACAAGACATAATGCAAGTAACGGTACGTACATCTCCGATTTTGCTTCCGGAATAAGTGGTCCTACCCGAATGAAGATCGGCCCCGACTCTATGCTTTATGTATTGCAGTGGAATGGCCTTGGTATAGTGAGAAGATATGATCTTGCAGGTAATTATTTAGGGGATTTTACAACAGTAGGAGTACCCCGAAGTATTGGTCTTGATTGGGACAGCAATGGAAATTTGTATGTATCTTCTTATAATACCGATATCGTTCGGAAGTTTGATCCTTTGGGAAATGACCTGGGTATTTTTATCAGTACAGACTTACTGGGTCCAACAAATATCTGGTTTGATTCTACCGGCGATCTTTTGGTATCTGATTATAATGGAACTGCTGTAAAGCGCTTTAATTCATCCGGAATATATCAAGGTGATTTCATGACAGGCTTAAGTTATTCTGAAGGATTTGCCTATTTACCCAATGGGAATATTTTGATAGGGAATGGAGCAAGTAGTTCTGTGAAAATGTTTGATGCAAATGGAGTTTATCTGCAAGACCTGATCCCAAGTGGTTCAGGAAATTTGCTTAATCCAAATGCAGTTGTTTTGAGGAATAATTCTACTTCATCCATTACAGAGATCAAAACAGCTGAACAAATCATAATATATCCAACAGTTGGTAAGCAATTCATGATCACACCGGAATTTATATCAAAAGTGAAATCACTGGAGATCTTTGACACTAACGGAAAAAAAGTTGAAACTATTGATGTCGGTAAAAGTACTTTATGGAATGCTTCAAAATTTGCAGCCGGAAATTATCTGATTCATATAAATTTAAAAGACAGAAGTCAAAGTATACAAAAAGTAATGGTACAGGATTGAGTTTAGGTACTGACGGGCATAAAAAAAACTGAGAACACAGAGAGATCATTCAATGATCTGTATTCTCTATGTCTCTTTGGTGAAAAAGACGTAAGCGATTTTCTTTTATTTTCATTAAAGGCTTGTTTTTCAATCTGATTATTTCTTAAATTGTTATTATAAATAGGAATTTATGAAAACAATTCTACGTGTTTGCGTCTTCGTCAACCTCTTTGTCTTTACCTCCATTTTATCTTATGGTCAAACCTGCGGTATACTTTCAGTGGGAGTCAATCTGAGTAATGGCATGCAATCACCTAACTATACTGCAGCAGTACCTCTGCAATCGGGTTGGAGCATTTATGAATACGAGTGGAAAGTAAATGGAAATGTATTTTCTACTGACTGGCAATTTTTAAACTGGCCACCTCGTGGTTATAACGAGATCTGCCTTACGGTAAAAGCGACAAAATCAGCTACAGGCGACAGTTGTATAAGATCTTATTGTAATATATTCTACTCACCCGGTGCTTCAATTTATCCTGAAACTTACGATGTTTACGCGCCCGGTCTTAACATCTTAACTGAAACCGAATTTCTGAGTGGTGATACGATTGGAGCAATATACTACTCATATGACTACGGAGATGGCTATTCCAACCTATATTCCATTTCAAATTCTGATCTGTACACATACGCCAATCCGGGAGTTTACGATTACTCCGTTTCGGTTTCCAATACTTTTCTTCCAAACATTTTCACACTTGGTCTTACCACCAGAAAAGTGCATGTTGGGAATGGAATTCCAAACCTCAAACTGACAGGCAAAAATGCATATGGTTTTTGTGATTCAATAGTAGTTTCTATCACAACTAATTCTCCTCCAAACTTTTTCACAGGCTGGCCGTATTCTGGTTTAAACCAGGTTTTTGCCCCATTTTTTAACTCTGCCGGTGTGTCACATATCAAAATGAAAAATGTTCCCGGACATGATTTCATACAGATCAATACACAAGACACTGCTCAGGGGACATGTTCAGGTTGGGTATTAGCCACATTGCCTGTATGTAATATCATTCCCGACACTGTATATGGAACTGTATATTTAGATTCGAATTTTAATGGTTTAATGGATCCGGGAGAATCCGGTATACCTAATTTAGAGGTGTACGCAGTAAGCTTTAACCATTACGGATACGGCACTCCCTCTCAATCTGCAAGCTACAAAGCAGTGACAGACAGTGCAGGAAACTACAAGATCCTTGTCCCACATGATAAGATGGTTTTGAGATTGACAAATAATCCCGGTTATACGGCCACTTCGCCTACCTCAGCAGGTCATGTTGTAACCTTCACCACCGGTACCGGTCATTCCAATTTTAATTTTGGCTTGTCGACTTACCTAACCAGGATCTGTGGAAAAACCTATCTGGACGACGATCAGGATAACATCTACTCTGCAAGTTCTGATCGCATATTGAAAAGTGTTCATATCAAAGCCTTGAATACCTCGACAGGTCTGGAATATCATACAGTGACAAATTCAAGTGGGGATTATTGTTTTGACCTTCCTCCAGGAAATTTTATTTTAAAACCTACCTATTACCTGCTCGACAGCGCAGTGGTTTATCCTGATAGCATTATTGTGAACAGCACTACCGGTGGTAATTTCAACGCAAGAAACTTCGGATTCCAATCAATCGTTCCCATCAATTTTGGGATTTATCTGGGCCAGTCTACTATGCCCAGACCCGGATTCAACTATACCCTCAATGCCAATGTAAATAATACTGGCTTTCTTAAAGGTAAAGGGGAAGTCGTTTTAAACTATAGTCCTTTGCTGAATTATCTTTCATCTTCTCCAGCCGGAGGAGTGGTAAATACAACAGCCAAAACCATCACCTGGATAACTGATTCTATCAATACCGGAGCTCAGAATATTTATAGTGCTACTTTCAATTTACCGATACCAACACCTCTTGGAACCAGCATATCCAGCACAGCAACTATTTCAGCTCTTCCCGGATTTACCGAAAACGATTTTTCAAACAACACGTCTCAGTTGAACACCATTGCTGTTGGATCCTTTGATCCCAATGACAAAAGTGTGAGCCCTTCAGGAGCCGGATTTAATGGGGCTACCATGCATGGAGAGCGTTTACATTATCGTATCAATTTCCAGAATACAGGAACAGCATCTGCCATAAATATAGTTGTAATGGACACACTTGATACGGATGTTGACATGAACACTTTCCTGATGGAGCGTGCGAGTCACAATTATAAACTTCGTACAGAGGGCAGAGTTTTGATCTGGAGATTTGAGAATATTCAGCTTCCTGATTCGAATACCAATGAACCATTGAGCCATGGATTCATAGAGTATTCTATCAGCCCTGTACCAGGTCTTGCAGATGGTACAGAGATCAAAAATACGGCTGATATTTATTTCGACTTTAATCCTCCCGTGATCACGAATACCACGCTCAATACCATGACCAATTTGGTAACATCTATCAATGGATTTACCATGAACGAATCGTTCAACGTTTATCCGGTGCCCGCTAAAGATAATGTCTATGTACAGAACATGGATCCATGCAACTTAAACTCTTGTTTATTTTCGGTTGAACTTTATGATATTACCGGAAAGAAGCTGCATCAGTTTACAAACGTTCAAAATAATATTCGTATCGATATCTCTACTTTGGCTTCCGGAGTCTATTATTTAAAGATGAAAAACGCAAATAAAATTGTTACGCGAAAGTTTATCAAACAATAGTATCACACACAACTTTCTTTTTGAATATTTCAATTTTCTTGTGTCTGAAGAAATGCTAAAAGAGATATAAAAACAGGAAGCATGATTCCTTTCGAATTTCTGATGACCCGAGGAGATCTGATCCTTTTTATACCTGTAAAAAAACAGGGAGGTTTAATCACTTAATTTAAAAACTTCCGGGATGGATTTGGACAAGTATATGACCAAGAAAAAAGAAGAACACACTGATCTATGTCTCTGTGTCTCTATGGTGAAAAAGACGTAAGCGATTTTAGTTCTTGAACAATAAGCTCCCATCACCATAACTCAGAAAGCGGAAATCATTACCCATTGCATGATCGTAGATCTTTCTCCAGTCGTCACCCACAACAGCCGCAACCAGCAGTAACAAGGTAGAACCGGGCTGATGAAAATTTGTGATTAAAGCATCAATCATTCTTAGCTTATAACTTGGAACGATGAGCATTTGGGTTTTGCATACTAGTCGGATTATTTTATTCTGCTCCATCCAATCCTCTAAAAACTGCATCGCCACCAATGCCGCAAGTTCAGCATTTAGATCATAAGGATCCCATTGCCGGATCTCCAGTTCATGTATAGTTGCCCGAGGATTCAAACCCGCTTTCACCCCCATCCAGTATAGCGTTTCCATGGTACGCAAAGAAGTTGTACCTACCGCTATCAATAGCCTTCCCTGCTCCAGTTGCTTGATGATACCTGCAATGCTTTCTTTCCTCACATCTATCCATTCCGCATGCATATCATGATCTTGCAGGGTCTCGCTTTTTACCGGACGAAATGTTCCTGCTCCCACATGCAAGGTCACAAAATCGGTCTTAATATTCTTTGATTTAAATGCTTCGAAAATTTGAGGTGTAAAATGCAAACCTGCGGTAGGTGCTGCTACCGAACCCTGATGTTTTGCATATACCGTTTGATATCTGTCCTGATCTATCTCTTCACTGCTTCTGTGTAAGTAAGGCGGGATAGGCATTTCACCTAGCTTCTCGATGACCTCAGCAAAAGTTAATTCGGCAGGTGCCCAGTTAAAACGGATATCAGGACTCTTCCCTGCTCCGGGAATTCTTTCTGCAAAAAGTTCCAGCTCTTCTGATGGGAACCGGATGATATTATCTTTCCATTTTGATGAATTTCCTACCAAACATTTCCAGCTGACATTTCCTTTTTGTGAGAGGGCAGATATGGGTTCTGAATTTTCTTCTGCAGGTTCCAAACAAAAGACTTCAATTTTTGCACCCATGGAGTTCCTGAAAATTAAACGAGCATGGATCACCTGAGTATCATTAAAAACTAGTAAAGAATTTTCTGGAATATGATCCGCAATATTTTTATAACTATCCTCCTCAATTTCTCCTCCTCGATAGATCAATAATTTACTCAAATCCCTTTCAGATAAAGGATATTTTGCTATCCGTTCTTCGGGCAGATCATAACTAAAATCTTGTATTTTAAATTTACCGGGTTCCATATAGATCAAAATACTGTATATGAATAAATACAGATCAGGTTTGATGAGTATAAACGTTTAATGTTTTGAATTAATATTCTTGATCATCAGGAAATAATTACAGAGAATCTTAATCAATGAATATTTTAGAATATCCCGATCAGTTTTTTAATTTTTCAAGTCCGGAAACAAGATGCAGATCACGTTGCGGAAATGGAATTGTAATATTATGCTCTTTGAATTTTGCAAAAATAGCATAATAGATCTGGCTTTTTAATACATTCGGCCTGTTGGTGTATTCAGTTGTCCATACACGAAGATTAAAGATCATTGCACTTTCTGCCATCTCGTCAAAAAGCACATCAGGTTCAGGGAATTTTAAAACTGAAGGGTTGGCAGTAGCTACTTCATAAACCAGTTTTTTTATGATCACAGGATCTTCTTTATAGGATACGCCAACTTTAAAATTCAATCTCACAGCCTGATCTGTATAACTCCAATTGATGACCTTTCCGGAAATAAATTCTGAGTTTGGAACAATGACAGCAATGTTATCATTAGTTACAACAGTAGTTGCACGCGGAGAAATAGAAACTACATCTCCATTAATATCCCCCACTGCTATCCTATCTCCAACTTTAATTGGTCGTTCAAAAAGTATGATGATACCGGATATAAAATTGTTGGTAATATTCTGCAAACCAAAACCGATACCGACACCCAATGCACCTGCTAAAATTGTTAGTGCGCTTAGATCTACACCGGCAGAATTTACAATGATGACCAAACCAATCACCAGGATTATATAATTGATGATGGTCCCAAAAGCCTGTCGTACGCCAAGCTCCATATCATACCTTACAAAAATTTTATTGATCAGTAAACCCTTAAACTTCCCGCTTAAATAATAAAGCAGATAGATCGAGATCGTAAAATATAACAGAGAAAACAAACTGATAGATACACTTCCTAAATGGATCAATTCAAATCCCAGACTATCTTTCAGCCCTTCCCAAAAATCAAAAAAAGGTTTCCAAATCGATTTCATATATTCTTAAAAATCATATTCGTGCAGCCATCAACAGATCCAAATCTTTGTATGGGACTCTAAACATTTCTGCAATATATTTATTGGTTGTATTACCCCGATATAAATAAACACCGTGTCTTACACTGGCTTCTTTCCAAAGCATCTCTTCTATCCCTCCCTCTGCACCAATACTTAGCAGGATAGGAGTCCAGATATTGCTCAATGCATGAGAAGCAGTCCGACTCACACGAGAAGCAATATTGGGAACACAATAATGGATCACTCCGTATTTTCTAAAAACAGGATTGGTATGATTTGTTACTTCGCTGGTTTCAAAACATCCGCCCTGATCAATACTTACATCAATGATAACAGATCCAAAACGCATCTCACTAACCATTTCCTCTGTCACTATACAGGGAGTTCTTCCGGCTTTTGCCAGTATTGCACCCACTGCAACATCGGCAGTACGCAGAGCTTTCAACAAGATGCTGGGAACTATGGTAGATGTATAAACCCGGCTGCCTAAATTGTTTTGTAAGCGGCGTAATTTATAAACTGAATTATCAAATATCTTCACATTTGCTCCCAATCCCATGGCAGCTCTTGCAGCATGTTCTGCCACTGTGCCTGCTCCCAGGATCACTACTTCAGTAGGAGGGATCCCCGTTATACCGCCCAGTAATTCGCCTTTACCCTGAAAAACATTACTGAGGTATTCAGCTGCAATCAAAATAGCTGTGCTTCCAACGATCTCGCTCATAGCCTGAATCACTGGGAAGATCCCTGATTTATCCTGCATATACTCATACCCAATCGCAGTAATCTTTTTTTCCATCAGCTTGCGAACATAAGCTTCATTCTGCATGGAGATCTGAAGAATGGAAATAAGCGTTTTTCCGTTTGGAATTAGATCCAATTCTTCAGTAGATGGTGGTGCGATCTTCAAAACAATATCCGCTTTGAAAACTTCAGTTCTTGAATAAGCTATCTGAGCACCTGCTTCGCTGTAATCCGAATCCTGAAAATTAGAATTGTTACCTGCTCCCGTTTCAATCACGATCTGGTGCCCATTGGCCACCATCAGTGCTACACTTTCAGGCACAAGCGCTATTCTATTCTCCTGGTAAGAGGTTTCTTTAGGTATTCCGATGTACAGTTGCTTTTTGTGTTTCTTCACTTCAAGCATGCTCTCCTGGGGCTGCAATAAACCGCTCCGGGCTATGGCACTCAATTCAGGGTTTCCTGTTCTCATAAGTCTGCACGGTAATTATCCGTTTATCTCCGTCATCAAGAAGTGCTACTGTTAATACTTCCGACGGTAAAATATGTGTTGCCAACTCTGGCCATTCTATAAACACCGGCCTGTTACTGTAAAGATACTCATCCATCCCGATATCATTCAACTCTTGCACATTTTTCATTCTATACAGATCGAAATGATAAACCGGTTGTCCATGCTGATCAAGATATTCATTTACAATACTGAATGTAGGACTACTCACCGCATCTGCTACACCAAGGCTTCTGCAAACTTCAGAGATCAAGGTGGTCTTCCCTGCTCCCATCTGCCCTTCAAATAATACTATGTTCGACTGCGATAAATTTGAAACAATATATGCTGCTATTGGTATCAAATCTTTCGTATCTCTTGCCTCAAAAACCTTTGTGATCATACATTATTTAGAGGTAAGTGTTATCACCGGAATAATCATTTCTTCCATAGAGATTCCTCCATGTTGAAATGTATTACGGTAGTAATTTACATAATAATTATAATTATTTGGATATGCAAAGAACTTATCTTCCTTCGCAAAAACATAGGAAGCACTTAAACTATTCTTAGGTAAAAATGCATCTGAAGGATTTTTAACTTCCAAAACATCTTTCTTGTCATAGTTTAAATTCTTTCCCTGTTTATACCTCAAATTGGTATTTGTGTTTCTGTCTCCAATAATTTTTGAAGGCTCTTTTACACGTATGGTTCCATGATCAGTTGTGATAACGACCTTACACTTTTTCTCAGAGATCCGTTTCAGGGCGTCCAATAATGGACTATGCTCAAACCAGCTCAGGGTAATGGATCGGTAAGCTGCTTCATCATCAGCAAGCTCACGAATGATCTCCATATCTGTTCGGGCATGACTCAACATATCCACAAAATTATAGACAATAACATTTAGTTTATTATCCATCATGTTGGAAATATTATCCACCATTTGTTTACCCGCAGCAAGGTTGGTAACCTTGGTATAGCTGAAGCGAATATCTTTATGCAAACGTGAGATCTGATCCGTTAAAAATTCTTCTTCAAACGAATTTTTACTCCCTTCTTCATCTTCATCTTTCCAATATTTCGGCATGCGTTCCTGGATCTCCAATGGAAGCAGTCCGGCAAAAATTGCATTCCGTGCATATTGCGTTGCAGTTGGCAAAATACTTAGATAGGTTTCTTCTTCCGTTATTCTGAAAAGCTCTTGTACCAAGGGTTGTATGGTCTTCCATTGATCATATCTCAAATTATCGATCAGGATCATGAACACAGGATCTTCCGTACTGTCTATGACAGGGAAAACTTTTTTGCGCATCAGATTATGTGATTGTAATGGAGCTTTTCCACTATCATCTTTTAACCAATCGAGATAATTATTCTCAACAAACTTTGCGAAAAGATTATTTGCTTCTGACTTCTGCTGGATCAGGATCTCATACATTCCTTCGTCTCTGGATCCCTCGAGCTCAAGCTCCCAATAGATCAATTTTTTATATACCTCAACCCATTCTTCATAACCGAGTCTATCACCCAAAGACATTCCAATAGATCTGAAATCCTGCTGATATCCGGTCATCGATTTCTCGTTGATCAATCGTTTATTATCCAAATTCTTTTTGATCGTAAGCAGGATCTGATTGGGATTGACGGGTTTGATGAGGTAATCTGCGATCTTAGAACCGATAGCATCTTCCATAATGCTTTCCTCCTCGCTCTTGGTGATCATAACCACAGGGATCTCGGGCTTTTTATTTTTCAATTTCGCCAAAGTTTCAATACCCGATAAACCCGGCATATTCTCATCCAGAAACACGATATCAAAATTTTGAGCTTGTACCAACTCTAATGCATCTTCTCCATTATTAGCAGTCACTACTTCGTAGCCTTTCTCCTGCAAAAACAGAATATGTGGTTTAAGAAGGTCTATTTCATCATCCGTCCACAAAATCTTTATTTTTTCCATACTTTTAACCTATAATTTAATTGTTTAAAATTAAGCTTTTTTCCTTGACCAACCGTGGGATTGAATAAGAAGAAGATCATTAACGACCCTGTTTACGGATTCATCAGTATACCTTATGAATCTGTTTTCGACCTCATCGAGCATCCCTGGTTTCAGCGCCTCAGGCGTATCAGGCAACTCGGCCTTACTCACCTGGTATATCCCGGAGCTCTTCACACCCGTTTCCACCATGCTCTCGGTGCCATGCACCTCATGGGGCAGACCATCGAAACGCTCCGAAGCAAAGGTCATGATATCACTGAAGAGGAATCTGAAGCTGTCACGATAGCTATTCTCCTCCATGATATTGGTCATGGTCCATTTTCTCATGCACTCGAACATAGTCTGATTGAAGGTATCAGTCATGAAACAATTTCTGCTCTTGTGATGGATCGGCTCAATAAAGAATTCGGTAATAAACTGAATTTAGCCATCAAGATATTTAAGAACGCATATCGTAAGCATTTCTTGCATCAGCTTGTATCCAGTCAGCTGGATATGGACCGGCTCGACTACCTCAACCGCGACTCCTTCTTTACGGGAGTGTCGGAAGGCGTCATTTCATCCGACCGGATAATAAAAATGTTGGATGTTAAAAAAGATCAGCTGGTAGTTGAGGAAAAAGGAATTTATTCGATCGAGAAATTCATTATCGCCAGACGATTGATGTACTGGCAAGTTTATCTGCATAAAACGGTTATCTCGGCTGAGATGCTGTTAGTAAAGATTCTGAAACGAGCAAAAGAAATTCATCTTCAGGGACAAGAACTTTTTGCAACACCTGCACTTTATCACTTCCTTTCCTCGGCATTAAAATCTGCATCATTCAAGTCTTCGCCTAAGAATCTTGAAATGTTTATGAAGCTGGATGACTATGATATTTTCACCTCAGTAAAAGTTTGGAAAGATCATCCGGATCCCGTCCTATCCCAACTTTGCACAATGATGGAAGAACGCAAACTGCCTAAGATCCTTATGCGGGATAAGGCATTTCCAAAAAAGAAAGTTGCTGAATTGGAAAATGAATATGCATTGAAAAAAGGATTTAAAAAAGGTGAGGGTTCGTATTTTGTCTTCGCTGATTCTATTGTCAATAATGCGTATACCAGTGGAGCCGATAAAATTAATATCCTTCGTAAGGATGGTTCAATTGATGATATTGCAAGTGCCTCTGACCAATTGAACATAACTGCTTTGAGTAAACCGGTTAGTAAGTATTATCTCTGCTATCCGGCCGGATTGAATATTGACAGGCTTCTATAGGAGATCCCCACAGGAAAAAGCCAACTGGAACAAGTGGCCTAATCATTTAAAAAAAATTGTATTTTTGAGCGATGGAATTTTCAGCCCGACAATTATGTGATCTGCTACAGGGCGAGCTTGAGGGTAATCCGGATGTCCGGGTTAGTTCTTTGTCCAAGATCGAAGAGGGAACTCCGGGCACACTTAGCTTCCTGGCTAATCCCAAGTACGCAGAATATCTTTATACAACTCAAGCATCAATCGTATTGATCGCTAAAGATCTGGTACTTGAAAAACCAGTGTCTTCTACCCTGATCCGTCTTGATGATGTATACTCAAGCTTTACGAAACTGCTTGAGATGTATCACCAGAAGATGGCCGAGAAGAAAGGCATTGAACAACCTTCATTCATTGAAGCCAGTGCTCAATATCATGATGATATTTATATAGGAGCCTTTGCATATATCGGCAAGAATGTAAAGTTGGGTGTGGGTGTTCGTATTCATCCCCATGTATATATTGGAGATAATGTTGAGATCGGTGCTGGAACAGTGCTCCATGATGGAGTAAAGATCTATCACTCTTGTAAGGTCGGCGCTGCTTGTACTTTCCATGCAGGTGTGATCATCGGTGCTGATGGATTTGGATTCGCACCCCAATCTGAAAATTTGTATCTTAAAGTCCCTCAGATCGGAAATGTAGTTATCGAGGATCATGTCGAGATCGGTGCAAATACGTGTATCGATAGAGCTACACTGGGTTCCACATATATTCGAAAAGGTGTGAAGCTGGATAATCTGATCCAAATAGCACATAATGTAGATATCGGAGAAAATACAGTGATCGCTGCACAGACAGGCATAGCCGGATCAACCAAGATCGGCAAGGATTGTATGATAGGCGGTCAGGTTGGTATAATTGGCCATATTACAATTGCTGATAGAGTGAAGATCGCTGCACAATCCGGAATTGGGGCCAGTATCACCCGTGAAGGAGATATCGTGCAAGGTTCACCCTCTTTCGGGATAGGTGAATATAAAAGAGCTTATGTAGTATTCAAAAAACTACCGGAAATAGAAAAACGAATCGAAACCCTCGAAAAGATAGAGGCCAAGTAAAGCGATTACAGAATCTGAATGGAAAAAAAGCAAACCACTTTACAAACAGAAGTTACCATTTCAGGTGTTGGCCTACATACCGGCGCTCCTGTAAACCTTACTCTTAAACCGGCAGCCGAAGGGCATGGATTTAAGTTCCGCCGTATCGATCTTCCGGGAAGTCCGACGATCGATGCCGATGTGGATAATGTTGTGGATACTGCCCGAGGCACTACCTTGGAACAGAATGGAGGAAGAGTAAGTACCATAGAACACGTTCTGGCTTCATTGTCCGGACTTGAAGTTGATAATGTACTCATAGAGCTGGATGGCCCCGAAGTACCTATCATGGACGGAAGTTCAAATCCATTTGTGGATGCTATCCATAAAGCAGGAATTCAAGAGCAAAGCGAGATCAGAAAATATTATATCCTTTCTGAAAACCTTACCTATGAAGATACCGACCGCAAAACAGAAATGCTTGCTGTTCCCAGTGCCGATTTTAGAGTGACCGTTATGGTTGACTATAACTCTCCGGTATTAGGTACTCAGCATGCCTGGATGAATAATATTCAGGAATTCACAGAAGAGATCGCAAAGTCAAGAACATTCTGTTTCCTTCATGAGCTCGAAGCGCTTGTAAAACACGATCTGATCAAAGGCGGAGATCTCGATAATGCAATCGTAATTGTTGATCGCAAAGTCTCTCAGGAAGAATTGGATAACCTGGCGAGCTTACTTAAAAAGCCCAAGGTTGAGGTACAGGAAAGAGGTATTTTGAATAATGTAGAATTACATTTTCAGAATGAGCCTGCTCGTCATAAATTACTGGATATCGTTGGTGATTTTTCATTGATCGGCACACCAATCAAAGCTCATATCCTGGCTGCAAGACCCGGACATTTCTCTAATATTGAGTTTGCCAAAATGATCAAGGCACTCATTAAAAGAGATAGATTAAAAGGTACCGTTCCTAAGTATGATGCAAATCTTCCGGCTCTCATCGATATCAATGAGATCAGCCGCAGATTGCCTCACAGGTTCCCGATGTTATTGGTGGATAAGATCACCGAACTTTCGGAAAACCATGTTGTAGGCATAAAGAATGTTACGCTGAATGAATGGTTCTTCCAGGGGCATTTCCCGAATAATCCGGTAATGCCGGGTGTTTTGCTCATAGAAGCAATGGCACAGGTTGGAGGTATCCTGGTTCTAAATACAGTTCCTGATCCGGAAAACTACTGGACCTACTTCCTGAAGATTGATAATGCAAGATTCAAACAGAAAGTTTTGCCGGGAGATACAGTTGTTTTCAGACTTGATCTGACTGCTCCTATACGTCGCGGACTATGTCAAATGCGCGGAGTAGCTTTTGTGGGCGACAAGCTTGTGATGGAAGCCGAACTTATGGCACAAATTGTTAGAAAAGATCAAGAATGAGTTCTTCACTGGTATCCATACATCCTGATGCACGCATTGCAGACAATGTGAAGATCGACCCCTTCACTGTCATTCACGGTGATGTAGAAATTGCTGAAGGAAGCTGGATAGGTTCCAACGTCACTATTTTCGACGGAGCCCGGATAGGAAAGAATGTAAAGATCTACCCGGGAGCTGTTATCTCAGCCGACCCCCAGGATCTGAAATATAAAGGTGAATTAACAACCACAGAAATTGGTGACAACACCATTATCCGTGAGTTTGTAACTATAAACAAGGGCACCGTTGCACTTGGCAAAACCGTTGTTGGCAAGAATTGCTTGCTTATGGCCTATGTGCATATCGCACACGATTGCATAGTGGGAGACAGTTGTATCCTCGCAAACGGTGTTACTCTGGCCGGACATATCGTGGTGGATGATTATGCCATCATCGGCGGACTAAGTGCCATCCATCAGTTTGTACATATCGGCGGTCATGTGATGATCAGCGGTGGTTCCCTGATCCGCAAGGATGTGCCACCTTATACCAAGGCAGCTCGCGAACCACTTTCTTATGTGGGCATCAACTCTGTTGGTATGCGCAGAAGAGGCTTCAGTCCGGATAAGATCTCCGAGATCCAGGAAATTTATAGAATACTTTATCTCAAAGGATATCCTTTTTCCAAGGCTGTTGATATCCTCGAAACACAAATGGCTCCATCCGAAGAGCGTGACGGCATACTCGCCTTTGTGCGTAATTCAAGCCGCGGTATCATGAAAGGATACTCCAGCAATGAAGGTACAGGCAGATAATCTGGGCAAGAAGTTCGTTCGCGAATGGATCTTCCGTAAGCTCGATCTGGAACTCAATTCCGCTGAAAGGCTGGCTATACTCGGCTCCAACGGTTCAGGTAAATCTACCCTTTTGCAGGTGCTTAGTGGCTATCAGATCCAGACAGAAGGCAGTATCAGCTACACAGTTCAAGGCAAGCCCTTGACACAGGAAGAACTCTTTCGTCATATCAGCATTGCAACCCCCTATATGGAGCTGGTAGAAGAGCTAAGTCTGCCCGAATTGATCCAATTCCAGGGCTCATTCAAACCCTTTCTTCCCGGCATCAAACTACATGAGATCCCCGCATTGCTGCAACTGGAAAAGACAGCCGCTAAAGAGATCCGTTTCTTTTCATCCGGTATGAAACAGCGGGTAAAGCTGGGTTTGGCGATCTTGAGTGATACTTCCCTCCTCCTCCTCGATGAGCCTTGTTCCAACCTCGACAGGATAGGTATAGCCTGGTATCACAGCATGATCAAGCTATACGGGAAAGACAGGACCATCATTGTTTGTTCAAATCATCAGATCGATGAATATGAATTTTGCGAAAGACATCTGGTCGTAGAAGATTTCAAGAACTCAAAAGTAGCTGTATAAGCATTGCATATTTTTCACGGGATTTGCCTATTTTTGCAGTCCGAAAACATTTTAAACACATGGCTACATCATCCGATATCAACGTAGGTTCAGTTATAAAGTTCAATGGAGAACTTTGTGTGATCACAGAATATACCCACCGTACACCGGGCAATTTAAGAGCTTTTTACCAGGCCAAAATGAAGAATTTGATAAGCGGAAAATCTGCTGAGAACCGCTTCCGTACAGGTGAAGCTGTAGAATTGATTCGTTTAGAATACCGCACCTTGCAGTATCTGTACAAAGATGGCAATAGCCTGGTATGTATGGATCCTACTACATTTGAACAGTTCTATGTGCAGGAAGAATTTTTTGGTGATACACTGAAATTCATCAAAGAAGAGATGGAAGTGAAAGTGGCATTCGAAGGCGAAAACATTATCCTTGCCGAAGGACCCACTTTCGTAGAGTTGGAGATCACCTATTGCGAGCCGGGCTTGAAAGGCGATACCGCAACCAATACCCTGAAGCCCGCTACTCTCGAAACCGGTGCCGAGATCAATATCCCCTTGTTCGTAAACCAGGGCGAAAAGATCAAGATCGATACGCGTACCAGCTCTTACGTGGAACGCGTGAAGTGAGAGAACCCCTGTGGTGTCAGGGGTTTACCCCTGACACCTTATACATAAAACAATCTGAGGCTGGGTTATTCCCGGCCTTTTTTTTATCCCGCGGATAGCGCGGATTAATAAATGATTGCGCAGATTTTATT
>JBBKWX010000032.1:0-4986 GCA_037969175.1 Bacteroidia bacterium | reverse complement strand
TTTCTTTTTTCCTCAGTCTTTTATCAAATTAAATTTCCCTACGGAAGTGATCTGGTTTTTTTCATCATAGATCATATAAATGTATAGTCCCTGTGAAATGCCTGTCAGATCTATGGTTTCTTTCTTACCTGTAAAGGAAACGGTGCTTATCTTTTTGGCATTCATGTCCATGATTTCAACCCTATACTTTCCTTCTTGTGATAGATCAATATTTAATCTGTCTATAGCCGGATTCGGATACACTTTTATTTCCTGAGCAGAATTTTCTGCCAAGCCAACGTTACCTGAAAAAGAAAGATCATCTATATAGAGTGAACTTCCAGGAATAGGGACTTCAGCAATAGATGAAAAAATCAGCAAGGAAATGGAATCCGGGGTCAAGTTTGATAAGTAGTCGAATTGTTCTGAACGCTGTGTGTAACTGCTAACGTTTCCGGTAAATTCCGTTCCCGCTATAGCAACCGTTTCCCTTAAACCTGAAGTAGCATTCCACTTACTTAATATAGCTACTGCAACCCCGGTGTCTTGTGCACTGGTATATTTGAACCATACATTCATATTGGCAGGACGCGTTGAAAAGGGAGCTGCGTCAGCGCCAGTGTTAAAATCCCCTATGGAAAGCAATGCTGAAACTGTATCGTTTGAAGGACCAATAGATGCCAGAAATGTTGTAAGCTTTGCAGCATATAGCCCTCCGTGTTTGTCTGTTGTTTTAGTCACACTTGCCGGTGCACCCAAACCAACATAGAAATTCGAAGTGAAGTATCCGTTGGGATCTTCGTAAGTACCGTTGTTCGTCCATTGTTCCATTCCCGGGTTGGGAACATTCTGTGCAAAAGAGAATAATGGAATAAGGATTAAGAATAAAGCGTTGTAGAGATTTTTCATAAGAATAGGTTTTAACTTATGAAGTTACAACAGCACAGGTTGTTCTTGAAAATTATTAACCAATTATTAGATCATATTCGCCAAAAAAAGCAAATATTCTTTGTTACCTCTGTATATTTCTTTGTGCCTCTGTGGTAAATATTTTTTTTTACCACAGAGGCCTCAGAGTAGAATCATTCTTTTTCAAAGATCTTTCAATTGCACAGGGAGCACAAAGAATTCTTAATTGGATTTCTCATTTCAAATTATTTCCCTGCCTTCAACAGTTTTGAACTGCCCAACAAACGCCCATCCTGAGAAATAAAACGACTGAAATAAATACCACTATCCCATCCCGAAACATCCAATTCCGTTAGATCAGATTTAATCATTAAAGAATGTACGAGCTTAGAATTTACATCATAGATTTCCATCACAGAACCAGTCAAATCGAAATTTAGACTCTTTACCCAAACGCTTGTAGTGGCCGGAGAAGGATAAACTTCAATCAGATTCCCGATGGGGAAATCTTGCTGTTCACCGGTTGGCATGCTCACACTGATATCATCGATCTTGATACTGCTATTCGGGATGGCTTGTCCGGGAATACTGGAACCCCAGATCACGCCCAGCGTATCCGGGATTTCGGCCGATCGGTAAATAAGGTCCAACTCTCCCAGGAGCCAGCCGGTATTGGCTCCGGCAATTTTTAATAGTCCATCAGCTATGGTATCCCGCAATCCGGTTACGGTATTCCGTTTGAACAAAGCAGCATAACATACAGCGGTATCTATTCCTACGGGTGTGTATTTATACCAAAAATTAACTTTGGCGATGCTATAGGTATAAGGAATGCCGAAGATCTGTGAAGTAAGACTGGCTACCCCGGTAAATATGCTGCCGGGTATTGTATCAGGCAAAGTATCCGGTGATGGATTGTTATTCAGTATTTTGGTATCCAGTTGTGCCGCATATGATCCCGAACGCTTGTCCGTACTTCTTTTCACGGTCACCGGGTTTCCCAGAGGCACTAAAATATTGGTATGTCCAAAATTGTTTGGGGTATAATAGATGATCACATTCGACCAGCTTTCTAATCCGGAGTTGGTAATTTGTTGGGCTTGCATTAAAAAACTGCATATGAGCAAGCTAGCTAAGAGTAGAAGGTTTTTCAATGGCTGTAATTTTCAGCAATATATAGCAATACCCGTATAATTCAAACAGAGTTAACACTCATTTCTTTGAATCGACCTCTATTTGTCGGAATATGTTGATTTACAGACTTCGTTTTCTACGATACGCTATGCTTTCAATTTATTACCTTTGCAGCAATGGATAGTAACAGGCAACAAAAATTCGCCAGGATAATTCAAAAGGAATTGTCCGACATTTTTACCCGTGACGGGCGCGACTACTTTGGTTCAAATTTCGTGACCATCAGCGGTATTAGAACCACCCCTGATCTGGGAATCGCAAGAGTTTATATTTCTGCTTTTAAAACAGCCGACAAGGAAGCGCTGTTGGAGCAGATCCGATCTCATACACATGCTATACGCGGACAACTGGGTAACCGTATGCGTAATCAGATCCGCCATATCCCTAATCTGGAATTCTTCCTCGATGAGACGCTGGATGAAGTGGATAAAATGGATAAGATATTCCGTAATCTGGATATTCCACCTGAAACGCCGGGCGTTGACGACGAGACTTATAATTGATCCCGCTATTCTTTTATGCAATACGATCCTATTAAACGCGGACTGGGCAATGTGTTCAACCGTACTCCTTTCCTGAGAAAAGTGTTTTATCGCCTGCTCGATCTGCTCCTGCTGCGTGCCTGGCATGTGCATAAAGAGATCCGTGCCTGGGAAAGAACGCATAAAGGGGATGCTGAAGTGCTAGATGCCGGTGCCGGTTTTGGTCAGTATACCTATTGGCTCAACAGCCGTAATCCGTCCTGGAACATTTTAGCAGTTGATGTGAAAGATGAACAGGTGGCGGATTGCAATAATTTCTTCAAACAGATCGGTTCAGCGGGGCATGTTAAATTTCAGGTTGAAGATCTCACACAATTCTCAGTTCCGGGTAAGTTCGATCTGGCCATGAGTGTGGATGTGATGGAACATATCGAAGATGATCGCGGCGTATTCAAAAATATCTGTGAGTCACTTAAGCCGGGCGGTATGCTAGTGATCAGTACGCCATCCGATCAGGGTGGATCCGATGTTCATGGGGATGAAGAAAGTTCTTTTATCGAAGAGCATGTTAGAGATGGCTATAATATCGAAGAGATAAAAGAGAAGATCCTTACTGCCGGTTTCTCTAAGGTGGAGGCGCATTACAGCTACGGTTCCCCGGGAAAGATCAGCTGGAGACTGAGCATGAAATGGCCTATCCTGATGCTGGGCTCAAGCCGCTTGTTTTATCTTATACTTCCATTCTATTATATCATTGCCTATCCTATAAGTTTTGTGTTGAATTATGCCGATGTGAACATGAAACATGCTACAGGCACAGGACTAATTGTTAAAGCCTGGAAATAATTTCCGAAGGCCATGAGATCTTTCGCACTTAGCATAGCAAGACGTTATCTCTTTTCGCGAAAGAGTCATTCAGCCATCAATATCATTTCGCTTATCTCTGTCGCCGGCGTTGCTGTTGGCACCATGGGGCTTATCGTAGTGCTCTCCGTTTTCAATGGCTTTGGCAATCTGGTCATGTCGCTTTACAATTCCTTCGATCCGGATATGCGGATTACGGTCGTAGAGGGAAAAACCTTCGATCCCGATACTCCGGCCTTTCATGAATTACTCAGCTCATCGGATATCAAAGCTTCATCCGGAGTGCTTGAAGAAACTGTTTTGCTGAGCTATAACGACCGTCAACAGATTGCATCCATAAAAGGGATCGATCAACGTTTTCTGCAGAGCACGGGACTGGATACGATGGTGGTTGACGGAAGTCTACTGCTTGAGAGTAAAGGAGAGAGCTTTGCTGTGCCGGGCTATGCCATTGCCTATACACTTGGCTTGAGTACAGCCAGACCATTCAATGCACTTACGATCTATGCACCAAAGCCGGGTGTGGTGAGTAGCCTCAATCCCGAACAGGCCTTTAATCAGCGATCCATCGAAGTGAGCGGAGTCTTTGCAATTCAACAGGATTTCGATTCTAAATATGTATTGGTTCCCCTGGGTTTTGCACGTGAAATTTTAAATGAGGAAAATGAAATTTCTTCTCTTGAAATACTTCTAAAACCGGGTGTCGATCATGAAGAATTTATGGAGGTAGCGCAAGCAAAACTGGGTGCTGCATTTGAAGTAAAAGACCGTCTTCGTCAACATGATTTTCTCTACAAAATACTGCGCTCCGAAAAGTTTGCAGTTTATCTGATCCTGAGTTTTATTCTGCTCATCGCAACCTTCAGCATCATAGGTTCGCTGAGCATGCTCATCATCGATAAGAAAAAAGACATTGCAGTACTTTGGGCTTTGGGTGCCGATATTTCATTGCTCCGAAAGATCTTTATGATCGAAGGATTACTGATCACAGTCAGTGGCGCTTTCTTCGGGTTGGTGCTGGGCTTTTTGATCTGCTATGCCCAGCAAACTTTTGGATTGATCAGCATCAATAATGGAGGAGGAAGTTTTATCATCGATGCCTATCCGGTGAAAATGCAGATCATTGATTTTCTCTATGTCTTTGCGACGGTTTCCTTCATTGGGATGCTGGCTTCCTGGTTTCCTTCCCGCTCCTTGCTGAGTGATGAAAGGCTGGCTCTGGCTGATTTGTAGGAGATGATCCTTTTGAAACCTTAAATCCTTGATTGACTAGCGATAGAGCGATGAGCGATAGAGCGATTTTTTTTCCACTTCCAGCTTCTCAATCTCATTTCCTTTTTTCCCACGGATTCAAATACATTTTTAAAAGTAGAACAAACTGGCTAACTTATCCATGATAAAAACTAAAATGAAAAAACTCGGAATTACAACAGTCAAAATATCAGCAGGTTAAGATAAGTTAGATGGAATTTCACAGAAATATTCATCTATTAATTATTTACGAAGAAAAACAAAGTCATTTTCAGTATTAGTTACGAAGAATAACACACGGATTCTA
>JBBKWX010000031.1:0-3477 GCA_037969175.1 Bacteroidia bacterium | reverse complement strand
GCAGTACTTCCTATATGTTCTATGTGGATTCTTGCATCATTAAAGACAGAGCTTAACAAAGCTGATTCAGCCTTAAACTTGGTGATGCTTGAAGGATCGTATGGTAAAATATCAATACGCATATATATCAACAGAATTCTATTTTGATATGAATATAGATTTCTTAGCCATCGCAACTAACATTTTTTCATCTTTTATAATTTCTGATGAAATAGAATAATAAGACATTTTGCTATGTTTCGATCCTCCTGAATTTTCAAATTCAGATCTGTTGGAGTCATCAGCTTTCATAAACCCTTGCCCTTTGGAATCTATGATCCCAAACATATTTCCATCATGAAATATTCCATGCCCACCAAACATTTTTTTGCTGGTAATACCTTCGATCGAACTAAGCTTTTCAAGCAATACTTCTGCTGAAAGAACAGAATCCTGCGTTAATTTATCATCCTTAATACCCATATTTTAAAATTCCTGTTTGTTTGATTTTAATATATGAATAAAATGTGATTCAGAATAATTTATGGTGCTAAAGTTTCTGAATCTTTTGAAAATAACTTGATCTGTTTGTTCTAATCTCCAGGATATAGAAGGCTTGTATTAAATTACCAAGATATAGTTGAGACTAGTCACCCAACACAACCTTTTATTCTTATTCATTGTTGTCCGGAATCGGGTTTCGAATCCTGTCGAATTGCATCAAAAGTACTTATCTACAAGGGGAATCTGTGCTATTTTTACCACAGAGGTCTCAGTGCCCCGAAGTCTCGTTTTGGCATCAAGCTAATAAAATAGAAAAAACCACGAAGAGCACTTAGGTCACAAGTTTCACTAAGATATATTTATGAGAATTTTACTTCTAATTCGATGTTATATATTTTTGGCGTGTTCTTGTCTACCGGCTGGCTGGCACTATATTTTAATCAAAATTACTACAAAATAAAAAAAACCTAAAGCTGTGGAATATATATTTATTCCTTAGTGTAACTGAGTGTACTTGTGTTCTTAGTGGTAAAAAAAACATGGAATTTGAGAAAAAGATCTGTTATCAAAATGCTATATAACTGGCCATAGGCTAATAAAATTACCCGAAATGGATAAAGTTAGCTTGACGCGTATGCGCACGTGCGGGACTGAGGCCTCTGTGGTTAAAAAAAGCCTTAAATAAAAAACTAAATTTTATTCCGGACAACAATGATTCTTATTCAGGAAATACAAGGATGAAGTAACAGGCAGAATAATAGAATTTTATAATAAAAAAAACTGACTTCTTTTTTTATTAATCATTTAGAGTAATTAATCTTCAACAGGGATTTGAAAAACAAATGAGTAAACGGCAAAATTATTTATTCTAATTCATCCAATGGTTCATCATAGGTCTTGGTTGAATCTGCTACCAATGAATTGATCTCTTCTACTTCTTTTTCGGTTAGATATCTCCATTCTCCAACAGGAGTATCCAATGAAATATTCATGATCCGAACTCGTATCAATTTCGTAACTCTGAATTCGAGATGTTCACACATCCGTCTTATCTGTCTGTTCAAACCTTGAGTAAGAATTATTTTGAAAACAAAAGCACTTACTTTTTCAACATGACATTTTCTTGTGATCGTATCCAATATAGGGAGACCGTTACTCATGGCCTCAATAAATTCCGGAGTAATGGGTTTGTTTACAGATACAATATACTCCTTCTCATGATTGTTTCTCGCTCGTAATATTTTGTTTACGATATCTCCGTCATTGGTCAGGAATATCAATCCTTCGCTGGGTTTGTCCAGCCGGCCTATAGGAAAGATCCTGGATGGGTAGTTTATATACTCAATGATGTTGTGTCGTTCTACTTTGGTGTCAGTTGTACAAACGATCCCGATAGGTTTATTGAAGGCTATGTAGACAGGTTTTTCGTTGGTTGATGAAATGATCTTCCCATCAACCCGTACTTCATCTTCTGTACCTACTTTGGTGCCGAGCTCAGGTACAATACCATTGATAGTTACACGTCCTGCTTTAATAAGTTTATCCGCAGCGCGTCTGGAGCAGTAGCCTACTTCTGTGAGGTATTTATTTATTCTTGTTGATGATTCCTCCAATTGATTTTATTTTTTTAATGTATTGATCTATGATAAATACTACCGGATTTGTTTAGCTTAAATGGAACCGAAAGCTGATATTCTGAAGAAACATTTTCTCCTTTTTTTGTTGCCGGAATCCAATCCGGCATGCTTTCAACTACTCTTTTTGCTTCCGCTACAAAGTTAGGTGCTCCGGCAACACCATTGATGATATGAATAGTTTCAATCTTTCCTTTTTCACTAACAATAAATTTCATCAATACATAACCTTGTTTTCTTTTTGTCTTTTCCGGTTCAGGGTATCGGATACTGTCTGCAAAAAATTTCATCATTGCATCTGAACCACCCGGGAATTGAGGAGAGATATCAAACGGACTTTCCTTATCCACATGCGGCAAAGGATGATAATTTTTCTGAGCAACAAGCTGAGAAAAACTAAACATTACCAACAGAAAAAGACAAAACCTGATCATGCTTGCAAAAATACACTATTTAATTTGTACCGAATCCGTATATCCCTGTGTCAAATAAAATAAAAACCCCTTTCTCTATAGAGGAAAAAGGGGTTTTATTTTGGTTTATTTTTACTGCTATTTCATAGAAAAATCAGAATTTACAAGAGTCCAACCCGGGTTTGCAACTAAATTACTTCTTAATAGTCTTTTTGGACCTATTCCATCTTTTTGTACTTTCCCTACACCTGTCCATACAGCAGCATTAGGGTTTTGATTCATGTCCACAAAGTTGAATGTAACCGGGTCGCCATCAGGATCCTGGAAAATATATTCTACTAATGCTCCTGTATAGTTCATGCTCATATTTGAATTGAGTCCGCTATAAAAGTATTCGCCTGTAGTAAGATTTCCAAGCTCAGCACGCGCAGTATTTGAAGTGATATGGATTGAAACTGTACCATTTGGGTTATGTCTGTAAAAATCATTTGCATCGAGAGTTGTAGAGAAAAACACTAATTCACCCGAAATAAAAATAGGAAATGGTTGGCTATAATCGATCACTACATCTTTAGCAATTCCAAACCCATCCGATGTAACAAATGGTGGAATAAAATTGGCGCCTCTTTCTGTAAAGTTTTCCACCGCATATTGTTTTATTCCGGTAAGTAATACAGAATTGTTCGTTCCTTTCAACTTGGGTATAACACCTGTTTCATTTTTACTACTAGTGCCTAAGTCCGGATCCAATTCGGTTTTTTGACATGAGCTTATCATTATTCCCGGAATTATTAATGCTAAGCTCAATTTAGATAGTTTTCTCATGATTTGATTTTAATACTGTGAATAAGCAAGTTAAATCGGGATTGAATGAAAAAAAAATTTGTTTTTTGAAAAAAATGTTGTAGATGGGTAAAGACTAGGCATTTAGAGAAGGGGTGTTAATA
>JBBKWX010000030.1:0-3213 GCA_037969175.1 Bacteroidia bacterium | reverse complement strand
ATGTCTTCGAATCGGCTGAGGACGCGCTTTTGAATATACCCGGACTAAAACTGGATGTGGTATTGATGGATATAAATCTGGGCAATAAAACAGGCATAGAATGTATAGCATCCTTGAAGCCACTTTGCCCCGATACCCAATTTATGATCTTCACTTCTTATGAAGATTCCGACTCTGTATTTAATGCGCTAAAGGCAGGCGCAACGGGCTATCTGACCAAAACCACACAACCCTCTAAGATCCTGGATGCTCTGGTTGAAATACACAAAGGCGGCTCCCCAATGAGCGGAAATATTGCCCGCAAGATCGTAGGTAGCTTTTCTGCATTCGGTAATCCGGAGTTGCAAAAGCTTTCCTTACGCGAACAGGAGATCCTGGAGCAGCTCTCAAAGGGCCTGCGGTACAAGGAAATCGGTGACAGGCTTTTTCTAAGTACAGAAACCGTGAGGACTCATATCCGCAATATTTATGAAAAGCTGCAGGTCAATTCCAGGACCGATGCTTTGAATAAAGTTTTTAATAAGTAGCCTTCTTAAGAAATCATCAAAAAATACTTTACTACTATTAAGTGATTGCTCCGAGCTCTCACGAATTCGAATTTTACCCTAGTTAATTGATCGCAACAAATGCTGTCATAAAACACAAAGGTAAAATGAGAAACGCCTCACAAATTTCAGACTCCGCACTTCGCATCTTTTGTCTTTTGTCAATTGTATGTTTTGGTGCAAAGCTCTCTGCTCAATCCATAGAATACAAAACTCAGAATAATTTACACGACCTCGCACCGGTAAAGATCAGTCTGGCCGTGTTGAGCATGGAAACATTTCTGTATCCCATCACTTTTGGTGGAAGAGTGGAAGGTCAGATCCTGGACAAACTGCATTATCAGGCAAACTACAGACAAGGCGTGATCCGAAATTTCATGATCCCGTCTGATAATGTTTTAACAACTCAAAAAGAAAGCAAAGGCTTATATATTGATGGATCTGTAGAGCTGGTATTTCGTGATAAGACCAAAACGGGTAAAGTAAAAGTCATTACAGACAATTACAATGACGGCTTATACAGCTCGCAAAAATATTTCATGGCCGGGTGCGATGTCAGAAGATATTGGGCTTTGTCGGGTGGTATATCACAATATGCCCGTCCAAAATATGTCAACAGTGATTCATCGGAATATATAATCTCAGGAGGAAATATATTTCTTCCGGCAAAAGACAAATTCTATCATAGCAATATCAGTACTACCTCAATTTTCGCAGGACTGACTTTCAGAAAGATCCGGAAGTCGGTTGTCAATAGCGGAGGATACAATTACAGAAGATTCTATGCAAAGCGATTTTATATCCAGCTGGTGAGCGGATTGACCTCCGTTGGTAAGTTCACTTATAATGATCAGAGTTACAAGATAGATAATATCAAACAAGATCCTCTGGGTTATAAAATAGGCTGGCAGTGGGATGAGGTGGGCGTTGTAACCGGTTTTGAGTTTGGTAAACAGCCGGGTATTACTATGAATATCCCCAAGGGAAGTGAAGATATCAGTAACATCTTTATCAATAATCCATTTTTGAACTATATGAAACTGACATTTCATTTCGATCTCTGGAATACAGATAAAAACTATCATCAGAAAAATAAAAAATAAAAAATATTGGAGTTCAGATACCAATCAAAAACGAGGCGATACCGAAAAGCCAAAAGAGTAGGAAAATAAAAAAAAACAAAAATGAAAATGAAAACTTTAATCTATTCACTACTTAGCATTTCATCTCTGGCATTGTTATCCTCTTGTGGAACCATAGCCGGAGCATTAACTAAAGGGGTAAGGCCTGTATTTTTGATCGATGCTCCAGAAGATCTTGTTGTAAGTTTTGATGGCAAATCAAAAGATATAACACTTGAGGTTTTCGCCAGTACCAGTAATTCATACCATAGTAACTTAAGCAACACCACGACTACAACTAATGTGAATTACTTAACATCTGCAGTAAAACTTCCTTATAAAAATAAAGGGGCACTGCAATTAAATTCAGCTGGTGCAAGCACTAATGTAGAACTGAAACCAAAAGGACAGCGTGCTATCTGGTGGGGAAATTTCCTCTTCTTTCCAATCACCGGCCATATATTGGATGCCGTTACCGACAATAACAAAACATTATTCCCACGTTATATCGATGTGCCTGCTGCTATGGCCGGCAAACCTGTAAAAGAATGGAGAAGTCAGGGAAAGATGAAGCGTATGGAAAAGAAAAGTATTAAGAGATCGTAAATTGGTTTTTCGAACCCTTCGGAGGAAACTTCGGAGGGTTTATTAAAAATAAACAACACCTAACACCAAACATCTAATGAAAATGTTTAAGGTGTAATACTTTGCTTTGTGACTTTGCCGGAAACAAAAAAAGATAACCGCGGAGGCGCGGAGTTTTTACGCAGAGACGCGGAGAAAAATCAATAGTCAAAACTAAAAACAACATCAAACACCGTTTCAAACATCTAACACTTAACACCTATTGGTAATGATTAATAATAAATCTTAAATACATAATGTTAAAGTATAACTCTTTTCTTCTTTTTCTGTGGGAGGGAAGAGTGTTTTATTTAATAAAGTATGTTCATTTTGAAAAAATAATTCCTTGTAATATTCCGTGAGATCTGTGGGAAAATAAAAACAAATTGCATATTGCATGGCCATTCACTATCTTTGAAGCTAATGCTCCAGAAATCATTCACTATATTCTTGATGTTTTTGTCCTATGCTATTATGCTGGGACATAGCATGGTTGTGCATCACCATCACGATGAGCAGCATGATGTAGCGCTGATTACACATCATCATCATGGGGAGGCTACGCAGTCACATTCGCATGATCATGATCAGAATGAGGAAGAGCAAAGCGATATCGATCTCAGTCATCTGTTTGCACATTTTTTGCATGCTGAAGAAGGAACCGCTTCACATGTAGCTCAAAATTTCAATCGCACTATTGCAGTTAATTCATTTTTGCTGATAGCGCTGATTCCTGAGTTTTATCAATACATTGAACAGCCTCTGAAAGGGGTTATTGTTCGTCCACCCGAAGAGCATGAGCTCTATTTTTCTCCTGAACTTTTTGTTTCAGGACTGCGTGCACCGCCGGCCCTACTTGGGTAGTCCTATCCATCTTGAAAATATTTCGTGCATAGCCTGAAAAATCGCATGTGCGTTAAGCT
>JBBKWX010000029.1:0-2863 GCA_037969175.1 Bacteroidia bacterium | reverse complement strand
TTCTGCGGTTATGAAACGTTATTGTAAGAGATTCACTTTGCATTCGCAGATCTCTCAGAATGGAATATATAGCTTCGGCGAGATCTGCGGGAAATATTCTCTACTGTTGGCTTGACGCGAATGCGCACGTGCGGGACTGAGGCCCCTGTGGTTAAAAAAAAGCCTTAAATAAACAACTTAAATTTATTCCGGACAACAATGATAGTTAATTAGTAATTTTACAATTCAAAATTATAATTCTATTGATGAAGGCATATGTTATTACATTAGAAAGGTCTAAGACCCGGAATAACTATATAAAACAACATGTGGCAGATCGTAAGCTGGATCACATGATCATACCAGCTGTAGATGGATCTTTGCTGACAGATAAAGATCTTGAAGAAACATGTAATCTTGAAATTGTTAAGCTTTACCCAATCTGGTTAACTAAGGGAGCAATTGGTTGTTCCTTATCTCATCTTCTTGCCTATGAAGCATTTTTAAAGACTGATGCGAAATCTGCATGTATCATTGAGGATGATGTAATTTTACCAAAGAATTTTAATGAAATTCTGGATGAAGTTGACAAAGAATTAAAGTCGAATGAAATAATTCTACTTTATTATACAACCAAAAGAACTGCATACTTCAGTACCGTTGGTTCAGTAAAACTTTCTGATAGCGGACTATACTACCCGATGGATATTAAACAACCCATCACTTCCGCTGCTTATGTGATCGGTAGAACAGCAGCTATGAACATGAAAGGCATAGTAAAACCCGTAGATGCTGCGGCCGACAGCTGGGAGCACTTCTATTCAAAAGGAGGTTACGAGTCGTTCAGAGTTCAGTATCCTGCTCCTGTAGCTACAAAAAACTTCAAGTCATCTATCGATTATATGCAGAAAGGAAGTTTCAAACAAATTGTAACACAATTTATAGATGATCATAAATTTCCGGTAGTGTATCAACTCCTTAGTTATTTGAGAAGGCGAAATCTGAATAAAATGCTTCATCATTTTGCTTTGACAGATGAAGTCTCCCCTATTTATACAAAACTCAACAACAATGAATAATAATCTGGCTGTTCTGATTGATGGCGATAATATTCCATCAGGTCAAGTGAAAGAGATGATGGAAGAAATAGCTAAATATGGTAATCCTACGATCAAGCGGATCTATGGTGACTGGACCAAGCCGCATCTTTCCAAATGGAAAAATTTATTGCTTGAAAATGCAATAACACCCATACAGCAATACGGATATACGACCGGAAAAAATGCAACCGATTCGGCCATGATCATAGATGCCATGGATATTTTGTATTCAGAAAAAGTGAATGGATTTTGTCTGGTATCGAGCGACAGTGATTTTACGCGATTAGCTACTCGTTTGCGAGAAGCAGGGATGCAGGTCATTGGCATAGGTGAGAAAAAAACTCCAAATCCATTTATCGTTGCTTGTGATAAGTTTATCTATATTGAAATATTAAAAAATCAAACCAAAGAACGGGAGACGGAGAAAGGCAAAAGATCAGAAAAGGATTCTATTGATAAGATCACTGCAAAAGAGATCACACTGATCGCAACTACAATCA
The DNA here is from genome assembly GCA_037969175.1 of Bacteroidia bacterium. Classification (GTDB taxonomy): domain Bacteria; phylum Bacteroidota; class Bacteroidia; order AKYH767-A; family JBBKVM01; genus JBBKWX01. The sequence goes on along the minus strand of JBBKWX010000029.1, from coordinate 1,284 downwards.
ATGATCTGTCGGATGAAGATGGCTGGACTTTCCTGGGTGATGTTGGTAGTTTGCTGCAGAAAAAACAACCCAATTTTGATCCAAGGAATTTTGGTTTCGATAAGCTCACACCTCTGATCAAATCAACAGGAAAATTTGAAATAGAACATAGAGAAAGTCCAAAGAGTAAACATAAATTGGTGTATGTAAAGAACATGGAAAACAATACCAGAAACTCTACGCAGAAATCTAAATCAAACAAAAAATAAAGCAAAAGATTTCCCTTTCAATTACACTGCATCCAAGGCCTGACCGATATCCCAGATCAGATCTTCATTTCCTTTCATTGCTGTCCGGAATCGGGTTTTATAATACTGTCAAATTGCATCATAAGTAATTATATACAAGGAGAATCAGTGCTGTTTTTACCACAGGTCTCAGTCCCGCACGTGCGCATACGCGTCTAGCTAATTGTTTAAATTTTGGGTAATTTTGAATGCCTATGGCTAGTTATATAGTATTTTGATTACAGTTCTTTTTCTCAAATTTTATGTTTTTTTTTACCACTGAGATCACAAGTACACTTAGTTACACTAAGAAGTAAATGCATATTCCGCAGTTTTATTGGTTTTTTTTATTGTAGTAAATTTGATTAAAATATAGAGCCTGCGAGCTGGTAGAGAAGAACACACCAAAAATATATAACATCGAATTAGAAGTAAAATTCTCATAAATACATCTTAGTGAAACTTGTGACCTAAGTGCTCTTCGTGGTTTTTTCTATTTTTTTAGCTTGACGCGTATGCGCACGTGCGGGACTGAGGCCCCTGTGGTTAAAAAAAAACCTTAAATAAAAAACTAAAATTTATTCCGGACAACAATGATTTCACATTACAAAGTTATCCCAAGAAATCTCATCCCATTATGTTTATTATCCTGTTATAGAACTTGGAAATAATTGGAGTATATAGAGATAAAATATTAATTTGCATACGCTTAATAAACACGCATACAACTTAGGGTTTTAAAATATATACATCCGATTATCAACCACATAACATCATCATTACATGAAATCAAGAAGCATAATATTCTCTTTTTTAGTGCTACTATTTTCTTTTGATTTAGCGATAGCACAATGGACCAGTCCTACATTTTCTTCACCTGGCAGCGGAGCCAATACATGGACAGGCTTAACACTGGACTGGAATGCTGTTAGCAATTCTCATTTCTATCAATTGCAGGTTGATACAAGCAATAGTTTTTCTTCACCGGTTTTGATCTCTATTCAAAAAGCTTATATCA
>JBBKWX010000028.1:0-3855 GCA_037969175.1 Bacteroidia bacterium | reverse complement strand
TTCATAACCTAAAGGGGGTTCTGAAAATGCTACAAGCCAGAGGTCAGCATTGGGTGTAGAAGTGGGTGTTGCGCTCCAATTGTTTTGGGATTTATTGAAGGAAGCATTAGAACTTGTATTGCCATAAGCCACAATTATTCCATTTGCCAATAGTGTCGCAGATGAAGCATCTTCACCCCGGTTTCCGCTCCATCTCACATCCCATTGTTTTGTTCCATTCGAATTGAGTTTTACAATCCACATGCTATTGGATGCTCCGGGCCAATTATCTTGTGTTTTGTCTCCGGATAACTGACTTGCAGATGCACCCGATATCAAATAACCTCCATCCGGCATCAATACAATGTTTCCAAAATCTTCAAGTGCAGATCCTCCCAATGTTTTATCCCATTGCTTATTACCCAAACTATCACATTTAATGATCCAATAATCATGGTTACCTCGAAAGCCTTCAGATTTTTCAAAACTCGCTGCGCCCATTGATACACCACCCAATATAAATCCCCCGTCCGGGGTCAATTGTAAATCATAATTATTTTCATCCCAATTATTTGAACCATATCTCTTATCCCAAATTACATTTCCCTGTGCATCAATTTTAAAAACCAAAAAATCCGAACTTCCTCTATTGAACTCAGTAATAGTTCCACCAACCCAACTATCTGATTGACCTGACAATAAAAAATTGCCATCTGCTAACCGTACTATTTTATAGGCAATATCGTATGCAGTCCAACCATATCTCCGATCCCATAATTTATTTCCAAGAGAATCAAGACAAATTACCCACATGTCCGGATCTTGCCACGAGGGAGGAGAAAAAGGTGGATCCGTCACATCAAAACCGACTTCTGATTGGGTAAATCCAGCTAGTAAAAACCCACCCGCATCAGAGGAGCAAATTGACCAGCAGCCATCAGAATTATTTCCACCAAAAGTTTTGTCCCAGAGAATGTTTCTTGCTGAATCCAACCTAACAATCCAAACATCAAAATCACCTCGTGAAGGTTCAGATTTGTCTCCGCCCTGTCCACTCCATGAATATCCGGCCAATAAAAATCCTCCATCATCCAATTCAACAAAATCGCGGGCAAAATCCCATCCATATCCCCCAACACCTTTTTCCCAAATCAAATTTCCTACAGTATCAACTTTGAATAACCAATAGTCATAAGAACCCCAAGCTGCATTTGCTATATCTCCGGATGGGCCACCGATGGATTCAGCAAAAAAAAGCAGGTTACCATCTTTTGCAGTTTTTATGGGTTGAGAAATAGTTTGATCTCCGCCAAAACCTCCAAATCGTTTATCCCATAACTTTTGCGGATAAGGCTGGGAATGTGCTTGAAAAAAAGTTACTAACAATACTTGCAGAAAAAAAAAGCGCATCGTAAAATCTATTTGGATAAAATTAGAGAAAATTGCGAACTATCCCACAGTAGGCTTGTTAATAATACTGTTAATGTCATCAAACCAATTCCCGGAAAACGCTATAAGATATCTTCATTTTAAGCCGGGATTTTTTGCGTATTTTTATGGGATGATCGTGATACGTGAGAATGAGCAGGTGACAGGTGAATTTGATTCAGGAAAGATTCAGGAAAGAAGAGCTGTATTACCCGGAGCAGGTGAGAAGTTTTCGCCTCCATCCAATCTTTTTTATTGGGCCAGAGCCTGGAGCGAAAAAGGGGGTTTGGTAGATCTTCATCCGCATAAAGGATTTGAGATCATATCCTATATCATCAAAGGGGAGATCGAGCATTTCGATACCGGGCAAAATACCTGGATCAAATTGCATGCTGGGGATCTTCAGGTGATACAATCCGGTAAAGGAATTCAACACGCTGAAAGGTTGTTGCCCGGATCAGAGATCTTTCAGATCTGGTTTGATCCCGATCTGCAAAAAAGTTTACAAAAAGATGCAGTCTATCAGGATTACAAAGCAGCTTCATTTCCAAATGAGATCCATACGGGTTATGAAGTACAGCATATAAAAGAAAAAGAAGCACCGGTAACTCTGGATGCCAAAGATGTTTTCATTCGGCTATATACTTATCAAAAGGGGAGCTTTAGTTTTTTGGTCAGAGATGAAGCGATGTGTGCTCTGTTTGTTTTAGATGGAGAATTGAAAATAGCCGGGCATGACTGTCGAAAAGGAGATTATATTCTGGTAGAATCCACAGATCTTGTTGATCTGGAGATCTATGCCGAGACACGTCTCTTTGCCATTGAATTGCCTGTTGATCCGGGCTATCCGCTTTATTCCAAAAGCTTCAAGATCCCATCCTAAAATCAAGATTACTTTTAATTACTTTTGTCATCACATTATTCCAATTAATAAAATAGCATACTATGTACGATACATTGAAGCCGGAATTGGTTAAAGAACTTGAATCTATTCGTGAAGCAGGTTTGTTCAAATCTGAACGCGTGATCACTACTCCACAAGGAGCAGACATAAAAATATCAAGCGGTCAGGAAGTGATCAATTTTTGCGCTAACAATTATCTTGGTCTTTCTTCTCATCCTCGAGTGATAGCTGCTGCAAAACATGCAATCGATACGCATGGATACGGGATGTCAAGTGTAAGATTCATTTGTGGTACACAGGATATCCATAAAACACTTGAAAAAAAGATCGCTGACTTTCTGGGAACAGAAGATACCATACTCTATGCAGCAGCATTTGATGCAAATGGCGGAGTATTCGAACCGCTTTTTAATGATCAGGATGCGATCATCTCGGATGAGTTGAATCATGCTTCCATCATAGATGGAGTAAGATTGTGCAAAGCTGCCCGATACAGATACAAGAACAATGACATGGCAGATCTTGAAGCTCAGCTGATCGCTGCTAAAGATGCACGTCATCGCATCATCGTGACGGATGGTGTTTTCTCAATGGATGGTACAATAGCTAAGTTGGATCAGATCGCTGATCTGGCAGATAAATACAAAGCGCTGGTGATGGTGGATGAATGCCATGCATCCGGGTTTATGGGAAAGACGGGCAGAGGTACGCACGAACATTGCGGGGCCATGGGTCGGATCGATATAATTACAGGAACACTTGGAAAAGCACTTGGAGGTGCACTTGGAGGCTTTACTTCCGGAAAAAAAGAGATCATAGATATGCTTAGGCAACGTTCCAGACCTTATCTTTTCTCAAATAGTCTGGCGCCTGCGATTGTGGGTGCGAGCATAGAAGTACTCGACTTGCTCAGCCAGACAACTGAGCTCAGAGATAAATTGTGGAAGAATACTGCATATTTCAGATCGGCCATGACCAAATTAGGTTTTGATATCAAGCCGGGGGAGCATCCGATCGTTCCAATTATGCTTTATGAAGCTAAGTTAGCTCAGGAATTTGCATCCCGTTTGCTCGAAGAAGGCATTTATGTGATCGGATTCTTTTATCCGGTGGTAGCAAAAGGAAATGCAAGGATCCGTGTTCAGATCAGTGCCGGACATGAGCAACACCATCTGGATAAGGCAATTGCGGCTTTTGAAAAGGTAGGAAATGACCTTGGAGTATTGAAGCAAAATGCCTGATTTTAATTTAGTGTTGATAAAATTGTTAATAAACTTTGTAGATTTTAAAAATTCTCCTAATTTTGCGTCCCCTTTAGTGTAGGGGTCAAAGAGTGAACTAATACAAATTACAGTGGACGCAATAAGTTACAAAACACAGTCTGTCAACAGCAAAACAGCAGAAAAGAGCTGGTTAATCGTAGATGCAGAGAACCAAGTTCTAGGTCGTTTATGCTCAGAAATTGCAAAGGTTTTACGCGGAAAGACTAAGCCAAGCTACACTCCTCATATGGATTGTGGTGATAATGTTATCGTTATCAATGC
>JBBKWX010000027.1:0-8452 GCA_037969175.1 Bacteroidia bacterium | reverse complement strand
CCGGGTCCGCCCATTAGCTATGTGGGAATGTTGGTATTTGTGTTTTTTACTCACTATGAAATAGCAAACTCTACCCTTTGGATCTATGCAGGATTTACGATCCTGGTTGTATTGGCCGACTACTACCTGCCTATCTTGGGTACCAGAATGGGTGGTGGTGGAAAAGCTGCTGAGCGGGGTGCTATCGCAGGATTGATCATCGGACTGTTTTTCATGCCCTTCGGGATCTTTCTGGGCCCTTTGCTGGGAGCAGTTATCGGAGAGATCATTAGCGGAGCTACAACAAAGAAAGCTTTGAAGTCGGGCGTGGGTTCATTTATGGGATTCATGGCAGCCACGATGATGAAAGTGGTACTTGCTGTGGCTATTTCTGTGCGGGTGCTTTATGCACTTCTGAAGTAAAATGTTTTAACGCAAAGAAGCAAAGAGTTTCCAAATCATCCTTAGAACAAAATAAAGACTGTGTAGAACTACTCATCTTTTAGCAAAGAAGCAAAAACAGTATCTTAATTCTTTGCTTCTTTGCTAAAGAACTATTAGATATTCAAGATTATAATTCTAGAAAAAAAACAGACTGAGATGCTCTTTGCTTCTTTGCGTTAAAACAAAAATATTAATCCCAAGACACCCGCAAGCCACTTCCAAATTGAATCCCTGAATTTATAACCGTACCAATTTCCGGGATGGAAGTGAAATCAATTCCCGGTCGTATTTCATAGAACAAATGTGTTCTTTTCAAAAATTCACTTTTCTTACCTATTCTGAAATCTACACCCAATGGAACATAAGCTGAAGCACTAAAATTATTCTTGCTTCTGAAACTTTCCCATTGTGTATAGTCAGAACTTCGATATCCGGATGATTGTGTGTAGCCTTCAGGATATCGGGTTTCTATTTCGGTATATTCTGTATAATATATTTCCGTCTGTGTATTTAGCGAGACTCCTGCTGTTGCACCAAATCCCGAATATAATGCCCAGCGAGCTTCCGGATTAGTGCTGAAGATTATCGATCCATCTAACCGGATCTGTTCAGCCGAATAATTCATACCATAGCGTTTAGTAATTACCGAATCCACATATAAAACCTGACCTGTTTGAGATGAGGTTAGTGTATCATAAGCAACACGGTCTTGCCTTTTCAGGGCTTCTTGAAAAAATCCCGCATTATAATAACTGAACCCTAGTCTCAGCTGGGGATTTGCTTTGTACGTCGATCTTTCCTGATCGCTGAAACGTATCCCCACCATAACAGAAAAACTAGACATGCTTGCTATATTATGACCACTGGAATGCGAAAATCCCGACATATCATTCTTTAATAATTTTGAGTTGGGTGCAAGCTTATTGAAGTCGCCCGGTGTTCTGATAGGCGTTCTTGAAGCAAAGCCACCCACCTGAACTATGACATCCTGAATTTTAACTTTCTCAATCGTCTTTACCATTTGCTCTTCACTAAATGAGGCAGTGGAAAAAAGCATCAGTATGGCTGATAGAAAAACAGGATTTGTTTTCATGAATGTTTGATTTAGTAATATGCCAAACAGTCATTTACGGGAAATATTGTGTGGGTTAAAAAATTGTCTTTGATGAAATGAAATAAAGATTCTAGTTTTTTTAACGCAAAGCAGCAAAGAGTTTTCCAATCAGACCTAATCCTATAGAAAAGATTGTGTAGTACTATTCATCTTTTAGCTAAGAAGCAAAAAATAATAGAATAGTCTTTGCTAAATCTCTGCTGCTTTGCGTTAAAACTTTCTCTCTAATTCTAAGGTGTTTTGAACATCATCTTAAACGTTTCAACCAATCTGCTGGCACACTTAAATGCATTGCATAATCATCCGGAGATCACGGTTTCCAGTCTATCCAAATCGTGCCGCCGTGCCTTTTTAAATAACTTTGCTCCCCCCTTTTAAAGTTTCTTACAGTTCCGTAAATCCATCAATTTCTTTTGCAGTTTCTATGATCAATTCACGAAGCACATACATTTTATCCTGAACAATACGAGGATACTCTTTGAAGATCGGTTTAAATTTCGGATCTATCTTTATTTGTAAATTTTACATTTAATGATCAAGGCAAATACAATTCATCCATTTTCAAATGTCGGAAAATAGTAACAACTAATTTCAGTTAATAATTCGGATCATCGATAATAAAAGAATAAAACACTCTATGTAAAGAAAGTCAGAAACAAGAATATCGGTTCTGTTTATCAGAGTTTCAAAAGCAAGTTGATCTCTACCTTTTTAACTCAATCAGACTATCTTGTTTTACTTTTATTAATCCTCTTTTGGGTCGATCCAGATCCAGTATAATAAATACAACTAAAACGATCAATGCCGTAAACATTACAGTTGGAACATATGCCCGAATTAACTCCAGACCACTTGTATAACCCATTAGCGCTCCTCCAATTATAAAAACTGTAAACAACAAGAAAAGAATTACTTCAGGAATATGTCGTTGAAGTATTGCATTTCTTTCTCCTCGTGAATCTATGACCTCGTTTAACGAGGATATAAAATACCCGGTAGTTACTGGCCTGGGGTCAATTTCTGCAGCCTTTATTGAATTTTCCCAAATTAAGTCCTGAATCATATCCGTTCGCTTATTGATCGCTGCACGTTCAGATTTCTCAGTTAGATCGATGGTGCTTATTTCAATTCTTAAATCGACATATTCTTGTAATAAAGAATAATTTAAAGAATCGTATGGACTTGGCAAAAGTTTAGTTCTTAATATCGATGTCCCAATTGAATTAGCTTCTTTGATCACGGCATAACTTCTGTTATCAAAGCGTTGCAGTGCCATATTAAATGTGAACCCAAGAAGAAGAGCCAGAAGACCCAATATTCCTGCTTGTATAGAATTTGTTTGGGTCTTAATTTCGTTATCGGTTTTTTGTTGAAAATGTCTTCCGTAGCGAAAACTAATTTCATAGGCAAGTAGAATCGCAGCCATTAGAAGGCTTACAATTAAAATACTATTGTGAGTGTACATAATTTCTTGTTTCATTTTTATCCGGAAAAAAGTAATTTTTTAATTTTTCATAATGTGGAATTACTATTTCACAAATCCCTCATCGATAATTTCTTGGAATTGCTGTAGTAATTTAAAACAAATCTTTTCAACACCCAAAAAGACAAAGATGGATTTATTATAATCAATCATTTAGGTTATGCTATGTTATAGTAATATTACACCTTTTTTCTCAGATATATATTGGCTTGAACATTGAAATTACATTCCGCTATTTTGTTTTTTAAAAGCCCAGCCCAGCTGAAATTGATAAATAAAGCTTGGAGAAAAACCAGTGCTTTTGTCAAATAATTTATACGAAAGGAAACCTTGCTGAGAATTTGGCCAGTAGCTGTCTGTACCCATTCTATTACGTGAACTGCTGGAGATAAATTTTCCACAAAGCCCGACCGCATAGTCGACTGTGAACCCTCCAGTTTTTATACACTGATAACCGAATACCATATTTAATCCAACAACATTTCTGTTTACCGTGTAGATGTTTTGTTTATAATGTTCGAAATTGGGAAACGGAGTATTTGAAATATGATCTAAAACTCTTTCTTGTCTGTCTGTTGCTGTCCATTGATAGTTTGAATTTAAAGCAACATAGCAACCTGCATTTTGAAGTTCCTGTGAGTTGTACTGAAAAAGATGTGCGGCCAGAAAAGTAGTATTACCGGATCAACTATTTTATGTTTGTTGAGATAATGCCTTCCTTCGACTTGCATTTTTAGACCTTGCGAATTTTGTGCAGAAACGCCAAGATAGCCTGTTTTTGTTCGATAAGATTTAACAAATCCAATGTTGGCAAACAAAGATTTTCTGTTTTTTTAAATAGATCTCTGTCCCGATATTAAAGTTGCCCGTGTTAAGATTAATTGTCGGGATATAGTCTGTAATCGAAGTTGTAATAACTACATGCTTTTCGTTTAAACTATCTGCTGATTGTGAATACGATGAAACCGATAGAGCCGTCAGAAAGAGTACTGTCAAAATTGCCGGGTGTCTGTTAATATATTAAAGGTGCATTTCATATTATATTGAATGTCGAGTTTTTAACTATCTAAATTCAACAGTGTTTTTTTTATTGAATCTCTTAGTTTTGTATTGACATTTACTTCATCAGCATAATTATTCCAGTTTTGAATTTTAGCATTTATTTCAGAGATTATATTTGAAGATTTTTTTATGTTCATTGCCTTGGCAAAACTGAATAAATCTTCTTTCATAATTCCTGTCCTTTTTCCACCAATACTTAACGCATGCTGACTCACCCAAATACTGTCAGGTCTATACGCGTGACACACATCGTATGCAGGAGCTAATTCCCAATCACTTCCTTCTTTAAGTCGAAAAGCAAAATTCTTAGTATGGTCATCACAGTTTCTGGCAATAACATTAAAGACCATTCTGCGATACATTTGTTCTGCATCAGGGTAGGGTAAATGAAGTATTCTCATGGTTTGAAATAACTGTTCGTAACTATAACTCCTGACTTCATTAAAGTCATAGTGTTGTAATGCACAAAAAGTCTGGACATGATGTTTCACAGAACCGTTTTCTCTATCAAACCTTTTAGTCATAAAATGAGCTCGGCCATTTTCTTCTAATAATTCAGATTCCATCATTTTTAAACCGCAATCTGTTGCCATATTATAATACGCCATTTCTACGCGCCCATAACCTTTGCTTTCTCCGAATTGAGCATCACTTACACCGTCTAATTTTATGAGCCAATGTTCAAATCCCTTTGGTGCATTCGTTTGTCCCGAACGAACCTGCCCTGTTTTTTTATTATAGGCTATAATTGCTTTTGGTCTGGCGCCTCCTGCAGAAGTTCCTATTTTTAAAATTTCCATTACGGCCTGTCGCTCGTCTTCTTTCAGGCTTGTCTCAAATTCTGTCCGTTTATCCAGCATGCGTTGAGCAATATCAACCATGCTTTTTATTTCTACTTGAAAGGTATTCTTAGATGATGCCAGTTGAGCCGGTTCAAATTCTAAGGCCCCCATGCCTCTTGTTCCAATAAAACATAGTTGTTCTATGGGGTTCATACTGTTTGCATGACGGCCATTCTGTGCTAACCAAATATTGATTAATTGATTTCCATATTTATCCGGTAATACATCAGCCAACAATCCCGGTAAGCCTTTAAATGTATCATATTCACTATTTAAAGACATTCTTAATTCCGGAAATGAGAATATGTTTTGGCTTGATTGAATTGGCATTTTGATGGGTGCCAGATCTATATTTTTTGATTTAAACTTAGGCTCATATTCAAAGCTGCAGATCCCCAAACTCTCATCCCAGGCTACGGCTCCAACAGTTTGTCCCCAAATTTTAACAAAAGCGGTTTTTACTTCTACCATTCACTTTTATTTTTTTTGTTCGCTTCATTGCTTGTGCTGGCTCTTTGTCTTTCTTGTTTTTCCAGCTTAGCAAGCTCTAATGGACTCAATTGCGTTTGAGTTTCAAAAACATGAAGTATATCTAAAAGATTAAGAGCTCTTAGGATCTGTATTAATGAAGTCAATGAGATAGCTTCTCCATTTTCAATTTGACTCATAGTCCAGCGATTAATTCCGGCTATTTCAGCAATATTTGCTTGAGTTTTATTTTGAATTAAACGTTGGTGTTTTATGTATTTTCCAACTATGGAAATAATTGATTTGTCGCTCATGGACAACCATTCTATGCTGGTATTTGCCATCTTTACTGCTATTAAACTACTTATTGTTGGTATTTACCTATTCAAATATAGGTAATATAACTATACGCACAACATTTAAATGTTGGTAATTGCATACATTAGCTGTTATTTACTGCTTTATGATGGTATTTACCAATATTCCAATATGGCCGAAAGGTGTTTAACCGGAAAAGCTGTCATTTTAAACACCATTTACGATCATTGCTTTTGGAAGGGTATTCCGGATTGTAGGTGTTGTGGCGCGTGGGTCCAAATTTAAAAATACCTAAATCCTATTCAGCCAGTTTCCAAAACTTGATTGGTAAAAAGTTGGTGTTATACACAACTTTTTTACTTCATTGTATTGAAGTTTTCAACTGACTCCAATACATATTCCTTAAGTTTTTGGTTTTTAAATTTAAACCACGCTTCTCTATATTCCCCTGAGTTATCAATTATATGCATGAATCCCCGGAATGGTTTTCTGTTTTTTAGCGCTTTATATAATCGATTTTTTAATTCAAGCGAGTCAGATAATGATCTCATGAAGTCTTCCATGATTTCGAAGGATTGATAGGATCTTAATATTTCAATATCAAAATAATTATCGGGGTTTTGTTCAACTTTTTCTATCAGGTCTATCCATGGATTATCTTCAAAATCATACATTTCCATTTCCTCCGGAATAAATATAAATTCTTCCCCATCTTTACTGATGTGACAGTTGAAGCCACAATCCAAGTTCTGAGCTATTTCATCAATTTGCTTATCTGTCAATTTTATCATTCTGTGGTAAAGCAGAGAATCGTTGACGGTATATATTTTCTTATCATCATATCTATTACAATTGAACATACACGTGTTTTTCTCTCCAGTCACAGTTATACGGAATCGTGTCTATTCTTTCCATCAAGAATGTAGTTGAGTAATATTTAGTCTTAATTCTAAACGTAGTACCTAAAGGCATATAATCGACTCTAAATAATGAATCAGAATACTGGCTTGAATAACTCCTCTGCTCGACCGGTAAATCCATAACATAGATTTCGGAGATTTTATCACCGGTCTTTAAATTGAAATGGAAAAATACGTTGACATATTCTCCAAGGACATATGTTATTTCTTCATGGCGGTCCGTGAGGAAAACACTTGCTTTTCCATCAATATTTAGATATACATCGTCACATCTTTCGCGTTCCCTAAAAGAGAATCTGCCATTGGCATCAGTTATAGTTGTATAGTCGAAATACGGGTTGCTTCCTACAATGGCAATTGCGTTTGAACATCCCGCAAAAATGACAGTTACTCCTGGCACAGGCTGGTTACAACTATTGACAACCTGCCCCTCAATATCATATAGCCTTTCGCAAGAAGTTGATAAGAGCATTGCAAACGATAATACCAGTAAAGTTCTGAAAGTATTCATTTGAAATTAATTTTAGTTTAAGACAGGCTTTGTCAAAGTTTGAAAAGATTGAGTTGGGCTATAAGTTAATGTCAATCAGCAAGAAAAGTAGCATAAAATGCTTAACCTTCCTATATTTTTCAAAAGAAATCTATCATTGAATCTTTCGTTGTTCAAATGAACCCCAACTTTTCAGCGCCTGACGGTGTTGAATAGTTTAAGGTTAATTTATCAAGCTAAGATATACAATCAATGAAATCTATATTACCAATATACGAGCGAGATAAACTTCATGGCTGACCTATATTAGATGTTTGTCCTTTTTCACTCATTGCCTGTAATGGCTTGCTCTTATTTTGTCTGCTGCAATTCGTACTGTTTCTTCAATTCGTTTTTCTTTTGTTTCGGCTTTTTTTGCATTAAAGATCCATTCTAAAATTATTCGTTTCGACGTATTTAGGAAATGCCATAAAGTTTTTTAATGCTGTCTCGTTTTCATTTAGCAATTTCTGCAAGTCGTCCGGTACGACTGAATTTTCTACATCAACTAATGTTTCCCAGGTATCGGTCTTTTTGGCAAATCAACTAGTAGCTGTCCACTCAGTGCCATCTTACATTGCACCAACATTTTTTCAACTCGCTTCATGATAATTCTGCTCCTCTGATCAGGGGCATTAGAATAATTGTTTTTATAGCAATCGTTTTCTTTGCTTCGGGTTTAGGGATCTCATCTTGTGAGAAGGCAATATTGGCAGAAGTCAAACGCAATACGGATACAATAATTTTTATATGATTCCCCAAAACGTTCTGAATAAACTCCTGTACTAATTGCGATATCCCTTTTTAGTAAAACTTTAACAACCTTTGCAACCTTTACAAATTGGAATCAATGCAGTATCTCTCTGTCTGTGTCCTGTACGGTATTGTTTAAACAAACCTTCTCTCCAAATTTTGTTAATGGAATCGGTATTTACATTACCCGTGATCAATTTCTTTTCCGAGTCAAGCGTACTCCCGGAGATCTGACAAATAGGGACATCACCATTGGCTCTTATCTGTATATTTCTAAAGGGGAGTGAGCATTTCGGGTATTCATCTTTAGCCATTTGCCAGGGTGTGAATGCATCAGATATGGTTTCAATTCCCTGTGTTTTTAAAACATACTGAGGCATAACAGAATCCCCAAACTGACTCCAAAACTTTAAACTCTCCCTTTCTATTTTTCCTTTTTGTGATGGCCGAACCATCAATCTGAGATTAATATGTGATTTTGAATTTAGTTCCCGCCTGAGTCGTTTTAATTCTGTCAAATTTTGAATGATGAGATCATAA
>JBBKWX010000026.1:0-13740 GCA_037969175.1 Bacteroidia bacterium | reverse complement strand
TAATTATCTGTGTTCTCTGTGTGATTGAAAAGATTTTTGAAAAAGAATGATTCTACTCTGGGATCTCTGTGGTAAAAAAAAGAATCGGAGTACGGAATTACTCCGGTGGGCGTGAATGCGGGTAGCGTGTATAGTAAATATCTTTCACGGCTTCTATGATATTATCTCGCAACTCACTCACGTTTTCCTTCATCAAAGCAGAAACAAAAATGCAGGGGTTATTATCCTTTGCCATCCATGAATTTTTCAATTCCTCTATCGTCAGATTTTCTCTTAACACAGGTCCCAGATCATAAGGATCTTTTTCAATATGTTTATAGGCATCGACCTTATTAAAAATAAGTAAGGATGGCTTTTCTCCGGCACCTATCTCCTGCAATGTTTCGTTCACTACAGAAATTTGCTGTTCAAAATTTGGATGCGAAATATCCACAACATGCAAAAGTATATCTGCTTCGCGTACCTCGTCAAGTGTAGATTTGAACGACTCTACAAGATCATGAGGAAGTTTACGGATGAAGCCGACAGTGTCTGATAAAAGGAATGGGATATGATCTAAAACTACTTTGCGGGTAGTTGTATCCAGTGTTGCAAACAATTTATTTTCAGCAAAAACTTCCGACTTCGCCAGCAAATTCATGATGGTGGATTTACCCACATTTGTATAGCCAACGAGTGCCACGCGAATCATTTCTCCGCGTTGTTTTCTCTGTGTTTTATTTTGCTTGTCGATCTCGCGCAATTTTTCTTTCAGCTTGGAAAGTTTTTCGCGGATCATTCGTCTGTCAGTTTCTATTTCCGATTCTCCGGGTCCGCGCATACCGATACCTCCGGCCTGTTTTTCAAGGTGGGTCCACATGCGGGTAAGACGAGGAAGCAGATAGCGATATTGAGCCAGTTCCACTTGGGTACGCGACTGTGCGGTACGTGCACGTTTTGCAAAAATATCCAAGATCAGATTGGTTCTGTCGAGGATTCTACATTCAAGAATCTTTTCAATGTTTCTGATCTGGGAACCGCTCAGTTCATCATCAAAAATTGCAATATCGATCTTATTCTCTTTGATAAAATCTCTCACCTCATTCAATTTCCCCGAGCCAAGAAAGGTACGACGGTCGGGATGATCTAACTTTTGCCAAAAACGTTTTACCGTTTCTGCTCCGGCAGTCTCTGCAAGAAATGCAAGCTCATCCAGGTACTCAATAAATTGGTCCTCGTCATCACCCTTTTTCAAGAGTCCGATCAATACGGCCGTTTCCTGCTGCTTATTTAAATCTATTGGTTTTTGAATCATGAAAAAATCAGTTTCCCCCTTTGCGTAAATCCATCACATACTGAGAAACAGCAGTGATTTGTTCATCATTTAATTTCTTTCCAAAAGGAGGCATTGCATTTTTGCCATCGCGTATCAAGCTTGATAATTCTTCATTCGATAAAACAGAAAGAGCCAGATCTTTTGAACCGCTTAAGCCCATTTTTCCATCAGGACCATGACAAGCATTACATTCAGCTTTATAGATCTCAAAACCCAGTTGTTCGGGTGCTACGTCCACATAGGCGGATACATGAGAATCTGTTTTGAACACCGGTGATTTTGTTTCAGAGATCCCATAAATGTACAAAAGGAGAATGAAGGACAAAGGAGCAAGGATTTTACTTTTGCGTTTGAAGCCAACGATTGCCATTGGAATCACAAGGGCAATACCAGCCATCTTAACCCAAAACCAGGTATCGATGATCCCTGAATTGAAAGCCAAATAAATACCGGTTACAAGAAAAAGAACAGTTACAATATTCTGTAACATTTTCATCTTAGCCGTAAACTTATCCAGCGCATCAGGAGAAGTAAAAAGCATAATGTTCTTTATCAAAAAGATCATGACGAACAAGGTCGACGCCAAGACATGGGTATGCAGCATTCCGGTAAACATAGTTTGAGATTTGACGCAAAGATAATTAAATAGAATTTGGATTGTAGGGGCATCCGCATGTAGGGGCGTCCGGCAGGACGCCCTTGTTCGGGGTTTTGCACAACGTCAATAGGTCGTAGGGGCGTCCGGCAGGACGCCCTTGTTCGGGATTTGCACAACGTCAATGGGACGTAGGGGCGTCCGGCAGGACGCCCGGGATTGAATTTTGCACACGCCCTTGATCGAATTTTGCACACGCCCGGGATTGAATTTTGCACAACGCCAATGTGGGTTTGGGGGTTCTTTTTTTTACCATGGAGACATGGAGACACGGATTAACACAGAGGGGATGTACTTTTTTTGCTCTCCCGCTCTCCGCTCCATCGCTATTATGATCAATGGTCCTCAAATAGAAACTGGCCAAATTTGCCATTATAAATCCTTATTTTTGCCAGCTATTCTGAAAGCAATGAAAGATTATAAAAGCCTGAGTGCAGTACAAAATGACTTGAAAGAGGGTGTGATAACGTGTGCACAGCTGGTGGAGGGGTATCTGGAAAAGGAAAAAGCAGGCCGTGACCTAAATATTTTCAGGGAGGTATTTGCTGAAGAGGCAAGGAGCAGGGCTGTTGAGATAGATACTAAATTGAAGGAAGGAACAGCCGGAAGATTGGCTGGGATGGTACTAGCGATCAAGGATAATATTTGTGTAAAAGGACATCATGTAGGAGCGTCATCCAAGATCCTGGAGGGATTTGAATCGCTTTTTTCGGCAACTGCCATAACACGTTTATTGGCTGAAGATGTTATCCTGATCGGGCGAACCAACTGCGACGAGTTTGCAATGGGTGGCTCGAATGAGAACAGTGCGTTTGGGCCGGTAAAAAACCCGCTTAACCCTGCACTGGTACCGGGTGGATCATCAGGTGGTTCGGCAGCTGCTGTTGCGGCAGGGATGGCATTGGCTGCTCTGGGATCTGATACGGGTGGCTCTATCCGTCAACCTGCTTCATTCTGCGGATTGGTAGGATTGAAGCCTACTTACGGCCGGATCTCAAGACATGGATTGATCGCATATGCAAGTTCATTTGATCAGATCGGGCCTTTCAGTCATACTGTAGAAGATTCTGCCCTGTTACTTGAGATCATGGCAGGGGCGGATGGATATGACAGCACTGCTTCATCGCGTCCTGTGGACAAGTATTCAGAAGCAAACACGGAAGGAAAAAAATACCGCATAGCCTATCTGAAGGATTATGTAGAGCATCCTGGATTGGATCCGGAAATAAAAGGTAAACTGAAAACCATTTTTCAGGATCTAATAGACCAGGGGCATACAGTAGAAGCTGCTGATTTCCCAATGGTTGAATATCTGGTGCCTGCATACTACGTGCTCACCACAGCTGAAGCCAGCTCTAACCTGAGCAGGTTCAGCGGAATCACTTACGGATACCGGAGCCCGTCGGCAAAAGATACTATGAGCACCTTACTCCGATCGAGGAGTGAAGGATTTGGAGCGGAAGTGAAACGCAGGATCATGCTGGGTACATTTGTACTGAGTGCTGGTTATTATGATGCGTATTATACCCGTGCTCAAAAAGTGAGACGTAAGATTCGGGAAAGAACGCGCGAAATTCTGGAAAACTACGATCTCATCCTAACGCCCACCACGCCTAAGACCGCGTTCGAAATTGGAGCCATAAACGACCCGGTAAGCATGTATCTTGAAGATATATTTACGGTTCATGCCAATTTAGCAGGGGTCCCCGCCGTTTCTATACCAGTGGGAACCCATAGTAATGGGATGCCGTTCGGGATTCAGGTCATGTCAGATCTATTCGAAGAAGCTAAACTATTGGCCTTTAGCAAAGAAATGAACAGGCAATAAGTTATCAATGTATTATGGTTGAAAGATTTGCTAGCATTATGGCAATTTTTTCATCAAGATGTTCATATCTTTACAACAGACCAAACCCAAAACCTATCACCAGAACAAAAAACAAACAATGACGAAATTATTAAAGCCTTTCGCCATCCTCTTGGTATCCGGATTTCTATTTACTTCTTCAGTATCAGCTCAGAATAAGACTGAACTGGATAATGATCCAATTGCAGCTATGCTTGACAGCCTGGTAAGTCTGAGCTTCCTGGAAAAATATAGCAGTACTGCCGCAGACAAGTACATTGCAAATGCGAATTACGATTCTAAAGACGTTCCTAGCTTCAGTGATGAAGTGATCGCTGAAAGAATGAGTAAGATCAAATCTCCTATTCCCCTCACATTCAATTCGCAGGTAAGGAATTATATTGATATGTATGCAAACAAAAAGCGTAGTCTTACATCGCGCGCTTTGGGAAATGCAGATCTATACTTTCCTATGTTTGAGCAAGTGTTTGACAGAGAAAAAATTCCGGTTGAATTTAAATATCTAAGTATTGTTGAATCGGCTTTGAATCCTATCGCTGTTTCTCATATGGGAGCTACCGGAATTTGGCAATTTATGTATGCAACCGGTAAAATGTATGATCTGCAGATTGATTCTTATGTAGATGAGCGCAGAGATGTATATAAATCAACTGTTGCAGCTGCTCAGTATTTCAAAAATATGTATGCTATATATGGCGATTGGCTGTTGGTGATCGCTGCGTATAACTGCGGTCCGGGAAATGTAAATAAAGCCATAGCCCGTTCAGGCAGCAGAAACTTCTGGGAACTTAGTCCTTATCTACCTGCTGAGACTCGTGGGTATGTTCCTGCATTTATAGCCGTAACCTATGTGATGCATTATGCCAATGAGCATAATATCATAGCTAAAGCTCCGGCATTAACTCATTTTGAAATTGACACCGTACATGTTACCCGCGGCGTAAGTTTTAACAAACTTGCATCCTCATTGGAAATCAGTCCGGAACTGGTTTCGTTTTTGAATCCAATTTATAAAAGAAATTACATCCCTTCTTCAGACTCACCACAAGTACTCGTTTTGCCTAGAATCAAAGTGAGCAGTTTCATCACAAATGCAGAAAGTATTTATATGGATGATCCTGCTGTTCTTTATGCAGCTTCATCAAAAACTTTTGAAACTACTGCTTCGGGTTCCTACGAATATGTGACTCGTGAAGTAAAGACATCCTATACGGTAAGACGCGGAGATAATCTTTCAACCATTGCTTCAAAAAATAGTTGCACCCTTGCTGAATTGAAAAAGTGGAACAAGCTTAGAGGAAATACGATCAATGCCGGACAACGTCTTGTTGTTTATAAAGAAGTAAAGCATAAAGTAGCTAAGCCCGAACCAAAAGCTCCGGTTGTAAATAGCACAGAGCAGATGGCGGCAAAAAGCACTACAGTTAAAAATGATTCTTCTGTAGCATCCATCATAACGGTGACAGACAGTGCTACTGCGCATGCCGAGGTAAGCGAAACAAAAACTGTGATTCCTACAAATTCAAGCTACGTCTATTACATTGTACAGCCGGGTGATACACTTTGGAACATCGCTCAGCGTTATGAAGGTGTTACCGTGCAGCAGATCCGTAATTCGAATAACATCAGTAATACTAAAGGATTAAAGCCCGGTACTAAATTGAAGATCGTAACCGGATAATATGACTTTTAGAATTAGACCAACTTCACTTTTTATATTTCTTTTTTCAACTCTTTTCCTTTTCTCCCTATGCGGGGATCCGGTAAAGTTAAAATCAACGGGTAAAGCCGGAGAGTTGCTTGTGGTATGTTCTGATGCTGTCTGGAACAGCGCTGCGGGAGATACCTTACGCTATTATTTGTCTAAAGAACTTGAAGGATTACCCCAGCAGGAAGAGTTATTTCTATTGGTACATCTCAAGCCTAAAGATCTTTCGGGCATCCTCGAACAGCATAGGAATATTCTTTTTCTGGATATAAAAACAAATGCCGAGGTTCCTGTGAGTTATAAGGAAGACAAGTGGGCAGCTCCGCAACTGATCGTTAATCTGGCGGCAAAAGATACAATGGAATTGGTGGAGGTGATCGCAAAAAATGGTGATTTTTTAGGAGACTATTATAATAACGAAGAGAGAAAAAGATTGATCGCTGCGTATTCGCGTATAACGGATAAGGATATTCAGAGTAAAATAAAGACTCGTTTTGATTTTGATCTGACGGTGCCGGAAGGATTTTTTCTGGCTTATGATATGGATGGTTTTATGTGGATCAGAAGGGAGTCTGCCGAGATGACCCAAGGCATATTTATTTATACCACGGCATATACGGATTCAAATACATTCAACGGAATAAACATCATACAGCTTCGCGACAGTCTCACTCGCAAATATATTCCGGGGCCGTCTCAAGGCTCCTATATGGCAACTGAACTAGCTTTTCCGGGCGTATTTAAATCTGTAGAATTAGCCGGAAATTATGCACGTGAGATAAGAGGATTATGGCGCATAGAAGGCGATTTCATGGGAGGCCCTATAATTTCCTATGCAGTATATGATAAAGAGAATAATCGCATTATATATCTGAATGGTTTTGTGTACGCTCCCCGATTTGATAAGCGTGAATATTTGAGACAACTGGATGCGATCATGCATTCCCTGAAACTGGAAGGGAAAAAAGCTTAGTCAATTACGAGATACGAATTACGAGATACGATTTTTCAAAATTCACCATAGAGAAACAGAGACACAAAGATTACGGAATTTTAAAAAGGTAATAGTTAATTTATTAACTTCCCTTATGCCTAAAAATCAAAACACAATTCTCGTAGTGCTTGTAATTTTGAATTGCATCGTATTACTCGGTCAGATCTGGCCCGAAGGAGCACCTCCGTTTGCAAGAATATTTAATATCGTTTTTCTGATCATGAGCTTGATCTATTTCTTGCTTTCATTTAAACAGTTCAGAAAAAAGAAATAAAACATAGCAAGAAATTATACAATATCCTCTGTGAAACTCTATGTTCTATGTGTCTCTTTTCTTGATGTGTCAGGGGAGCACCCGCGTGTCAGGGGTACCCCCTGACACTATATATACTTACACGATTTCCGAGGGAGCAATATGTGTCAGGGGAGCACCCCTGACACGTTTTTCGAGGGAGCACCCCTGACACACTATAAAAATCGCTCTACCGCTCTCCGCTCTATCGCTCTACTAAAACCCGTACTTCTCTTTATACATCCGGTACAGTTCCTTCTGATCATTATCCATATTTACTTCTCTGCCCTGAATGAAGGCTCTGCTAACATTGCTTTCTTTCATGTCCATGATATCACCATCGCAAATAATAAACGTTGCATCTTTTCCATCTTCAAGCGAGCCGGTTGTTTTGTCTATTCCCAATACTCTTGCTGCAGAAAGCGTGATCGCACTCAATGCTTCTTCCTTGCTCAAACCATATCCGGAAGCAGTACCGGCAAGAAAAGCCAAGCTCCTTACTTGCCAAAAAGTTGGATCACCGGCCTTCTTTAAATTGATACAAAAATCAACACCGGCTTCTTTTAATCTTGATGCCATGGCATATTTCATATCTACCGGATCATCTTCACGCATGGGTAGATCATGTGTAGAATCGAACATCACCTGCACATTGTTTTTCTTTAAAAGTTCGGCCACCATCCAGGCATCACTCCCGCCTGAAATCACCAAATTCATTCTATATTTTGCAGCAATAGCTACAGCTGATTCTATCTCTTTCACATATTCACATCGCACAAAAAGTTTCTTACTGCCATCGAATAAACCACGCATAGATTCCAACTTAAGATTGAGCTTAGCATCCGGCATATTTGCATAGGCATGTGCTTCTGCAAATAAAGCTTCTATCTCATCCAACATTTTCTCTGTTTTCAATTTCTGTGTTTCTCCCGGCTCAGCCCACCAACCTGTATTGATGAACATTCTTGGCCAGTTTAGCCAGATCCCGTCATCCAGTTTATAAGCAGCATCTTCCCAGTTCCAGCCATCCATCATCATAATAGAAGATTGCCCGGAGATAGTCCCGTTTGTAGGTGCCGTTTGAGCTAAAAGTATTCCATTAGAACGAACAGTTGCTAACACTTTTGAATCTGTATTAAAAGCAATGGCTGTTCTTGAATTCGGATTCATATCACCTGATTCTGCAAAATCGCGGGTGGGCCTCAAGTATTCAATATCAACCAAGCCAAGCTGTGTATTACATGCAATTAATCCGGGATAAATATGCTTCCCGCTTGCATCAACTATGTCAGTCGTTTCTGCATTCAAGCGTATTACTCTTGCATCTCCGATAGAAGTGATCTTTCCATTTTCAAACAACAATGCCGCATTCTCAATTACAGTTCCGTTGCCGGTATGCAATGTGGCACCAATGATTGCCATCGGTTTGCTTTGCGCTTTACCCGGTGCAATACGTTGTGCGTTTGCGTGGATTGAAATACTGATGAAAAACAAGCTTATATATTTATACATGATTCTAAATTTTAACACGTTGTCAGGTGTTTACCCCTGACACCACAAGGTAATTTCTAATTATTTGTAAACCCTTCTTCCGAATCGCAATGATAAAGCAGATGGTCTTTTTTCTCCGGTTTGCGCGTTGACTCGCCACGCGATTTTGCATCCATCATTTTATAGATTAGTCTTGCTTTTTCTGCATTGACTTTTTTCTGCAATTCTTTATCTGCTTCGGCATCCCAAAATTTTCTTCCATCAACATAGGTTTGTAATGAATGTGCATAAACCGACAAAGGATTATCTGACCACAAAACAAGATCAGCATCTTTACCTTCTTTTATGCTTCCTACATATTTATCAATATGCAATAATTTAGCAGGATTAAGTGTCACCATTTTTAAAGCTTCTTCTTCACTTACGCTTCCGTATTTCACCGCCTTAGCAGCTTCCTGATTGAGTCTTCTTCCCATCTCGGCATCATCCGAATTGATCGCAGTAAGAACTCCCATCTCATGTAGAATGGCGGCATTATATGGGATCGCTTCTATCACTTCATATTTATATGCCCACCAATCACTAAAGGTAGAAGCACCTGCACCATGGGCTTTCATTTTATCCGCTACTTTATATCCTTCCAGAATATGTGTGAAAGTATTCACTTTGAATCCCATCGAATCAGCAACTTTTAGCAACATATTTATCTCGCTTTGTACATAAGAGTGACAGGAAATAAATCGTTTTCCTTCCAAGATCTCTACCAGCGCATCGAGCTCCAGATCTCTCCTTGGAGCAACTGTTGTTGACTTCAATTTAGAAGAAAGCGCATTGTACTTTTGCAAACTTT
The DNA here is from genome assembly GCA_037969175.1 of Bacteroidia bacterium. Taxonomy (GTDB): domain Bacteria; phylum Bacteroidota; class Bacteroidia; order AKYH767-A; family JBBKVM01; genus JBBKWX01. Next base: position 4,568 of record JBBKWX010000026.1, on the reverse strand, counting down.
CTTTGTACTCTTTTGCACGGTAAAATGCGTCAATATAAACCTGCTCAACACCCATTCTCGTTTGGGGAAAACGAATCGAGTTTCTATCTCCCCAATTACTTTGTTTTACATTTTCTCCTAAAGCAAATTTTATAAATCCGGGAGCCTCTTTCATCTTCATTTCTTCCGGAGTCATTCCCCAACGCAACTTAATAATGGCAGACTGTCCGCCTATCGGATTTGCGGATCCATGCAACAACTGCGAAGTAGTAACACCACCTGCAAGCTGTCTGTAGATATTGATATCATCCGAATTTACAACATCCGAAATTCTAACTTCAGATGTTACCGCCTGCGTTCCTTCGTTCACTCCGCGAGAGATCGCAATATGAGAATGTTCATCGATGATGCCTGCAGAAATATGTTTGTTTGTAGCATCAACTATTTTAAGATTGCTTTCTTTAATGGATGAAGAATCTATATTTTTTCCGACGCGAACGATCTTTCCTTTATTGATATATACATCCGTATTTATTAATATTCCTGCATCTTCATTTGTCCACACAGTAGCATTCTTAAATAGCACAGGATCCTGCCCCGGTTGTGCAGTCCAGCCATAAGCCATATTCGGATGATACAATTCACCAACGATCGGTTTCTTGTTATCACTACTGTCTTTCTTTTCTTCTTTTACAAAAAGTCCGGAATAAGTTGCGGTCCAGTTGAACCAATTGCCATCATTATCCTGACCTCTTCCTTCCATTTTTTGCGGAGAAGATTGTGGTACCAGATGACCACTTATCCGAATGATCTTTTTGTTCTCCTCTTTACCTGAAATGATCTGCAAACTGATCAGGTCATTACTTCTGTTGAATGTTGTTTTGAGTTTTGTTGTATCTCTTAGCACACTCACTTGCAACTGATCTTTCTCACCTGCAATATTGAGTTTGAAATTGCCTGCATGTTCCAGATTCAGATCATAGGATCCACGGATGTCGCTCATTTCATGTTCAGCAATTTTATACCGATTTCCCTGCACCCAATTTTCAAGAAGTTTGGTTTCTTTATCGAATGGCTTACCACTAAAAATTAAAAAATTAGCTATCATTCCGTTTTTTATTTTCCCGCACACATCCGCTATGTTTAGCATCTCGGCAGGTGTGGTGGTAAGCGCACGTAGGGCTGCATCTTCTGTCCAGCCGTGCTCAATAGCTTTGCGAATATTCTTGATGAATTCATGCTTCTCTTTCAAACCATCAATTGTTAACATAAAACGAATACCCGCATTTTCAAGAGCGGATGGATTGGCAGGAGCCATCTCCCAATGTTTCATATCTCCCAGATTTATTTGAAGCGCATCATAAGCATCTTCTACATCATAGGCTGCAGGAAAATTTAGGGGGATGATATATGTATTATTACTTGCCTTTATTTCATTTATTCTTTCGTACTCATCTCCTCCACCTTTGATGATATATTTTACACCAAACTCTTTTGCAATTTCGTTTGCTCTTAGTCCGCTTAACTTATCTCCGGCATCAAAGATCTGCGGAAGATTCTGGGTCTCATTCCATGCCTGCAATGAAAGATTTTTTTCTTCTTGTTTGGAAGAGGCATACCAATTTGCATCCAGATAGGTTTGACGCAGCAATGCTATACTTCCCATGAGAGATGAAGGATAGTCCTGGGTAGAACTTCCTTTACTGAAAGAATATGTTGCACTTGCTTTTTCTTTGATGATATTTTTGTTGTCTATCTTATCTCCAAGCAAAACAACAGTAGATGTTCCACGTGATATACCATCAAAAGGTAAAGTATTTACGACGCCAAATCCCAGCTTACGAAGTTCTTCAGCCTTCCTCTGATCTTTACTGAAAATAGAAACCGCATTTGTCTCGGGTTTGATGGCCTGGTTCCAGGAATAAGCTCCGCGTGTATTGCTGTAAAACTGAGGTGTTCCATTGTCTCTTTTAGCATTTACATCCGGCATTCCATAATTACTAAATGGATCGATAAAAGAAGGGCAAATTGTTCTTCCTACAAGATCGATAACAACTGCTCCCGGTGGAATAGAAACATTCCCGATATCCTTGATCTTTCCGTCCTGTATCAGCAAGATTCCTTTATCGATTTGCTTTCCGGGTTCGGTAATTATTCTTGCATTTATAAGAGCATACACGATATTTCGTTCATCTTTTACCCCATTTACATTATACAGGTCCTGCGCAAACACAGAGCCGGTAAGGGATAAAAGAATTGTCAAAAACAATGTTAGTAAGTTTTTCATAGATAAAAAATGATGGGGAGCTAATGTAGTAATTTTGAAAGAGAGGGTTGTGTAAGAAATAATAATCTGATGGTTCAGGCTTATTATGAATAATTTCCGAATCCTCTGTTTGCAAAAACAAGTTGCATGGCGCTAAAAATACAACAAAAAAGACAACGTTTATTCGATCGCATCAGTGAGATCATTGATGAGTTACCATCGGATGAGCATGTGCGGGATTTTGTGCTGAAAAAGTTTGATGAAGAACCTGACCTTGTCAAAACGCTGGTTCATAAGCTCTTTGTGGAGGTTCAAGCCGGCGGGGGTAAGTTGAAGTCCGAACAGATCTATGAAAACAGTTTTCATTATGTTAAGCTTGATTATTTTGTTCATATCCTCGAGCTTATCGAAGATCGTTTGTCAAACGTTACCGGCTCTGAAGCGTTCAGGTATATACTAAGTCAGCAAACTAGTTATCTGAATATTTTTGAGCGTATACTTCAGTTGAAACATGCTGTTGAAGAAAATAAACAAGAAGACGCAGCTCAATTCATCTCTACGTTGCAGCGTGATCTGATAGCGCATGAAGATCATGATCTGATCCTGGCCATGTACAAGCTTGCGCTACCTTTTATACAAATTTTACCTAAGTCGGAGCAGCGTACCACCATCCTGGAGAACTACCGCGCAGCAGCTTTGCTCGCTCAATACGATCATGAACATCTGTTGCTGGGTCTGCAATCACGTGAACTGTGTGAAGCGGCTATGGAAGGCCAAAGGAACAATCAGGGATTGTTGCAGGTCTATGATAATCTCTGCAAACTATTGATCCGACATAATTCAACCAAGCTCAAGAACGAGACCCTCATTTCTATCCTTCAGATCACGGAGCATATGGAGAATCGCAAGCACTATATAGATCCGTATATTTCTTATGCCGATGAGCATGAACAAGAGATCACGACTATGCTTCCCGATCAAGCACATGTGGTTTATCATGCATTGGCTTTATTCAGAAATTACACAGATAAGACATACAGGATCAAATATATTGATAAGGCAGCTGAGGAAGTGAGCACGGATAGCATTCCGCATCTGGAGGCGTATTACAAGATCGTGAAAGTGCAGATCTATTGCGATGTACAGGATATTGATGCTGCATTTCGCGAGTTGGAGATCGTGGATCATTTGGTGCAGATCAACAAGCATCACAGAGAAGAATTTCGCTATGTAGCGGCTTGGGCAGCCTGGTTGCGTTTTCATATTATGATGGCTTTGCAATTGCCGGGCATAGCCAATTACGAAGAAGGAGAGTTTGCCCGCTTGATAGATACGGTTGAGCTCAATGGCAAATCCTGGGTAGATAAAAAGTACAGGATGTATGAAATGCAAGCTATGCTGGATCTGTATTTCGGTCGCAATCTGGCGGCCCGTACCGTGTTGAAAAGAGCGGTGCATTATAGGGAGGTGGAAGTACATCCATTCCAGACCCGCTTCTCAGTTTGCTTGCTGGAGCTTCTCCGCAAGTCCCCGGCCCGCGACTGGATGGTAAACCAGATCTCATTATTGCGCATGGAGCAGGAGTGTTTTTATTCTTCTATGTCAGCGAGTATTTTGGAAGGGTTTTATAATAGGGAGTACAAGAAATAATTACGAGATACGAATTACGAGATACGAATAATGGTTTTGGCTTGGAGTGGCTTGGAGTGGCTGGGAGTGACTAAGAGTGATTGAGAGTGACTAAGAGTGATTGGGAGTGAACGTGCAAAAATCCTTCTCTTCCTCATCATACGTGTTCTATATTACTTGCGAAATTGAAACTAAATCTGGTCAACTCAATTCAGGGAAAATCATAATTGGTAATTAATAGATCCTGTTTTATTAGGATTCAAATAAATTCATTGTCCAAAGTCCCGTAGGGACGAAATATCTATAGCAGAAATAATTACGAGATACGAATTACGAGATACGAATAATGAATAATTATTTGATCCCTGTTTTATTAGGATTCAAATAAATTCATTGTCCAAAGTCCCGTAGGGACGAAATATCTATAGCAGAAATAATTACGAATTACGAGATACGAATTACGAATGATGGTATTTGGCTAAGTCGCAAACGATAATTTTTTTTCCCACGGAAGACACAGAATTTTCCACGGAAGGCACAGAAAAAAATCTCAATAAATTGCTGATGGTTGATGGTTAAAATCCGTGTTTTATTAGTCAGTACCAAATAAAGAGAAGGCCTCTGTTTTTATTGGATAATAATTAATAGCTGAATATTTCTGTGCATTCCGTGGGAAAAAAAATCAGCGTTTCAC
>JBBKWX010000025.1:0-31561 GCA_037969175.1 Bacteroidia bacterium | reverse complement strand
TTCTGCGGTTATGAAACGTTATTGTAAGAGATTCACTTTGCATTCGCAGATCTCTCAGAATGGAATATATAGCTTCGGCGAGATCTGCGGGAAATATTCTCTACTGTTGGCTTGACGCGTATACGAGACTTCGGGGCTTTGAGACCTCTGTGGTAAAATTAGCACAGATTCCCCTTGTAGATAAAAACGTATGATGCTTTTCAACATTATTAGAAACCTGTTTCCTGACTATAGTAATTATCTGTTTTGAATATTCCTCAAATCACTCTTTCTGCTATGGGTTAAGAAAGAGATAAACGATTAACTTTGCCCGCAAACTTTTAAGAGTGCCTCCCCAAAATATCAATATCAGTGGTCATTCCGAGCTTGATAATCCGCAATCGGCTTTCGATAGCAGTTTTGTGCGCTTTCCGACCGATTCAATGGGGATAGATACCAGTTTTCAGTTTCGGGATATTCTTGCAACCGGGACTTCGTCATCAGATGAAGACACCTTTACCTATTTCAGCTTATTCAGACCACATTCTTTAGAGACTCAGAATGCAAACCCGCTAAGTATTAACAAACTTACCCCGGATTGGTTGCTGGGTGTGATCCTGCTTGTCATTACCATTTTGACCTGGTTGAGGTTCGTATTTAATAAGAATCTGGGTCAGATCTTCGATGCTTTTTTTAGCAACAGTATCACCAATCAGATCGTCAGAGATGAAAATATTCTGGTACAAAGAGCTTCTGTACTGTTGACCATCATTTTTAATTTGGTAGCAGCTGTGTTGTTATATCAAATCAGCAATGTATATGATCTCACACCGGATTATGTTGGAGAAGGTTTCACTCGATTCATACTCTACGCACTACTCATTTCATTGATTTATTCTGTAAAATTCATTTTGTTAAAATTGACCGGATATATATTCAATCAGGATCGATCTATAGCTACATATATTTTTAACATTTTTCTGATTAATAACGTGTTAGGGATATTCCTGCTGCCGATCGTGATAGGGCTTGCCTTTCTCCCGGGAATATATTCTGTTTTTCTGATCTATGCCGGGGGAGCATTGGCATTGAGTGCTTTCATCTATCGTTTGATTCGGGGATTGATCATTGGATTGAGTTCAAGTTCCTTTTCACCGTATTATTTGTTTTTGTATCTTTGCACGCTCGAAATTCTCCCGCTGCTACTTGTATTCAAATTCTTGATGGGGAAAATTTAAGCGAAAAAAGTAATTAAATATCCTCCAGCTATATATTTAGATGACAAATAAGGTAAAAAGCATTCTGGTTACGCAACCAAAACCCGAAACCGAGAAGTCGCCGTACTTTGATCTGGCAATTAAATATAACTTGAAGATCGATTTCAGGAGTTTTATTCATGTGGAGCCGATCACCGCTAATGAGTTTCGCAAAGACAGGATTCACATTCCAGATTATACAGCAGTGATTCTTACCTCCAGGAATGCCGTTGATCATTTATTTCGGGTTTGTGGAGAGATGAGAATTGGTGTGCCTGACACCTTAAAGTATTTTTGCATCTCTGAGTCTACTGCATTCTATCTACAGAAATACGTAGTTTATCGCAAGCGTAAGATCTTTTATGGTAAGCAAACTATTCTGGATCTGATGGATGTGATCAAGAAGCATAAAAAAGAAAAATTCCTTTTGCCTTGTACCGATATTCATAAGCAAGAAATTGCGGATGTGCTGGAAGAGAATAAGATAAATTTCACAAAAGCGATTCTTTACAGAACGGTTTGCAGTGACCTAAGTGATCTTGCTGAAGTAAAGTACGATGCACTCGTGTTTTTTAGTCCTTCAGGAATTACATCTTTGTTCAAAAACTTTCCGGATTTTAAACAAGAGACTACACGAATAGCAGCCTTTGGTCAATCTACAGCACAAGCTGTGCTTGATGCAGGTTTGCGATTAGATATCCAGGCACCTGTCCCCAATGCCCCTTCAATGACAATGGCATTAGAGCATTATGTTAAGAAGGTAAATAAGTAAATTTACCTACCTGTTATCCTCAGGATAAAAATATGCCTGCTTTTCCCCGAGAAGAGAGATTAAAAGAAAAACTCCTTATAGCACGTCTGTTTGCTAAAGGAAAGCATCTTGCTGAATTCCCCATACGCTTGTTATGGGTGGAAGAGGAAGGAGAGTCCATGTCCGGATTAAAAGTTTTGTTCAGTGTTCCCAAAAAAAAGGTTAGAAAAGCAGTTGATAGAAATAAGATCAAACGCAAGATGAGAGAGGTTTACAGACAAAACAGAACTGAGCTGAAAAACATGTTGACAGACCGAAAAAAAGGACTAGTGATCGGTTTTGTTTTTATGGGTACTACTACAACACCTGCTACAGAAACCGAATCTAAAATAATCCTAACTTTACGACGTTTACAAGAATTAAATGTCAAAACTGTTTAGCGCAATTTTAATAGGCCTTATCAAGTTATATCAAGGTGCTATTTCTCCGTTGTTCAGACCCTCATGCAGATATACGCCAAGTTGCTCTGCGTATGGACTTGAAGCTGTCCGGAAACATGGCCCGCGAAAAGGAGGATGGCTTGCGATAAAAAGATTTTTGAAATGTCATCCATGGGGTGGTCATGGGTATGATCCGGTCCCTTGAATTTAAATTAGAAATAAATGAAACTATTACCAAAATCTGGTTATCTGCGTGCAGTTGTTTTGTCAGTCGTATTAGGTACAACTTCGTTATTTACATTCAGTTTTGTAGATAATTATTTCGAGGTATCAAAGAACCTTGACATTTTCACATCTGTCTTTAGAGAACTGAGTATTTATTATGTAGATGATACGGATCCGGGAAAAATGATGACAACAGGCATTGATGCGATGTTGGCTACGCTTGATCCGTATACCAACTATATTCCTGAAAGCGATATTGAAGATTACAGGTTTATGACCACCGGTCAGTATGGTGGTATAGGCGCATTGATCAGTCAAAAAGGAGATCGGATTCTCATAGCAGATCCGTATGAAGGATTCCCTGCTCAGAAGAGTGATCTGAGGGCCGGCGATGAGATCATGGAGATTGATGGCAGAAAAATTTCGGGCAAAAGAACGGATGAAGTAAGCAAGATCTTAAAAGGTCAACCTAATACCACGGTTAAGTTAATGATCAAAAGGGAGGGTGTTCCGGAGTTGATTGAAAAACAGATCACCAGAGAAGAGATAAAAATAAATTCAGTTTCCTATTACGGAATGCTGAATGATAATACAGGATATATCCGATTGAGCGGATTTACTGAAAATGCGGGTAAAGAAGTGAAAGATGCGTTCGTGGAATTGAAGAAGAATGCAGGAATGAAATCACTCGTGCTCGATCTGAGAGGTAATCCGGGTGGCTTGTTAAATGAAGCTGTCAACATCACTAATATTTTCGTTAATCAGGGAGAAGATGTAGTAATTACAAAAGGTAAAGTGAAAGAATGGGACAAGACCTATAAAGCCATCAAAGATCCTGTTGATACGTCTATGCCAATTGCAGTGCTTGTTAATAGCATGTCAGCATCTGCTTCTGAAATCGTATCGGGTGCATTGCAAGATCTCGATCGATCTGTAATTATAGGTCAGCGTACTTTCGGCAAAGGATTGGTACAGGTTACACGTCCATTATCTTACAATGCACAATTGAAACTTACGACAGCGAAATATTATATCCCAAGTGGCAGATGTATTCAGGCTTTGGATTACAGTCACAGAAATGATGATGGTTCGGTGGGTAGCATTCCTGATTCTCTGATCAAGCCATTCAAAACCAGAAATGGAAGAGTGGTATTTGATGGAGGAGGAGTTGTTCCTGACTTCCTGATAGATGCTACCAAGGTTAGTCCGATCACACAAAGCCTTATCAATAAAGGTTTACTTTTCGATTTTGCAACAACATTCAGAATAAATAATCCTTCTATTGGCCCGGCTATTTCATACCGTATCACGGATAAGGATTTTGAAGACTTTGTTACTTACATAAAGGACAAAGAATACGATTATACAACCAAGAGTGAAAAGAGTCTCGGAGAATTAAAAAAGCATTCTGAGGATGAAAAATATTTCTCTGACATTGAAACGGAATACAATATTTTAAAGTCTAAAATGATGCATGATAAGCAAAAAGATATTCAGCGAAATAAAGCTGAGATCAGTAGCTTATTGTCAGAAGAGATCGCTTCAAGATATTATTACCAGAATGGTCGTACTCAAGCAAGTTTCCTTAATGATCCTGAAATAAAACAAGCAATTTCTATAGTGAATGATTCAGAAAAGTATGCATCAACACTTAAAGGAAATATAAAATCGGGAGCAGTTAAGAATTAAGGTATATCCCTTATATGGCGGAACGAATACCCCATGAATTGGGAAAAGTACTATCCCAAAAAAGAAACGCATTAGCCCGGAAAATTTATTTTCTGGGCTTATGTCTTTTAGCTATTGGATTGCCTTTGTCTATGTTTTTGATGAGCGTTTCCCAATTCGTTTTGTTGGGAGCCTGGTTCATAGACGGAGAGATAAAGTCAAAATTAAAAGCATTTATCAATAACAAACCTGCAGTGGTAGTTGCAGGAATTTTCCTGATTCATATTGTTGGATTGCTTTATTCGGAAGATCTTAAATTTGGATTGAATGATCTGCGGATAAAACTTCCTTTGATCATATTGCCGGTGGTGATGAGTGGTTTTCCAAAACTGAATCTTGGTCAATTCAGGAAACTGTCCTGGTATTTTATTTCTGCAGTTCTTATTTCTTCGATGATCAGTGTGTTGGTATTGGCGGGTGTGATTCCGAGAGAAGTAAATAACATAAGAGATATTTCAATCTTGATTTCTCATATACGATTGTCATTACTTGTATGCATTGCTATCTTTTATTTGGGATGGATGATGCGGGATGCAGGTCTGCAAGGTGACATGAAAAAAAGATTGTTGTTAGTGATCCCGATCTTCTGGCTGATCGGATTTCTGGTGATCCTTGAATCTGTAACCGGTTTGGGAATACTGTTGATCGTATCTATTATTGTTGCGGCGATCCGTGTTTTTACTACACAACGTAAATGGCCCTCTATCCTGTTTCTGGTTATAGTTGTGAGCTTCATGGGGTATTCAGCCAAGTATGTTCAAAAAGTGTATGAGCATGTTAGTTTTTATGCACCCATTTCGGATTTGGATCTCAAAAGCACAACCAAAAAAGGGAATACATATTATTTTGCTTTGGATGATAATCAATTTGAAAACGGGCACAAAGTATGGGCATTCATTTGTTGGGATGAGATTGAACAAGCTTGGCCAATGCGCAGTCAGCTTGACCTAAATTCAAAAGATAAGCGGAATCAAGAGCTTAAAGTTACACTTATCCGATACCTCAGTTCTAAAGGTTTGAAAAAAGATGAAGAAGGAATTAATGCATTAACGGATCAGGATATTCATAATGTAGAAAAAGGTATTGCGAATGTGAACCACGTAAAAAAAGGAAATATTTTTGCAAGAATAGATCAAATCGTTTGGGAGTATCATCGATATAAAATGTCAGGTAATCCCAGTGGACATTCCACAACTCAGCGTCTTGAATATTGGAAAACGGCATCTGCAATTATTGCAAAAAATAAATTGACAGGAGTCGGGACCGGAGATCCACCGGCAGCATTTAGAGAAGAATATATCTTTCAAAAAAGCAAGTTATCTGAACGCTGGAGATTACGCGCACATAATCAATATTTAGCGATAGGTGTGGCTTTGGGAATTCCGGGATTAATGTATTTCTTTTTTGCTCTTATTTATCCGGGAATAGTAGCCGGAAAATTTAATGATCTATTATTTTTGAGTTTTTTGATAACTGCTTGTTTTTCGATGTTAACGGAAGACACCTTAGAAACTCAAGCCGGAGCAACTTTCTTTGCTTTTTTCTATTGCTTATTCTTATTGGTAAAACAGGATGATCCTGTAATTATGGTTCAAAGCGAATCATAAAGTTCTGCGTATGCACTTGCTGCCTTCTGCCAGGTAAATCGGGCTGCATGCTCTTTGATCTTTTGTTCTGATTCTGAAGAAGAATTATATTGGATCATTCCGCTTCTGAAAATTTGTTTCATGTTTTCAGGATCGCTGTCTTCCCAATAATAAGCCACATCTCCACCCACTTCAGGCAAACTCGAACTACGGAGCAAGAAAACAGGTTTGCCGCAACTCATCGCTTCTATAACAGGCAATCCAAAGCCTTCTGCCAGACTGGGAAAAACAAAGGCTTCGCAATGTGTATAAAACCACAGCTTTTCGGATTCAGAGATCTTACCCGGAAAATAGATCCTATCGCTAACCTCTAGTCCAATGGCCATCTCCATGATATCCAAAGCATAACTTCCGGTATTTTCTCCTGCAATCACAAGTGAAAGCTCTTCATTATCTGAGAGCAATGGAAGTAAGGTGTGGAAATTCTTTTTAGCTGAAATAATACCCATACTAAAAATAAATTTCCCGGAAGGTTTATGATCCGGCTCCGTGGATTTTGAATTCACATCCAATGAATTTCCATTTGGAATCACTTTCAGGATCTGATGACTGCTTACATTGCAATTTTCTAAAAAAGAACTTTTTGTGAACTCGGAAATGAATACGATCGCATCTGCTCTTTTAACTTTTCGGTTAAGTTTGTACAAACGCCAGGCGATACGAAACGGATCACGATACTTGAATAAAAAATTCAAATCATGGACCGTGATTATAAATTTTGTTGAAGCTGATTTGGGTAATAATTTACTCTCCTGATGTGTTGCATGAAAGATAGTTCCAGGTATGGATTCTTGTTTAACCAGCTCTGATTTTCGGATGACATTATCTGAAATTGAGCTTTCATCCGTGTAAAAATGAAATAGTTCACTGGGCAATAATTGTTGTAATGAATTCCCAAGATCTATACAAAATCTTCCTAGTCCGCTAAATGGATTTGAAGCTTTGTTATAATCAAATATTATGTTGCTGTTTTTTCCCATCAGATCTTTTCTGATATTAATTTTGGATTTGAATTTAGCCTTTTCAATTTCGCGTACTTGAGGAAATTTGCATAAGAGGATATCACACAAATCACAAGTCCGTAAAACCCATCAAGAAAACCCATCCTCAAAAAATAATCTCTTTTGAATCTTATGATGGGTCTGAAGAAAAGAGAGAATATGCTCACCTTTTTATTTCTCGCATATAATTCTTTTGCAGCTATATCCGTGAATTTATCAACCTGATGTATATGTTGACTGATCGAATAATATGAATAATGCAAGATGTCTCCTTTCAGTTTTGAAACTTGCGATCCTTTGCTGAGCATATATTCATCATGGGGATTTATACCACCCCATGTGCCTGAATCTTTTTGAAAAAATCGCAGTTTGGTATCGGGATACCAACCGGAATGCCTGATCCATTTACCGCAATAATTTGTTAGCCGGTTCATGGTATAATTTCCTGCCAGGTTATTTTTTTTGATCTCAAGAATGCTTTTCCTTAATTCATCTGATAAAACTTCATCTGCATCCAGAGACAAGATCATGGTATGAGTTGCTAATCCCAAAGCAAAATTTTTCTGCTGTATATGTCCTTCAAATTTATTTTTAATGAATCGGGTATTATAAGAAAGACAGATCTTTTCCGTGTTATCTGATGAAAAAGAATCAACTACAAGGATCTCATCAACAAGATCTTTGATAGAGTCAAGGCAGGCACCTATATTCCTTTCTTCGTTAAAAGTTATTATTATTCCGGAGATCTTAAGCATGGTAATTTTCTACTTTGCTAAAGTAAGCAATTCGGCATACACAATCGATTGTGCAAAACATAAGTTGAGACCTGTTGTCAATAGGCATGATAATACTTTCCTTTGTTGCTATACTCTTGAATGGATACAATATCTGAATTAGCGAATGGACTCATCAACGGCAACCGCAAGGCTTTGTCGCGCTGTATCAGTATTGTCGAGAATGATTCAGAAGGAAGTTCTGAAATTCTAGCTTCGCTAAAATACTCCCAGAAAACTCCTTTGATCGGGATTACCGGCCCTCCGGGTGCAGGTAAAAGCACTTTGGTCAATGCAATAGTGCAGGAACTGGTAAGCAAAGGTAAAAAAGTAGGTGTCCTGGCTGTTGACCCTACATCCCCATTCCATGGAGGAGCTTTGCTAGGTGACCGCTTAAGAATGACAGGACACTTTCTTGATCCCAATGTATATATCCGATCTCTAGCCAGCAGAGGATTTCTTGGCGGACTGTCAGCAAAGGCCATTGAAGTAACGGATCTGATGCGTGCTGCGGGATTTGATTATATCTTGATTGAAACGGTTGGCGTAGGGCAAAGCGAAGTAGAGATCGCGGGTTTGGCAGATATCACGGTTCTTGTATTGGTTCCTGAATCAGGTGATGAGATACAGACCATCAAATCCGGAATTATGGAAATACCGGATGTCTTTGTGGTGAATAAAAGTGACAGAGAGGGAGCCGGAAAATTTGTATCCGCATTGAAGAGTTTTATTCAACTCAATGACGGAGCTCAACCGGTAATTCAAACGATTGCTTCAGAGGAATCCGGAATAAAGGAATTGGTCGCTTCATTTGACAATGTCGTGAAAAAGTCAGATGAACAAAAGAGAATGCTGATCGTTGAAAAAGTGTTCAGGTTGATTCAGCAAAAAAGGATGATAAACATAGATAAAGACTATTTAAACAGTGAAATAAAAAAGCATATGAATTCTGATGATTTCAATATCTATAATTTTGCTTCTGAGGTAGATAAGTTAAAAAAGTAATTTTTGATTTTAGTTTAAATTTCTCTAAATTCAATTCTGATTAATTATAAATATAGATCCTCCCACTACTTATTAAATAGATTTTTATTAGTACCTGTATAGATGTCCCCCAAGGAACAAAAAATTAGTATTTTATTAGTTGAGGATAATGCCCTAGATGCAAAGAGAATAGGAAAACTTCTCTCATCGTCTAAAAGGCACTTGGCAAATGTTGAAATTGCAACAGACCTTAAAACTGCCAGGGAGAAGCTGGATTCCAACCAATTTAACCTGATCATTCTGGATCTTAACTTGCCTGATTCGGAGGGTATCAAAACAGTTATTAAGATCCGGAATCACAAACCCCATATTCCAATCATCGTTCTTACCGGGTACAATGACGAATTGCTGGCAGCGCAATCGCTGGATGAAGGGGCACAGGATTATTTACCCAAAGAATCAATTAATACGGAGATCCTGTGGAAATCGATCTTGTACTCGATTCGTAGAAGTAATGCAGAAGACAGACTCAATTTTAGAGAAGCCAATCTGGTTGCTTTATTGGAGAATACGACAGATGCCATTTGGTCTGTTGATACCGAAGGGCTTTTATTGACAGGTAATACAAGCTACGAAGTATTGTTTCAGTCCATTTATTCTGCAATACCTGAAGTTGGAGAGTCCATTTACAGTACCATGCCTGAGCAAGAACAAAAAGTTTGGTTTGTGATCAATAATAAGGCGGAAGTGGGAAAGCGATTTACGTTTGAACGATCTTATAAAATTGGTAAAGCTTTAAGGCATTTTGAGATTTCAGTTAACCCCATCATCAGCAATAAACTATTCAAAGGGATTTCCTATTTCTGTAAAGACATTACTGAAAGACGTTCTTATGAAGAATCAGTTCAAAATTCAGAAAGGAAATATAGAACACTTGTCGAAACCATGGATGAGGGGATGTTGTATGTCGACAATGATGACAAGATCCAATATGTCAATCGCAGGTTTTGCGAGATGTCCGGTTACGACAGGAGCGCGCTGTTAACCGATTTTAGTATAAGTAAACTGTTTGGTCCTAAAGAGAAGGCTTACTCCAAAGAGCGTAAAAGAATGCGGGATACAGGAAAAAGTATTCCATTTGAAATACAGGTGATTCGTAAGGATAAGAAAAAGATCTGGGTATTGACAGTTGGTTCTTACCTGCTGGATAACAGTGGTAAGATCAGTGGGTATATTGCCATCATGACCGATATAACAGAACGGAAGAAATCGGCCGATGAGATTCTGAAAAGTGAAGCGAAGTATAGATTCCTTGTAGAGAATATGAATGAAGGGCTTCTTCTGCTCGATGAAAAATATAAAATAGTGTTTGCTAATAATACTGCATGCACATTGCTTTCTTATTCCGATGATGAACTCAAAAACGTAAATGCTGCAGATCTTTTGGTGCCGGATTCGCAGCAACGGGATAAGATGCTTGAGACATTAATTGGATCAGGTGAATTCCACAGAGAAAAATTTGAAGCAAATATTGCCCGCAAAAACGGGGAATTATTTTGGGCACTTGGACATGGAATCCCGCTTTTTGATGAAAAGAAAAAGTACATCGGTTCGATGGTGACATTGAATGATATTTCGGATCTGAAATTGACAGAGGAAAAATTAAGATCTACCAATAAAGAACTCAACACGTTTATCTATCGGGCATCTCATGACTTGAAAGGACCATTGACCTCCATCCTTGGTTTATTGATTCTGGCCAACATGGAAATAGCAGATGCAGAGTCACTGAAGTATTTTGATCTTATAGGACAGGGTTCGGCAAGACTAGAACGTATCCTGGCTGATCTGATCTATGCTATCAGGTTACGTGAAGACCCGGTTGAAAATGTAAAGATCGATTTTAAGCAACTGCTTACAGAAGCGCAGGATCAGATCAAAAACATGGATGGATTTGAAAAAGTGGAAAAGCAAATAATTATAGATATTGATGAAAGATTCTATTGTGATAAATCTACATTGTTGGCTGTCGTAAAGAATATTATTGATAATTCTATTCGATACAGAAACAGATCCATTAATGATCCTTTTGTAAAAGTGAGTCTGTCTATCAAGGGCAATAATTTGTTAATTGTTGTAGAAGACAATGGGATAGGAATAGATGAAAAAGTGCAAAGCACTGTTTTTGAGATGTTCTACAAAGGAAGTGATTACTCAAAAGGGAGTGGCTTAGGACTATATATTGTAAGGAATGCACTAGAGAAGCTGAAAGGGAATCTCAGTTTGAAGAGTGAAAAAGATGGCGGGACTAAGATCTATATAGATATCCCAAATGCCATTGAAGATTAAGCCAGTTTATTTGAATGCCATTTTGTGGCGGCAACGCTGAATAGACTTCTCATACATTTCGAGGTCTTTTTCATTCAGTGCATAATGAAAAGCTTTTCTGTACGATTGGATACTATCTTCATATTTGCCGGATAGTTCGTACATGATGCCATATTCATTATAGACCTTGTCTTTAGAGATACCGGGTACTTCCAATGCTTTATTGAGCATTGCCGTAAGTTCGGCAAAGCGTTCCTGTGATGATAGGATCACGGCATAATTAAGATAAGTTGCCGGGTATTCAGGGCATAACTTAAGTGCTTCGCGATAATAGGATTCAGCTACATTGATATCCTTAAATCGTGTCTCGTATAAATAGCCTAAGTGGTTATAGGCTCTGCCGTATTCCGGAAATTTTTCAATTATCCCTAGTAAGAGGTCTGTCGCCTCAGCTATTTTTCCTTCCCCGACTTTTTGGTCAGCAGCGAAAAAGAGCTTGTCAGCTTCGACAAACACGTTTCTTGCAGATGTTTGCATATCTATCATCGGGGGTAAATTATGGAGACAAATTTATGAAATTCCCTCACTTAAGCTAAAGAAAATTTGATTTTCAAATTATTAGCTTAAAATATTGAAATATTTGCCTGTCTACCCCTGATCTTTCATTATTTATTAACAACTTCAAACGACATTGCTATCTTTAAGTTTCCTGAGAATGACTCAGAAACATGGGAAAAGCATATCCAATCTTACACCAATTTATGACCAGGAAACTTATATTTATACTCACTACATCGTTTTTGATGCTTTCAAACAGGATTGAAGCACAAGAAGGCTTTCATTTTGGAATTAAGTTTCAGCCTCAACTGAGCCAGATCAAAAACCAATCTTTTGATGATTCCACAGAAGTAGATCTTCAATCTACGTTAAACTGGGGCGCAGGAATTTCTCTTTCCTATTTCATTGTAAAAGATTTTGCAATACAATTGGAAGCAATTTATGCTGGCCAAGGTCAAAAATATACAGGATTAGATACTTTCGGAATCACAGCTTATTACCAAAGAGTTGACTATTTGAATATCCCTCTCTTGTTCAAACTTACAACCGGGGATGAAAAATTCTTAGGGGTAAATGTACATGCCGGACCTCAGGTCGGACTGATGATCGATTCCCGTCTGGAAGCAACTCCGACATCCGGTTCGAGCATAGAGACCAATACCAAGAGTTCGACAAATGCCATTGATTTCGGGATAACTTACGGGGCCGGTTTGGATTTTAATATTGCAAAACGATTTCAATTCAATCTGGGAATCAGGCTTTACAATGGGATTGTAGATATCAATGATTCAGCGGATAAATCTGCGCCTGGCTATACAAAATCATTGAACAGAACTCAAAGTGCTATAATAGGTTTTACGTTCTGATCCTATTCATGAAAATATACTCGCTTAACGCGCTGTGAAATGGATGTCAAAAGTTCATACGGAATGGTACCCAGATTCTGCGCCATTTGAGTTATAGGAAACTCTGCTCCAAAAACAATTACCTCATCGCCTTCCTCTGCCTGAATATCTGTTATGTCTAACATACACATGTCCATGCAAATATTTCCAACAATAGGCGCGAAGTGTCCATTCACCAGCATCTTCCCAACACCGTTACTGAGCTTCCTGCTTAAGCCATCCGCATAACCAATAGCGACTGTCGCAATTTGCGAATCTCTTTTGAGCTTGCCTTTTCGACTGTAGCCAATCGAATCTGATGAAGGTACATTCCTGATCTGAAGGATAGTGGTTTTCAATGTACCTACATTCATCAACTGGCTTTGATCATGAGCAGTGGGAGCAATGCCGTAAAGGCCAATTCCCAGTCTTCCCATATCGTACTGAGATTCCGGGAAACGTAGGATGCCTGCAGAATTTAATGCGTGACAAATAATTCCTTTTCCTAAATGCTCTTTAAGTATTTTGCTCATTTGTTCAAATGAAGCCAATTGTTTTTTAGTAAAATCATCATGCTCTTGTTCATCGCTGGCAGCAAGATGTGTAAAAACAGATTTTAAACTCACCAGCTTGTTGTTTTGCAAGCGCACGATCAACTCATTCAGATCATGCTCCTCGAAACCGGTTCTGTGTAACCCGGTGTCCAACTCAACATGGATAGGGAAAGGTTCTGAATCAACAGACCGGGGTCTGCGGTTCAAAGCTTCCGTGAATTCATTCAATGTTTTGAAGCTGTATATTTCCGGCTCCAGAGCATGGTTTATCATGGTTTCCAAACTCGAACTTTCCGGATTCATCACCATGATCGGCATGGTGATCCCCGCTTGTCTCAGTTCCAGACCTTCATCAGCATAGGCAACGCTTAAGTAATCCACACCATGGAACTGCAATGTATTTGCGATCTCAAAACTTCCGCTTCCATAAGCGAATGCTTTTACCATTGCCATAAGTTTGGTGTCGGGTAGCAATCGTGAACGGTAAAAATTCAAATTATGAATTATCGCATTGAGATTAATTTCCAGAACGGTTTCATGTGCCTTCTGTTGGATCATCGCGCTCACACGTTCAAATCCAAATGCTCTGGCTCCTTTCAGCAAGATCGTCTCATCCCGAAAATCACCGGGTTTGTATTGATCCAGAAAATTATCTGTTGCAGAAAAAAATTCTTTTTCCAGATCAAATAAATTTGCCTGTCTACTAATTGCCGGACCAATGCCGATCAATCGGTCTACTTTTTTCTTATTCAGTAATTCAGCTACATCCTGATACAGGTTTTCTTCAAATCTTCCACTCTGCAAAATATCAGATAAGATCAATGTCTTTCTGCCATTAGGATTTTGCTGTATCATAAAATCCAATGCTATGGTCAAAGAACCCAGATCTGAATTATAACTATCATTTATGATGGAACAATTATTTATTCCATCTTTCATTTCCAGTCGCATGGCCACCGGACTCAACAATTCCATTCTTTCTGCAATCAACTCATTTTCATATCCGCAATAAAGTAATAGCGCCCAACAATGAATTGCATTTTCGATAGAGGCTTCATCAGAAAATGGAATTCGGATTGAAATAAATCTATTCTGATAAATTCCCTGGATCTCCGTGAATTCTTTTAGCTTCGAAATACGACCTATCTGAAGATCGGATTTGGATTTTCTGGACCAGGTAAAATGACTGATGTTAGCCCCTGCCAATCCTGACCTGCTGATCCCCTCAACTATAGCAAGATAATCTTTGCAGTAAATAAGTGTTTTGCAATTTTTGAAAAGTTTTAATTTCTCATCTACTTTTTCATCAAGTGAATTGAAATTCTCGGCATGTGCTTGTCCGATATTTGTAAATATTCCTATTTGGGGACGGATAATATTTTCCAGTTTTTCCATTTCATTTGACATGGAAATACCGGCTTCAAAAAGCGCCATTTCATTCTCCATTTTCATGTTCCAAACGGAAAGAGGAACACCGATCTGAGAGTTATAACTTTTGGGGCTGCGAACAATATTTTTATCCGGACTTAGCAATTGATAAAGCCATTCTTTAACTATGGTTTTTCCGTTACTACCTGTTATTCCGATTACGGGAAGGGCAAATTGACGACGGTGATAGGCGCTTAGAGCCTGAAGTGCTTCAAGGGTATTTTTTACTACAATAAAATTCGCATGCAGTTCTTTTAATTCATCACTTAAATTCGAGACAACAAAATTTCGTATTCCTTTACGATACAGTTCTTGAATAAAACGATGACCATCATTGCGTGTTCCTGTTATTGCAAAAAATAAAGTTGTTTCATGATTCACAACTTTACGACTATCTGTACTTAAAAAACGAACATAGGTATGCTCAGTATCTCTTATCGTGAGATTACCTTCACATATTCGTGAGATCATGTCAGTACTATAGTCCAGGGTATTCATTTTTTATTTCCTAATGAACGCTGGTTATAACAAGTTCTGCATAAGGCCATGTAACTTTCTTTTTCTCCAAGCATTACCAGGTTTTCATCAGCATGGGTGCGGAAAGTGTTATGAGCAAGCTCTCCACAATCCATGCATATTGCATGAACTTTTGTAATGAATTCAGCCTGCGCCAATAATGCGGGCATGGGGCCGAATGGAACACCTCGGAAATCCATGTCAAGGCCTGCAATGATCACGCGTATTCCCTGATCTGCCAGCTTTCTGCAAACAGCGGGAAGCTCATCATCAAAAAACTGGGCTTCATCAATTCCAACAACTTCAACATTGCTGGCCATCAATAAAATATGTCCTGATCCCGGAACAGGAGTCGATTGAATGGAATTGGAATCATGAGAAACTACAGCTGTCTCATGATACCTGATATCCAGGGAGGGTTTGAAGATCTCAACATTTTGCTTGGCAATCCGGGCACGTTTAAGACGTCGAATAAGTTCTTCAGTCTTTCCCGAAAACATGGATCCACAAATTACTTCGATCCAGCCTTTTCTTTCTCTTTCATTTTTCGGGTATTCCAAAAACATATTTATTGCCTAAAGCTTTAGATATTATTGTTAATTTTGGGGAGTCTGCAATTCAATAAAGATACATAAGTATCATTGTAATTTCAGTTAAGGCAAAGTTAACACAATAATCTATCATCCCTCGGGTTAGCTAATAAAACCATCAGATAAATGAACAAGGAAACATTACTTCAGCAGATCGATATTTTACTGGAAACAACCTTGGAGCAATATCATCAGATCCAGGCATCTCAGGGTAGAATACCACAAATAGAAATAGATCTTGTCATGTCAAATTTGAGACAGACCTATGAATATGTTTCTATGCTGGATTATCAGAATAGAAAAGCAGGTGTAGAAAATATTGCTCCTGCAAATAGTTTTGTGGAAGAGAAAAGTATTCCTGCTCCGCTTGAAAATACTTTGGTTACTTCACCGACTGTTGAAGTTAAAACACCGGCCGTGGAAGAACCGAAATCTGAAATTTTACCTGAAAGCAAAGTAGAAGAGAAGGTTGAAACAGAAATTACTGTTCCTGTAGTTGAACAACAAATCGAAGCCAAACCTGAAGTGTTTGTTAGTGAAACACCGGCTGATGTTCAGGATGAAGAATCAGAAAGTGAAGTGAAAGAAGAGTATATCAAAGTGGAGATGACAAGGGAGATGGTGAAAGAGTTTATCAGCATGGGTGCTGCGCCTGAAACGCCTGCTCCAACTGCTGTTCCGGCGGCCAGTTTGTTTGATGATATTCCACCACCGGCAATATCTAAGCATGTGAATCATGAGAGTAGACTTTCCAACGAAACACCTTCTTTTTATGACAAGTTTACGCAGGATAAAGTTGAAGAAAATTCATTTGTAGAAAAATTACAGAAAAAGAGAATTGCGGATCTTAAAGCAGCTATCGGAATAAATGAGAAATTCTTATTTATTAACGAACTTTTCGAAGGTAATCTTGCTCTTTATAATGAAGGGATTGAGAAGCTGAATAGCTGTACTAATATTAATGATGCAAAAGGATATGTGGACGGGGAACTGAGAACAAAATTTAACTGGACCAATTCTCCCAAAGCAGATAAAATGCTGATGGAATTAATTGAACGTCGTTTCATTGGCTGATCCTATGGAGGGGCTCACCCTGGTTCCAACTCCAATTGGGAATCTTGAAGACATCACCTTAAGAGCATTGCGTGTGCTTAAGGAGGTAGATGTTGTACTTGCTGAAGATACACGTACGAGTGGAAATCTGTTGAAGCATTATGACATACAGAATTCGATGTTCCCTTTTCATCAGCATAATGAACATAAAGTTTTATCCCAGTTGGTGAGCAGAATGAAAGCCGGAGAAGCTATGGCTTTGGTTTCTGATGCAGGTACACCTGGCATTTCTGATCCCGGATTTTTATTGGTTAGAGAATGTATCAAAGAAGGGATCAAAGTGGATTGTTTACCGGGAGCCACAGCATTTGTGCCCGCTTTGGTTATGTCCGGTTTTCCGAGTGATAAATTTATTTTCGAAGGATTTCTTCCTCATAAAAAAGGAAGACAGACCCGACTTTCAGAACTTGCTTTAGAAGAGCGAACTATCGTTTTATATGAATCTCCTCATCGTATCGTGAAAACACTTTTACAATTGGCAGAGGTAATGGGTCCGGAGCGTACTGCTGCTGTGGGTAGGGAATTGACCAAGATGCATGAAGAAGTGAGACGAGGAACTTTGAAAGAACTATCTGATCATTATTCGATCAAGGAAAGTGTAAAAGGTGAGATTGTTTTGATCGTAGCAGGAAAAAATTGATCAGGAAATTTTCTCAAAGCTATACCCTGCTTTACTAAAATAGTCCAACGTTAATGGAAGCAATTCTTTCAGTCTGGGCCAGGCTTTTACGCTGTCATGAAAAACGATGATCGAGCCGGGACGAACATGTTTTTTAATATATTGAAATCCTTTATCAATACTTAAGGTCTTATCAAAATCCCGGCTAAGTACATCCCACATGATGATCTTATAATCCGGTAAAAGACTTTTGATCTGTGATCTTTTTATTCTTCCATAAGGTGGTCTGAATAAATTTGAATCTACCAGTTCGTTACAGTTTTTTGTATCCTCCACATATTCATTCAGCGAACTTTTCCAACCATTAATATGATGAAAGGTGTGGTTGCCAATGCCATGACCGGCATCTTTTATTTCATCAAAAATTGAATGATGTTTTTTGACATTATCACCAATACAAAAAAAAGTTGCCTTGGCATTATAAGTCTTTAATTGTCCCAATACCCAGGGAGTAATTTCAGGTATGGGGCCATCATCGAATGTAAGAAAAATGCGCCTCTCCGTTCCCGCGATCCTCCATGTGAGGCTGGCGTAGATCCTTCTTAACAGGAGCGGAGAGCGCGCTAAATACATTTCAGATCATGATCGTCCCGTCGTGACATAACGGGCTTGTAATGCATTGAATTTGTCTTCAAGTTCTTTTGTAAGCTTTTGCTGGTTTGCCATTTTAGAAATCCGGATCAATTCCTGAATTACAGCCATGGCTTGATTCATATCCCGATCAACAAACTTGATATATGGAGAACCTTTTAATGAGAAATAATAATTAAGATCATTCTCATAAATTTCAGCAAGACGTTTTACGATTATATTTCCTTTCTCTGTGGCCTTGGTCTTTGGCATGTTTGCCAGTTCGGGATTTGAGACCAGTAAACCATCAGGAGTTGTCATATCCACATAGTAATACAATTCGGCAAGACGGATAGCAAAAATATTCAATGGAACCGTTTTGTCAGGCATTTCTTCCATGCATTTATCCAAAACTTTTTCCGCAGAATCTCTTCTTCCTGAAGTTAATAAATTTTCTGCAAGACGAGAGAAATTATTGCGCAGATTGGAAGTCATGTTGAGGTTGTTTTGATCCAGATAAACGCGTTCATCTTTCATATTACCCCACATGAATTTGTTCATCATGTTATCATACATGATATCATTCTGCACTCTTCCCGGCTGTCCGTCTTGACGGCTTGTTGATTTAACAGGAACCAATCGGTAGGCAAGGCCTTCGAGCTGGAAATAATCTTGCAGATTCAGGAAGCTTTCTGTGCTCACAGTTACTGCGAAATAGATAGGTCTTTCCCAGTTAAAGTTTGCAAGAAGATCCAAAATTACGATATCGGCTTTCATCAGATATTGTCTGTCTACACTGAAAATTATTTCAGAAACAATTTGATCTGCATCTTGCGGCTGGACGGTTCCATTGGATACAACTTTTGCAGAATCAACCGGAAGTCTCAAGATCTTGCTTGGGAAATAATTCATCTTTCCGCCACCCTGTGTAGAAACTTTTGCTTCATCTTTATCTGAAGTGATAAAGCCCATCAGGTCTTTTAGATTTACCGGATCTTTTAATTGGCGATCATAGTAAGGAACATAATCCCTTGTTCCCTGAACATATTGATCGGAGGTCATGCTGATCGGTAGCGGAGCACTTTCATAAGCCCTGCGTTTCATCTGATCCACATACCAATCGGTATTCAAAAGACTCAGATTTACAACACGGATATCCGTTCGTATCCCCTCCACTTCCTGGGCATACCATAATGGGAACGTATCGTTATCCCCATTTGTAAATATGATCGCATTTGGAGCACATGAATTAAGATAATTGTATGCAAAATCCCGTGATGTTTTTCTGTGAGAACGATCATGATCATTCCATCCTTCTTTTGCCATAACCGTTGGTACGGCAAGTAAACAAACCACAGTTGCGACACTTGCAGCAACAGTGGGGGATGTATATTTTCGTAAGAATTCGATGGCAGCCAAAACGCCAATTCCGATCCAAATAGCAAATGCATAGAAAGATCCTGCGTATGCGTAATCCCTTTCACGGGGCTGGAAAGGAGGACCGTTCAAATAAAGCACAATTGCAATTCCGGTCATAAAGAACATCAGCAAAACAATAAATGCATCTTTGTTGTTTTTCTTGAATTGATAGAACATTCCTATCAAGCCAAGTATAAAAGGCAGGAAATAAAATGTGTTCATGCCTTTATTCCAAGTCATGCTGTCAGGTAATTTATCCTGAGGCCCAAGACGCATTTCGTCAATGAACTTAATGCCACTGATCCAATTTCCTTTTGTTATTCCTCCATGACCTTGCAGATCATTTTGCCGACCCACAAAATTCCACATGAAATATCTCCAGTACATATGACCCAGTTGATATGAAAAAAGGAATTTTAAATTGTTAGCCATCGTTGGTGTTTGATCACCCTTAACGCCACTCCATTCTTTGTAGGCAGAGATGTGGTTGGCCTGACTACTGTACATTCTTGGCAATAAGGTAGTACGGGCAGGCTCATATATGGGGGTAACCTTTTTGTCACCCGCAATATATTTTGTTTCACCTTTTATATAGGTTCTTGAACCTTCTTCCTGATCTATTGCACGGGCATTATAATATTGACCATAGATCAAAGGACGATCTCCGTATTGCTCACGATTTAAATATGCCAGGAGTGAGAATACATTCTCCGGATTATTTTCATCCATAGGTGTATTTGCAGAAGAACGAATTACGATCTGTGCATAGGAAGTATAACCGATCAGAATAAATGCAACACAAAGAATAGCTGTGTTCAACAAAGGCATTGTTTTTTTGTGTGTATAGTACAGTCCAAAAACAATTGCAGCTACAGTTAAAATTGCATAAAAAAGAACACCTGAATTAAAAGGTAATCCGAGAGAATTTACAAATAGCAATTCAAATTTTGATGCAAGAGAAACCGTTCCCGGAATGATCCCATATTGTATCACAACAAGGATTAGGAATGAAATAAGTGTAGTATAAATGATTCCTTTTGTAGTTGGTTTGTATTTCTTGAAATAGAATACAAAAGATAATGCAGGAATTGCAAGTAAGTTAAGTAAATGGACTCCGATCGACAAGCCCATGAAATACGCAATAAGGATCAGCCATCTGCTGGCGTGTCGTTCTTCGGATCTGCCTTCCCATTTAAAGATAGCCCAAAAGACAAACGCTGTGAAGAATGCGGATGTAGCATATACTTCGCCCTCAACAGCTGAGAACCAGAAAGAATCGCTGAATGTATAAGCCAGTGCTCCAACTAAACCTGCTCCCATGATAGAAATGATCTGAGCAATTGTGATCTCTTCTTTTCCTACAACCATTTTCTTTGCGAGATGGGTGATGGTCCAGAACAGGAACAGGATGGTACCTGCGCTCAAAAGTGCTGAAAGTACATTGACCATGATGGGTACCATTTCCAGATTGTCGCCTGCAAATAGGGTAAAAATTCGACCCAACAAAAGGAAGAATGGTGCTCCAGGAGGATGCCCTACTTCCATTTTATAGGCTGTAGCGATGAATTCTCCACAATCCCAGAAGCTTGCTGTAGGTTCAATCGTAAGCAGGTAAACTGTTGCTGAGATCAAAAAGGCCAGCCAGCCGAAGATGTTGTTAATGCGCGTATAGCGTTCCATTCAATTCTCTGTTTATATAGGCTGCGAAGTTATAAAATAATTCATATCTGCTTCGAATGAAGCACTGGCTTATTTTTAGCATGAATTCATAATTATGATTTAGATCAGATTTTACTGTGATTGAATTAGTAATGAATCATTGAGCGTGATTATTTCGCGAATTTAACCTTACCTAAGTCTAATTTTATCTTGGCATCAATCTGGGCTTAGCTTTTACTACTACTATGTATGCTACTAAATGGTGAGTTATTAAATTCGTATAAAACTATTTCTGAACATCAAGTATTTGTTGGTTTTTTCTTAGAGTCTGATTACCATGCGATAAATTTCAGAAAGCTCTTCAAGGGAATGATTTTATTCTAACCCTTTAATGTGAATTATCTAAATATTAAATAGTTGTATTGTTTTTGTTGATTTTTTTGAAAATATTTACGACCCCAAAAGAAGGTCAGGATCATACTGATTTTAGACCCGATTTTGGAAATCAGAAAATACTAACCTAATAAATACCAAATGCACCAGAAAAATTACAAATCAAGATCATCAGCCTTTTTGAGTTGGTGTGCTGCGTTTTTGCTAGTAGCAATTAGCAGCTTTAATGCAAATGCGCAGGTAACGGTTGCCGGGAGTACCGGTGCGAATAGCACTTATGCAACTTTGAAACTTGCTTTTGATGCAATCAATGCTAATTCTGCACAAGCTGGCAACAACATTACCATCAGCATTACAGCAAACACTACTGAAACAGCCATTGCATCCTTGAATCAGCCGGCAACTTCCAGTTGGGCATCTTTGACAATTACTCCGGTAGGGGCGCGTACAATTACAGGAAGTTTAGCTTCTGAATTGATCGTGTTGAATGGAGCTGATCTTGTAACAATTGATGGAATAAATAGCGGAGGTAATTCGCTTACCATTTCTAACACAAGTATTGCTGCTACCTCAGGAACTTCTACAATAAAGCTTCAATCGGATGCACAAAGTAATACGATAACGCGTTGTTCTATTTTGGGTTCTTCAACCACTCCTGTAGGAACAAACGGTGGAACAATCTTCTTCAGTACCTCAGGTGCCGGTGCCTTGGGAAATGATAATAATACCATTTCATTGTGTGATATAGGCCCGGCAGGTGCAAACCTTCCTTCAAAGGCCATTTATATGAATGGTTCTACGACCACCACTGCACAATATAATAGTGGTAATAATTTTACAAACAACAATATTTTCGACTTTTTTAGTGCTAGTATCCAGACCGCAGGTGTATATTTAGGCGGTGGAGCTATTACAAATACTTTTACAAGCAATCGTTTTTATCAGACCGCTTCTCGTACCCACACAACTGGAGTAGTTCATGCCTGCATACAAATGGCAAGCGCGACTGTTCAAGCCACCACAATTACCGGAAACGTTTTTGGATTCGCGAATTCAGGTAGCACGGGAACTTATACATTTGTTGGGATTGCTTCAAGTCGTTTTTACGCGGTTTACATAAGTACTGGTGCTACGTTGGCAACAGGATTTACCACCGTAAGCAATAATACTATTGCAGGTATTTCTATCAGTGGTTCTATGAGTGGTACATCCACAACAGCACCTCTTTTGCCAATTTATCTATTAGGCGAAGCAAATGCAACCGGAAATACAATTGGAAGCACAACAGTTGCAAATAGCATCTCTTTTACAACCTCATCCGCTTCCACAAGCGATGTTATTCCTATTTACAATTTTGGTTCAAGTGCAACAGATATTTCCAATAACAATATTGGTAATATCACCATGACCAATACAGGCGCTGCTTCAATTGCGTTTAGAGGAATATATACAAACACTTCAAGTGCTGTAGTGGCAACAATTAGCAACAACAATATTGGAGGAAATGCTTCAACAGCATGGCCTATACTGGTAAATGCCCCTGCTACTTCAAGCAGAATTATTGGTATACATAATATTGCTCTTCCTGTGATGAATAACAATGTTATCCGTAACATGAGTTGTAACTCAACGAATACAGGTTCAGGAACTACCGTTGCTGTTGTAGGTATTTTAAACACATATGCCAGTACAACTGTTGGGAATTCAACTATCAGTAATAACACGATATTTAATTTAAGTAATACAACAAATACAGCCACCGCAGTTCATGTTTATGGATTGTATAATACAGCAAGCACCACGGTAAATGCGAATGTGAATGAAGTTTTTAATAACTACATCCACACATTGACCAATGCATCAACGTCCGCTACCGCTACAATAAGAGGTATGCATGTTGGAGGTGGTAGAATGAGCTACTACAACAACAGAGTCCGCGTTGGTACAACAACCTCAGAAGGTATTGAGGTCATTGGTGTTTATGATGCCTTAACAACCAGTTCAAATAATTATTATTTCAATACGGTGTATGTTGGGGGCTCAGGAGTTACAGGAGCAAGTGCTGGAACTTTTGCTTTCCGAAGTGATGGAACTACGAATACGCGTAATATCAGAAATAATATTTTTTACAATGCTCGTAGCAATGGAGCCGGTTCGGGGGCCCATTATGGTATACGATTAGGAGGAACGGGAACCAATCCAACAGGATTGACAACTAACAATAACTGCTTGAGAGCAGATGGCACAGGTGGGGTTCTTGGTTTTTATGATGCACTTGATCGCGGATCACTTACAGCATGGAAAACTGCAACAGGGCAAGATGCTAACAGTACAAGCAGCGACCCTCTATTAAACACAACTACGCTTAAGATCAATTCTGGTCTTACACCTACATCATTAGAATCAGGAGGAGTTCCGATAGCCGGTATCTCCTTAGATTTCGAAGGTGATGCTCGTCCGGGTCCTGCTGGTTCTGTTAATGGCGGACCTATTTCAGGAAATCCTGATATCGGAGCTGATGAATTTGATGGTGTACCTGCGGTCCCAATGGTTTATTCTTCTTCAACAACTGTTCAGGTTAGCGGAAATGTTAGTCATAATACGACCAATCAGGCTGTGATCAGAATTCAGGTTGTTACTTCAGGAAGCAGCAGCCCTATCAGTGCAACAAGTTTTACAGTAAATGCTAATGGAACAACTAGTTTAAGTGACATCGGTGCAAATGCTAAGATCTATTTCACAGGATTATCATCAACATATAACACATCTATCTTATTCGGACAAGCTCCGGTTTCTTTTTCAAACTTTGCAATTGGCGGAACACAGGTTCTTTCAGAAGGCACCAACTATTTCTGGCTTGCTTATGATGTTGTAAATGGGGCAACGAACGGAAATGTTATTGATGGGGAGTGTGTAGATATGGTAGTTAATGGAAACACAGAAACTCCAAGCATTACAGCTCCTGCCGGATCACGTATGATATTGGGAGCAATGTGTGGAAACTATAATGTTGGCGCAGGTCAGGTATTTCCAAACTATACAACAATAAAGGACGCATTTGCAGATATTAATTCAAGAGGAATTAGCTGTGCAGTTGTATTCACATTGACAAATAACAGCGGAACTCCTTACAATACAGCAAATGCTGAAGTGTTCCCGTTAACGTTGAATTCAATTGCAGGTGCTTCAGGTGCTAACACAATTACCATTTTACCGGGAGTTGGATTGAGCCCATCTATCGTTGGTAGCAGTGCTTCCGGTCTGATAGTTTTGAACGGTACTTCATATTTAACAATTGATGGATCTAACAATGGAACTTCATCCAGAAATTTGACCATCAACAACACGAATGCGGGTACATCATCTGCAGTTATATGGGGACAAACCACTACTGTTGGAGCTATCCCTGCTGCAAATAATACAATCAAGAATTGTAACATTGTTGGAAATACGAATGCAACAACACTATTTGGTGTTGGATTTGGATCGAGTACGATCTCAACAACAAGTAACGGAACTTCCAATAATTCAAATACCATCCAAAATAATAATTTCACACTTTCTCAGTATGGAGTTTATAGCGGTGGTTTATCAACAGCCGCTAAAAACACCGGGACTTCCATTCTTCAAAATATCATGAATGGTTCGGGTGCGAATGCTATTGGTGTTGGTGGAATTCTGGTTAGAAACGAAGACGGTATCACTATCTCTGAGAATACTATCCTTAACATTACCGGTTCTGGAACGAGATATGGTATTTCATTGGGTGCAACTACTTTTAATACGTATTCACCCGGCGTGGCGGATGCAGTTACAAATGCATTGGTCAACAGAAACATGATTAATGTAACAAATGCAGCTGGTAGTTCAGTTTTTGGAATTGTATTGGCGCCAAGCACAACGGGTACCAATATTATCCGTAATAATGCTATTTACGGTCTTACCGGTAACGCTACTCCAAGTGATTTCACTTGTGGAATTTTTGTTGGAGGTGGAGCAGGTTCTTCTACTCAGGTTTATCACAATAGTGTGAACATGAGTGGTGCAGGAACCCGTACAACACATTCTTATGCTTTGGCTATCGGTGGTTCAGATCCGATTGTAGATGTGAGAAATAACGTTTTGGTTAATTCATCAACTACTTCAGGTGCAGGCAGAAGCTATGCTTTTGGAACAGCTTACAGCAGCTCATTCTCAAACATGATCTTTGATCATAATTGTCTTTACACAACGGGAGCACAGGCATTGTTTGCGGGTGTTGGTAGTTTATCCGCTCCAACAAATCAAGCTAACCTGGCTGCATTGAATGCAACAATATCCGGTGGAGCTAATTCAATTGAAGTTGATCCTTTATTCAATTCTCCTACGAACTTACAACCAGGATTAGGTTCACCGATTCTTGGAACAGGTACAGGTGTTGGAGTAGGATTTGATATCTTAGGAATTGTTAGATCAGGTGGCAGTCCATCAATGGGTGCTTACGAAGTTGGAGCAGATGTTATTGCACCGGCAATTTCTTATACGACATTGGCGAATACTGCTTCCACTGCAAATTATAACTTTAATGGTGTAACTATCACTGATGCCAGTGGTGTTAATTCAACTGCGGGAACTAAGCCAAGAGTATATTATAAACGTTCTACAACTCCAAATGCTTTTGTAGGCAACACCAGTGGTGACG
The DNA here is from genome assembly GCA_037969175.1 of Bacteroidia bacterium. Taxonomy (GTDB): domain Bacteria; phylum Bacteroidota; class Bacteroidia; order AKYH767-A; family JBBKVM01; genus JBBKWX01. Next base: position 5,406 of record JBBKWX010000025.1, on the reverse strand, counting down.
CAGGATGGAAATTCTCAGAAGCAACAAATTTCACTTCACCATTTAACTTCGTTCTGGATTATTCTATCATGTTTGGTGGAGCCCCTTCTGTAGGTGAGGTCATCCAATATTTTGTTGTTGCTCAGGATCTTGCAAGCCCGGTCAATGTTGGAATAAACTCTGGTATATTTAACCCTGCTACTCCAGCTACTGTTAATTTACAAGGTGGTGGAGTTACTTCTATTTCAGGATCAATAAACAGCTATGCAATTTTGCCATCTATTAACGGTATTGTTACCGTTGGTTCAGGTGGAACATATCCTAGCATCACAGGTGCGGGTGGTTTGTTTGCTTCCATGAATGGTTCAGTCATTACAGGTGATGTAACTGCAAATATCATTTCAAATACAACTGAGGATGGAGCAAATGCATTGAACGAATTTGCATCTCCATACACACTCACAATACAGTCTAGTGCTGCTGTTGTAAGAGAAATCGTAGGAAACTATGCAGTTGCAGGATTGATTCGTTTCAATGGTGCTGACAGAGTTTCAATCGATGGTAGAATCGCTGGAAGCGGTAAATTCCTTCGTTTCAGAAATGAATCTACTGCGCAACCGGTATTTACATTCCTTAACGATGCAACCAACAATACTATCCGTAACAGCTTTATTGAAGGTTCTAACACAACTACTGCTACAACCACAGGTGGTTTGATCTTGTTCGGAACTACTACAGGAACAACAGGAAATGATGATAATTCTATCTTGAATAATGATATCAGAGACAGAAGCGATGTTGCTCCTGTTACATCTACTCCTTCTTATGGTATATTTAGTTCAGGTACTACTACATCAACCAATCATTTCAACTCGGGAATTCAGATCATTGGAAATAATATCTTCAATATCTATAATCTGGGTGTTAATATGGGTGCGGGTTCAAATACATGTACTATTAATAATAATCACTTCTACTTAGAGAGTAGTATCTCCATTGCAGGTGCCTTATTCACGACGAATATCAATATTGCATCAGGTGAAGGTCATACCGTAACGGGTAACTTTATGGGTGGCCAATCAGCAAATGCCGGAGGCTCCGCATGGAGTGTAGCCGGGACAGCAAGTGGTAACGTTACGCATTACGGAATACGTTTTGCTACTGGGGCCTTAACTACAGTTGCAAGTACAGTAAGCAATAACACGATCCGCAATTTTAACCTTTCACATATTCCTTCAACATCATCTCTACATTTTTCCGGTATACTGGTTGAATCAGGCCTTGTAAATGTTAGTGGTAATACGATAGGTTCTAATACAGGTACAGGATCAATTGTACATGCAAGTACAGGTACACCTGCATTTACTACAGGTATTGAACTTATCAGTATGCGTACTGTATTGGGAGGCTACTCTGTAACTGGAAATATGTTGGGTAGTGTGACCCTTTCAGGTACTGCAACCAGTACTATGAGTATCATGGGTATCCTTACTTCAGGTATCACTTCTGCAACTCCGGTAACAGTTTCAGGCAATACTATCGGTAGTACTGTTACTGCAAATAGCATATTGGTTGATCCGTCTCCAAATACAACTGCGGGAACATTCATAGGCATTTCCAACTCATCTGCAAGTCCGGCTATTGTCAACATTACCGGAAATACAGTTGCTAATGGCAATAATAACAGCACATCGACTACAGCCATTGTTAGAGGTGTGAGTCAATCAGGAACTTCAAGTCATGATATCTCAAACAATATCATCCATAACTTAAGTGGAGCAGGTTCATTTGTTGGAATAGCAAACGCAGCTTTCAACGTGTCAGGAATACATAAAACTAGCGGAAACAGCTCTGGAACTGCTTTGATCAATGATAACAGAATTTACAATCTATCATTGACAAATACAGGAGCAATTGGTAATAATGTTGCAGGTATCGCGTTGACAGGGGTTATCAATACAGCAACCCCATTGGAGATCCGCAGAAACCATATCTATGGTTTAACAAATGCTTCAACAGGAGTTACTTCAACAACTCCTCCATTGGCAACCGGTATATTTTTTAGACAGCCAACAACTGGTTCGAATATGATCGTTGCAAATAATGAGATCTCTTTAGGAGAGGGTGTCGCAAACAATACTACTTTCATTGGAATGTGGTATGGCCCTTCAAGCGCTACAGCTTACTCTACTTTAAATGCATTTTATAATTCGGTGAATATTGGTGGAACTGTTGGTGCAGGATCATTGCCAAGCTATGGCTTTATGAGAGGTGACTTTGGATTAGTAGGCGCTACTTCTCCTGTTGTGTTAAGAAATAATAATTTCAACAACACCAGAAGTGGAGCTTCAACCAAGAACTACGCTATAGCGAACTACGCAACTACGCCTAGTGCAACAGGATGGTCAGCAACTGCTTCAAACTACAACAACTTATATAGCAGCAATACAGCAACCATCGGTCAGTGGGGAACTACAGATCGTACCCTTGCACTATGGCTTGTTTCAAGCGCTGGTGATGCTAACTCAGTTTCGGGTAAGACTATATTTACAGATGCCTTAAATGGTAATTTACTTCCTGTAAGTTCAACTAACTGTGCATTAAACAATACAGGAACTCCTATCACTGCAGGTCCATTCATCATTGCAGTTTCAACGGATATTACTTCTGCTGCGAGAAATGCAGGTACACCTGATATAGGTGCTTATGAGTTCAATGCAGTTCCAACTTTCACAGCTTCTTCCGGAAGTAACTCACCTGTTTGTGTGAGCTCTGCGCTTAATTTGACTTCTTCAAGTACTGCTACAAACACACCATTGACATATTCATGGTCTGGACCTAGCTTCTCATCGGCTTTGCAGAATCCAACTATAGCATCTAATGCTTTATCTGGAACTTATAATGTAACTGTTACAGATGCTGCAGGTTGTACTGCTGTTTCAAATACCAATGTGGTAATTGATCAGGCTCCAACTACTTCAAATGCAGGTTCTCCACAATCGGTTTGTGCTACTACTGCAACCCTTGCAGGTAATACAGCTACTGTAGGTACAGGTGCATGGTTGGTGACTGCAGGTAGTGGTTCAGTTACTACTCCGGGAAGTCCTACTTCAGGTGTTACCGGTCTATCGCTTGGTGCTAATACTTTCCAGTGGACTATTTCCAATGGTACTTGTACACCTTCAAGTAGCACAGTGACCATCACGCGTGACGCAGCTCCTACTACTTCAAATGCAGGACCTGCTCAATCAGTATGCGCTACTTCAACAACCCTTGCAGGTAATGTGCCTTCAGTTGGTACAGGTACATGGACAGTGACAGCAGGAACAGGTACATTCAGCCCGGATGCAAATACGGCTAACGCAACCGTTAGTGGCCTGTCAGTTGGTGCTAATACATTCACATGGACCATCACTAACGGTGCATGTCCTCCGTCTGCTTCAAATGTTACAATTACTTCTGACGAGGCTCCAACAACTTCAAATGCTGGTTCTACTCAGGCTCTTTGTGGTTCTACTTCTACTACATTGGCAGGTAACTCACCTTTAGTGGGTGTTGGTACATGGACTGTAACTGCAGGAACAGGTTCATTCAGCCCGAATGCAAATACAGCTAATGCAAGCGTTAGTGGTCTTTCAACCGGGTCAAATGAGTTTACATGGACCATCACAAACGGAACATGTCCTCCTTCAGCTTCAAGCGTTACGATCGCATCGAATCCTAATCCTACCGCTTCTGCCGGTAGTAATAGCCCGGTTTGTATCGGTCAGGATATCAATCTTACATCTACGGGTGGAGGAACCTATTCATGGACAGGTCCAAACGGATTTACAAGTAATGATCAGAACCCAATGATAGCTGGTGCTACGGCTACTGAGGCCGGATTATATGAAGTTACGGTTACCGTTAATGGATGTACAGATATGGCTTCTGTTAATGTGATTGTAAATAACTGTCAGGTACCTTGTGTTACTCCGGTTGTTCTCAACACGGTTAACATCACTGGTTCTGAAGCTCGCCTTACCTGGAACAACAATGTTACAGGTGATGCATTCCTGATCAAGTATTGGGTAACCGGTTCTTCATTACCAGCAGGATATTTCTATACAAGTGTTAGCGGACCAAATCCTGCCAACTTTGTGGATGTTGCTAACCTTACTCCTGCAACGAATTATTCTTGGCAAGTGAAAACAGTTTGTAGCATGGGTGCATACTCACAATACTCAGCTGTTGCTACATTCAATACCTTGAATCAGCCTCAGGCTTGTGGCAGACCGGTAAATCAACCTGTCACCAATATAGCAGCTACTTCAGCTCAATTGAACTGGGTTCCTATGACAGCAAATAACTTCCAGATAAAAGTTACTGAAGTGAATACTGGTTTATCTAAGTGGTATGGAATAGCAGGTGCAAACATGAGTTATGGTATGATGACCGGTTTAACTCCGGGAACGGATTACCAGGCAATGGTATTGGCTGAATGCGGTGCTCCAACCGGATCATCACGTTACGGCTCTGCGATGTACTTCACAACTCTTGCTGCTGCTCCTGGAAGTCTTCCATGTAGCACACCATACGATGTTCGTGCTATCAATATCAATCCTACAAGCGCAACTATCGAATGGAATGCAGCAACAACTGCTGATCAATTCAGAGTTCGTTATGCAGTTGATAATGGGTTGTACAACTGGGTTTACAAAACATTCAGTGGTACTCCAAGTGTAACTATGGCTAACCTTACAGGTCTTACCAATGCCACAAATTACATAGCTCAGGTTCAAAGTATCTGTACTTCACCATCATCAAAGAGTGTTTTCAGCGCCTACGCAACGTTCACAACAGGTGCAACTCCAAAGTTGATGACCGAAGGTTCAAGTTCAGTGAAAAACATCCATGTTTATCCTAACCCAACCGATGCTTACGCTACGATGCAGTTCAATGCAGAGATCAGCGGTGTTTATATGCTGCAGATCTCAGATATCGTTGGTCGTGTGATCGTTGAAAACACGGGCAATGCTAACGCAGGAATGAACATCTTGAATCTTGATCTTTCTACGTATAACAAAGGTATTTACCTGGTTACACTTAAACTTGCCGATCAGACTGTAACAACAAAAGTTGTTGTTCAGTAAGCAAGGATAAGATCTATCTTTTAAAGCAGGGAGCCGTTTGGGTTCCCTGCTTTTTTTATTTGAGCTTGCTCTAAGTTCTCCCTGCTTATCTATCAGCGCTCTAGCGCTCCATCGCTCCACCGCTAGTATCCATAACCGGTTACCTAAATGAAACAGCATATATGCGGTTGGAGAAACGGGGTTCATGGCAGATCTTTGCAGAAGTGATTTCAACCTAACAAGTTAAGGCTACGCCTCTTCCCACAGCTGTTACATAAATGCGGAGAAACTGCTCAGACAGCATCAAGTAATTTCA
>JBBKWX010000024.1:0-14450 GCA_037969175.1 Bacteroidia bacterium | reverse complement strand
CCATGATATTTTTCATCCAAAAAAGGCAATGGGGGTGCGTTTCTGATGACCATCCACACTGTCATTTCATCAGGCATCTTGCGCACATAATCCCGGTAAAAAATCATACACTCTTCCAGGTTATCAATATTTTTCACGATAGGTCCGGAGAAGACTTCTTTTCCAACAGGAGAAGCCCTAAACTCAAACTCGGTAACAATTCCAAAATTTCCACCGCCTCCCCGCAATCCCCAGAAAAGATCCGGGTTTTCGGTTTCGCTGGCTTTAACAATTCTTCCATCTGCTGTAGCAACCCTTGCTGATAACAGGTTGTCAATAGAAAAACCAAATTTTCTGCTGATCCAGCCAAATCCGCCCCCCAGAGTAAGTCCACCTACTCCTGTATGGGAAATTATACCGGATGATACAGTAAGACCATGCACATGCGCCTTAGCATCAATAGCACTTAATAGGCAACCTCCCTGGGCTTTGATGATTTTTCGTTCGGGATCAACTTCAACTTTGTTTAACGGAGAAAGATCGATCATGATCCCGTCATCACAGGATGCAGTTCCGGCGGAATTATGTCCACCCCCCTTTACTGCAACTATTAACTCTTCTTCTCTTCCATAGTTCACAGCTGCTACTACATCTTCTTCTGTGCTGCAACGTACTATCAACGCGGGCTTTTTGTCAAACATCCCGTTCCAGATCGCTCTGGCTTCGTCATAGCCCGCTTCATTTTTTTGAATTACCTCGCCTGAAATTTTCTTTTTCAGATCCTCAAACTTTTCATCTTGGTTTTTCATAGTTTAATTTTTACAATAAAAAATAATTATCACAGATTTTATCAAATCAAAAAAGATACTTGCATTATTACTTCACTATGAATCTTTCTGATAAGTCAAACTGGGATATTCACCTGATCATTAAAAATTATAATTAACAGTATTACCCATGAATGTACAACCGATTGACGCTAAACACAAATAAAAAATAAAACGCTGCTTTATGTCTTCAAGATCAAAAAATGACATAGAAAACTTTTTTTCGCATTCTTTCGGTAGTAATTTCAGATGTAGTATTAATCTTTAAATTATAATCAAATGAAACATTTAGTAGTTGACCATCAGGTCAAAGATTACACATCTTGGAGAAAAGAGTTTGACAAGGATGATGAAACTCGCAAAAAGTTTAATGTAAGAATTGAAAATATTCTGCGAGACAAGAATGACAAGAATCATATCACAGTGGTAGCGGGAATTTCGGATTATGAAGCAGCTCAAAAATTCATCAACTCGCCTGAATTAAAAATGACCATGGAAAAAGCCGGAGTTATTGGCCAACCCCAGATTCAACTTTGTGAAGATTGTTAAGCTAAAAAAAGCTTGACTTTTTATTCGTTAAGCTCGGGAATAAGTATCACTTTATATTTTGCAGCCATTTTATGGATTTGCTCATATGAAATTAGATGTTGATTCCGACCGGAGTGTCTGTTTTCAACCGTCAATACATAAACAACGTATTCATATTCCCGAGCTTTTTTAAAATAAGATTCCATCTCCCATTCTAGCGTAAAGCAGTTGTGCAGAAAGATCTTTTCTACACTTTTTCCCATTGCGGCTATCGTTCTTTCTTCGCATTGTGCATACGCTAAATAATTCTTTGAATGATCAAAAATATATTCGCCGGTTTTTTCATTGGTGAAATAATCATCTATTGAAAAAATGGGATACTTCCCTCCTTCGCTCAGGATTTTTGCCAGACTTGTTTTTCCGCTACCGGGTAATCCACGTAATATGATCAATGATCTGGTCATTTAATATTTCATTAACACGATGAATAGTTTCAAAAAAAAACCGCATTCAAAAATAGAATGCGGCTATAAAAATAGGAATAAAGCAGATTACCCCAGATAAGATCTGAGCAACTTGCTTCTAGAGCGATGCTTCAGTCTTCTGATTGCTTTATCTTTAATTTGTCTTACTCTTTCTCTTGTTACACTATACTTTGCACCAATTTCTTCTAAAGTATAGTTATGCTGATATCCTATTCCAAAAAACAGCTTGATTATATCACTCTCTCTCGGACTAAGTGTTGCAAGAGATCTGTTTATTTCATTGTGCAGACTTTCTTGCATTAAACCACTGTCTGCTCTTGGCGAATCATCATTTACCATTACATCGAGCATAGTAAATGCTTCACCATCTACAAAAGGAGCGTCAACAGAAATTGGTCTTCCTGAAACACGCAAGGTATCTGTAATATGCTTTTTACTTAGTTCCAGAACTTCAGAAATTTCAGAAGCACTTGGATCTCTTTCAAATTTTTGCTCCAACTTCGAACTTGCTTTTCTGATCTTACTCAGATCTCCAATCTTATTCAACGGCAATCTCACAGTTCTGCTTTGTTCAGCTAGAGCCTGCATAATACTTTGGCGAATCCACCAAACAGCGTATGATATAAATTTAAAGCCTCGCGTTTCATCAAAGCGTTGTGCGGCTTTTATAAGTCCTAAATTACCTTCATTGATAAGATCAGGCAGACTTAAACCCTGACCCTGATACTGTTTTGAAACAGAAACTACAAAGCGAAGATTTGCATTAACTAATTTTTTTAACGCTACTTCATCACCATTCCTAATTCTTTTAGCCAACTTAACTTCCATATCAGGAGTGATCATTTCTTCCCTGGCAATTTCGGTCAGATACTTCTCCACTGATGCAGTGTCACGATTTGTAATCGACTTGGTTATCTTAAGTTGTCTCATATGTTTTAATTGGAATGTTTGGTGAGAAATCCGCTAATTGTCATAATATAGCGATTTTTTTTGTTAATTACAAGCGAGCTTATAATAAACTGTAAATCAATTAGGTGTAGCTCAATATCAATCCCATTTTTAGGATAACAAATTTTAAAGTAATTATTGGATATGTTAAACTCATTTATTCCATTTCCTCCGTACATTCTGATCAGCATACATTTCCAGAGATCTCAGTCTTGAACTGATCTGTTTCTCCCAGGATTTTTGTTGTACTTCTTCTCTGCTATGATCCGTCTCTTTATCATAACGTTTTTGTTCATCATTATATTCCTTCATGATTCCTTTATAGATCAATGGCACATGCCTGCTGGCTTCTGTAAAAACCAAATGAGTAGTGCTCAATTTTTTTCGTAATTCTCTTGCATACACTTCGGCAAGATCAAAATGAGCTTGCTCATGGCGTAACAACAAATCTGTTGGGTTTTCCTTCACCCAGGAAAGCTCCGATTCGAAACAACATTCTACCTTGAAAAAAGCACTGTCATTATTTCCTTCGAAGCTATACCCTATCGCACAAGCTGTATTTGCCCAGCTGGCTAAATTCTTATTGGGCTTAGCCTTAAACTCGCTCCAGTTTAATTTCCTGTCTGCACTCCAACTGTCACATGACCTATCCTGAGAATAAGCACTCAGGCATGAAACGGTTATCAGTGTAATGATCAAATAGAATCTCTTCATCAATAAGTATTGTATAACTTTACCGAAACGTAATTTATTTAAAATTCTTGTCCGTGCAGCCCCAAAACATTCCACTTGCTCAACGTATGCGGCCACATAACCTGGATCAATATGTTGGACAAAAACATCTTGTTGGGGAAAATGCTGTGCTGAGGAATGCAATTCAATCGGGCAAGATCCCATCTATGATATTGTGGGGCCCGCCGGGTGTTGGCAAAACCACGCTGGCATCGCTCATCTCTGAGAATTTAAACTTGCCATTCTATACATTGAGTGCAGTTTCCAGCGGAGTAAAAGAAGTGAGAGCCGTGATCGACACTGCAGACAAATCAGACTCCGGTGCCATCCTGTTTATTGATGAGATCCACAGATTCAGCAAGTCGCAACAGGACTCGTTGTTGGGTGCAGTTGAGAAAGGAATAGTAACACTTATTGGAGCTACAACTGAGAATCCCTCATTCGAAGTGATCTCGGCTTTGCTTTCAAGAACACAGGTTTACATTCTGAAGAATCTTACTGAAGATGAGCTAATAAATATCCTTCAAAATGCATTGTTGCATGATGAAGTTCTTTCCAAAAGAAAGATAACATTGAATGAAACTGCTGCTTTGATACGGGTTTCAGGTGGAGATGCCCGTAAATTATTGAATGCACTTGAACTTGTAAGTGATGCTTTTCCGGATCAGGAGTTGAGCATTACAGATGAGAAAGTACTGGAAGTTGTACAGCGAAATCTAAGTCGATATGACAAAGGTGGAGAAATGCATTATGATATAATTTCAGCTTTCATAAAAAGCATACGCGGTTCAGATCCTAATGCTGCTTTGTATTGGTTGGCAAGAATGATCGAAAGTGGTGAAGACCTGAAGTTTATTGCCAGAAGATTATTGATCCTATCCTCTGAAGATATAGGCAATGCCAATCCAACAGCATTGGTCATCGCTAACAATACATTTCAGGCTGTTCATACCATTGGCTATCCTGAATCAAGAATTATTCTTGCACAATGTGTTACCTATTTAGCTGCTTCACCTAAAAGTAATGCTGCCTATCTGGGCATCGATGCTGCATTGGCTATGGTCCGACAGACGGGCGATCTGCCGGTTCCTTTGCATATTCGCAATGCTCCTACAAAGTTGATGAAGGACCTTAATTATGGAAAGAATTATGCATATGACCATAGTAATCCTGCAAATTTTTCAGGACAAGAATTTATGCCTGATCAATTGATCGGAAGAAGATTTTTTGAACCGGGAGTGAATGCGCGTGAACAAGAGATGCGTGACAGATTAAAAAAACTTTGGGGAGATAAGTACGGTTATTGATAAATTAACAATCTCAAGAAAGAATATCTTTGCACAATGAAAGATCAGATCATTAAAAACATAACAAATATTAAATTCAGTGAAAGTGATAACTTTTTTCTCATCGCCGGTCCTTGTGTCGTTGAGTCTGAAGAGATGACCAGAAGAATAGCGCAGGTTGTTGCTGAGATATCTGATAAACTGGAGATCCCATTCATTTTTAAAGCATCGTATAGAAAAGCCAATAGATCAAGGATCGATTCTTTTACCGGTATGGGTGACGAAAAAGGGCTTGATATATTAGCACGCATAGCAAAAGATTTTAAGCTTCCTGTATTGACGGATGTGCATAGCGCCGAAGATGCGATCATGGCAGCAAAATATGTAGATGTGTTGCAGATCCCTGCTTTTCTTTGCCGGCAAACAGAACTGCTTGTTGCCGCCGCGGGTACCGGCAAACATGTAAACATTAAGAAAGGTCAGTTTCTTTCACCCGCTGCCATGGAACATGCCATTCAAAAAGTAAGAGATTCGGGGAATACCAATGTGATGGCAACTGAACGCGGTACAACTTTCGGGTATCAGGATCTTGTTGTTGATTATAGAGGTATCCCTGAAATGCAAGCTTTTGAGGTTCCGGTGGTAATGGATGTTACACATTCTTTGCAACAACCAAATCAGCCTAGCGGAGTAACCGGAGGCCGACCTGATATGATTGACACTATTGCCTCAGCTGCTATTGCTGTTGGTGCGGATGGGCTTTTTATTGAAACCCACCCGGACCCTTCAAATGCGCTTTCAGATGGTGCAAACATGCTAAGGCTGGATGCTCTGGAAGCACTACTTAAAAAGCTTATCAGAATAAGAAAAGCGATTATTTAGAATTCGCTTTTTTCTTGTAAGACATCAAAGCCTCAAAATACACTTCAAAAGCCTTCTGCCCTTTAGCTGCCAGCTTACAGGTCGTTTTTGGATATTTCCCCTGAAAACTTTTTTCTATGGATATATAACCCGCCTCTTCCAACTTACTTAACTGTACACTCAAATTGCCTGCACTGGCGCCTGTCTTTTCTTTCAACAGTGTAAATTCCGCCTCATCCAGACCAATGAGCAAGGACATCACCGATAGTCTCAATTGTTGATTCAAAAGGGGATCAAGATCCTTAAACATGAGTAGAATTATAACTGGAACGCAACAAATGACCCGGAATGATATAAGCCACTAATATACCGGCAGAGATAAGCAATAACTGGATCTCAAATCCATTGAAGAATGCGACCAATGCCAGTATCCAGCATGCAATACCACCTATTATCAAAGGAGTAAACTTCAAAGCTCCCCCGGAAACATAAGTACCCAATCCATACAGAATTAAAATAATAGGATAGGCCGCTTCTATCCCAATTCTGGACATAGAGAATAAAACAATAAGCAGACTAATCACAAATCCAGACCATAGGTAAGACATAAAGCGGTCTATCAATGTCTTAGCCTTTTTTTTCTTGCTCTGATTCTTACCATAAATGATGGAAACAATAGCTCCACCTATCATTAACACAGGCCATGTAATATAATGCTGGGCATAACCTGATCTTAATAAAAAATACTCGCCTAGCGCAGCTGCTAATACTAACCATCCCCATAACATATACAGGAATCCGTCTTCTTTAATTTCTTTTCGGGCAGAATTGATCATCTCTTTGATGATATCGATACTCTGTTGTTCATTTAGTTCTTTTTCCATGATTGATTAATTTTATAATGCAAACATAAACTAGTTTATGATATAAACCAAATAATCACAAAAATTAATTTTTGATGATCACTGCAGAATAACTCTTTCCTTTATCATACATAATTAACAATCTGTATGTTCCGGGAGATAAATTAATTTCACTATTGAACGCTATCTTATTTCCCTTTCCGGATAATTGACTTACAATTCGACCGGAATTATCATAAATTGACAATGAATAGTTACCGATATTCTTAGAATCAGTAAGGATATTCAAATTATACTGAAACGGATTCGGATAGATCAATATCCCACTCTCCCCCGGATCAAGAAACATAATATTAACAATGCTTGAATACCCATTTGTTCGGAGAAACAACCGGTAATATGCAGTTTGATTGATCAATGGCGACTTATCAAAAAATGAGTACGAACTGGCTTCAGTCGGCTCTCCGCAAATACCCGGTATAAATCCGATCACATCAAATAGAACACCATCATCTGAACGTTCTATTTCTAAATCTACACATGAAATACCTGCTTTGATAGTAAAGTCAAGCCTGATCTCCTTATCTACCTGAGCGATTTTAAAATCATCAAGCAGATTTTGCGCAAAAGCACCGGAACTAAAACACAGCAACAAGCAGAAAGTCCAGATTGAACTTAATTTCATTTAATAAAATTACGAAAATTGATTTGTTTATTTAGTCAGAGTCCTGACATATTAATTGGAAATGATGGTAAACTCAGTTCGTCTGTTTAGCGCTTTTCCCTCCTCTGTATCATTCCCGGCTAAGGGCTTGGTATCGCCATAACCTTTGAAAATAAGTCTGGAAGCTGGAACTCCATTCTTGATCAAATGCTCATATACAGACTTTGCTCTCTTTTCCGAAAGCGTCTTGTTATATGCTGCATTACCGGTATTATCTGTATGACCACTAACTTCAATCTTCAGGTTGGGATTATCCAACATAAATTTGGCAAGTTTTGCCAGTTCAACTCCCGATTCGGCCATCAATTCAAATTTATCGGTAGCAAAAAAGATATTTTTTAATACTACTGAACTACCTGATTTTATTGGCTTTAATTCGATATCCAATTCTATGGCTCTTGCTTTATCAGTAGCCTTGTCTAAAGAAAATGCCTCAGAATAAAACAAATATCCAGGCTTTGAAATATTCAAAGCATATCGCTTTCCTGCGGGCAAAGTGATCAGATATTCTCCTGATCTTGGATCAGATGCAGAGTAAAGGACTGTCTCACCTGATTTAACATCCAGGATCTCAAATTGAGCAGCAAGTGGATTTCCGGTCACCTCATCGCTTACTTTTCCTTTTACATAACTTACAGGAATTGGTCTGGCTGCTTCATACATTTCGAATGAATAGAGATCGATCCCTCCTTTTCCTTCAGGTCTTTCTGAAGCAAAATATCCTGTGTTACCTGATGAATTCACGATCAGGCTGTTTTCATCACCGAAAGTGTTGATTGGGTATCCTAAATTGACAGGTTTATTCCATAATTTGTCTGGGTTTCTCCTGCTCAGAAAAATATCAAATCCCCCCATACCCAAATGCCCGTCAGAAGCGAAATACAAAGTGCGATCATCTGTATGGATAAAAGGAGAAAACTCGTTACCCGATGTATTGATAGTTTCACCTGCATTGACAGGAGTTTGAAATTTGCCATCTTTTCCTCGAGTACTTGTCCAGATATCCATTCCCCCCAAACCACCAGCTCTATTGCTAATGAAGTACAATGTGTTTGAATCGAAAGAGATACTTGGCTGAGAATCCCAATTTGGAGCATTTACTGTAGGACCCAGATTCGTAGGTATCGACCAGGCATTTCCTGTGCGGTAAGAAACATAAATATCACAACTTCCGCTTCCATCGGGCCTGTTGCATGCAGTGAAGAATAATAACTTTCCATCAGGAGAGATACATTGAGCTCCTTCATTTCCATTTGTATTCAAAGGCGAACCCAGGTTCATCGCTTTGCTCCAAACCCCTGCTTCTTTCTTGCTCATATAAAAATCCTCTTCTTCCGGATTCATTCTATTGGCTGTTTGGGCATTACGGGGCTGTCTCCGGGTAAATATAAGTGTTTGATCATCCGCAGTAATCGCCGGTAGATACTCTTGATATTTTGTATTCACACCTTCACCTAAATTTTGTGGTGAAAATGGAACCGGATTTTTCATTAAGCTATCACCAAAGGCAGCCTTGATTATGAAATCTGAAGCAATTTTTTTCTTATCAACTTTAATGGAAGAATAGGTCAGTACTTTTTCGAAATGTATTTTAGAATCAGCATATTTTCCTGATGAAAGTTCCAAATTTGCCAGATTATACCATGCCATGGGAAAAGCATCGGGTTTGAGTTCAAGAGCCCGTTTGTAGTCATTCACTGCCTGATCCAGATGCTTGGTATCCTTAAAAAGGTCTCCCCTTAGTAGATATGCTTCAAAGAATTCGGGATCGGATTGGATGGCCATGTCAAGCTCAGCGAGAGCCTGTTCATTCATCTTACTATCATAATAAACTCTGCCCCTGTCGTAAGCTTTCTGAGCTCTGGGATTCTTCGAACCAGATTGTGAATAAACGGCAGTTGAAAAGCAAAAAAAGCTAAGCAATATCAATAAGTAGCGCATATAAATGAATATTGTAGCTTTTCCTATTCAAGAATCATTCCTAAGGAATGTCAAGTACTTTATGGGTCTGCAATGAAACAGCCCACTCAGGATTGGCTTTTATATACTCCACAATATGCGGAGTGATCTTGTTAAATTTACTGTACTCAGGTTGAAGATATAAACTGCAATCTGCATTTAGATATTGTCTGAAACCTTCAGCCCACTTAAGATCTGATTCATGATAAATGACCACTTTTAATTCATGAGCACGAAGTAGTACATCCTGTAATGGCTTCTTGAATTTCTTGGGACTGATACAGATCCAATCAATACTTCCGCTCAATGGGTAGGCCCCTGAAGTCTCAAGACAGATCTCAAACCCTTCAGCTTTCAATTTAGTAGTCAGTTCTGTAAGGTCATGCATCAAAGGTTCACCTCCAGTTATTACAACTCTCGGACTACCGGATTCTTTTGCATTCTGAACCAGCTCATCTATCAGAACATATGGATGTGCATTTTCATTCCAACTGTCCTTTACATCGCACCAATGGCAGCCTACGTCGCAACCGGCAAGACGGATAAAATAAGCAGCCTTTCCTGTCTTTGCTCCTTCTCCTTGTAATGTGTAAAAAGCTTCCATTACAGGAAGTGAATTCAACAATTCAGACTTACTGTTCAATGTTTTATTGGCTCTATTTAATTCCAGTGTTTTCAAACTGTACTTGTTTCTGAAGTATAAATTTCACCCATGCAAGACTGTAGGGTATTTTGAAGCAACCCTATGATGGTCATGGGGCCAACCCCACCCGGTACGGGTGTTATATAAGAACATCTCGGTGCTACTGAATCAAAGTCCACATCTCCACTTAATCTGAATCCATTCTTTTTAGATGGATCATTCACTCTGGTAATTCCGACATCTATTACAACTGCTCCCTCTTTCACCATTTCTCCTTTTAAAAATCCGGGAATACCAAGTGCCGCAATAATAATATCGGCTTTTAATAAATGCTCAGACAGATCCTGAGTCTTGCTGTGGCAGATCGTTACGGTACAATTACCGGGATATGAATTACGGCTTAACAGAATACCCATAGGTGTTCCAACAATATTACTTCTACCTAGTATTACGCAATTTTTTCCACTGGTTTCAATCTGGTATTCTTTCAATAATTGCATGATCCCGGCGGGAGTAGCCGGTAAATAAGCAGGCATTCCACTCAACATCCTTCCCTGATTCATGGGATGAAATCCATCCACATCTTTCGAGGGTTTTATAGCCAGTGTTATTTTATCAATATTGATATGTTTGGGCAATGGCAATTGAACAATCAATCCATCTATTTCAGGATCATTATTGACCTCATGTATCTTAGCAAGCAGATCTTCTTCAGTAATTGTTACCGGAAAATGTAGCAAGGTACTTTTGTAACCAATTTCATTACATGTTTTCACTTTGCTTGCAACATAGGTTGCTGATGCTCCATTATCTCCAACAAGAATTGCAGCTAAATGAGGAGGCCTGTGTCCTTCAGCTACGATAACTGCAACCTTTGCTGATAGTTCGACTTTTGCCTTTACGGACGTATTTTTACCGTCTATAATTTTATAATTCTGCATTTAATTCATACGAGGTTGATTGCGCATCATTTTGGCTGCATTTCCACCGGAAAATGACTTCATCATTTTACGCATATCCTCAAATTGTTTTATCAATCGGTTAACTTCCTGAATATCGGTTCCACTGCCATCTGCTATCCGCTTTCTTCTGGTGCCATTCAAAACAGAAGGATTTTCTCTTTCTTCAGGCGTCATACTTTGGATGATGGCTTCAATGCTTTTAAAGGAATCATTATCGATATCAACACCTTTCAAAGCCTTACCCACACCAGGGATCATAGAAACCAGATCCTTGATATTACCCATCTTTTTGATCTGCTGTAATTGAGAAAGAAAATCATTGAAACTAAACTGATTCTTTGCAATTTTCTTTTGAAGCTTTGCAGCTTCTTCTGAATCAAACTGCTCTTGTGCTTTTTCTACAAGAGAAACAATATCACCCATTCCCAGTATCCTGTCAGCCATACGCTCCGGGTAGAACATATCCAAAGCATCCAGTTTTTCACCTGTTCCTATAAACTTTATGGGTTTATCAACAACAGAACGAATAGACAATGCCGCACCACCACGAGTATCACCATCCAGTTTGGTCAATACCACACCATCAAAATTCAATCTTTCATTGAAGGTCTTAGCTGTATTCACTGCATCCTGACCTGTCATTGAATCAACAACGAAAAGGATCTCACTTGGGTTGATTGCAGACTTGATAGCTGAGATCTCATTCATCATCTTATCATCAACAGCCAATCGACCGGCAGTATCAATGATTACTACATCAAATCCATTTGCTTTAGCATATTGAATAGCCCGTTTCGAAATATTCACGGGATCTTCAACACCGGGTTCAGCATATACTTCAATACCGGTTTGCTCCCCAAGAACTTTAAGCTGATCAATTGCAGCAGGACGATAAATATCGCAAGCTACAAGAAGCGGCTTTTTACCTTGTTTATTCTTTAAAAAATTAGCCAGTTTTCCACTGAATGTTGTTTTACCGGATCCTTGTAATCCGGACATCAGTATAACAGCCGGATCACCTTTTAAATTGATCTCTTCTTTTTTACCTCCCATGAGAGCAGTAAGCTCTTCATGTACGATCTTTACCAATAATTGACCCGGACTAACGGAAATCAGCACGTCACGACCTAATGCCTTTTCTTTTACGATATCTGTAAAACTTTTGGCAACTTTAAAGTTAACGTCGGCATCAAGTAATGCTTTGCGTACTTCTTTTAGGGTTTCAGCAACATTAATTTCTGATATATTCCCTTGTCCTTTAAGTACTTTAAAGGCTCTGTCCAGTTTATCACTTAAATTTTCAAACATGTTCCAATGCTAATTTGGGACTGCAAAGGTAAGAAAAACCACCCTATACCCGGAAACAAAAAAAGGTGGGGAAAGCCCCACCTTTTAAATTATAATACAATCCTGATTAGTTAACACTAACTGAATCTGTAGTACTCATTTCATCATCCATCATAGAGTCATCCATAACGCTTCCACCTTCTTCGCCTTCACCACCATCTTTTGCGTTCATATCATCTTTAGATATAGCAACAAGCCATTTACCATCAACTTTAGCAAGTTTAATAGTCTGCTCTTCGTCTTTTCCTTCTTCTTTGTAAGTTACAGTAGCATTATCACCATCGATAACTTCATTTGTAATTTCAAATTTAGTTTCAGGCTTATCTTTCTTTTCAGGAGCCATTTGAGCAAAACCAGCCATCATATCAAGCAATTTGCCGGTATCTTCAGTAGCATATTTCTTCGCACCTTCGAAATCCATTTTGTCAACTGCTGATAGAAAATTAGAAGCTGCATCTTTTGGCTTATTTCCACCTGAACAAGCAACTACGAATAATGCGATGATCAGAGTACTGATCTTGAAAATGTTTTTTGTCATTTCTGTTTAAATTAATAAGTGAATTGATATATATTTTGTGTGTGTGAGTTTAGATATAAGTCGTCTATAGCGACATACTCATAGCCTGAAAATCGCGTCAAAGATAAATAATTTTCGTTGCCTGTTACCCTTAGAAGCACTTTATAAATGAATTCAGAACAATACATCCTGTCATCAGATTTCATGTCAAAATCAGTATCAAATTCGAGACCTGCTTCAAAAAAGGACTTTACCTGTTCAATCAAACTTACTGTTTGTATGCTGTCCAAATCATATCTATAAGCTGCAAAGGAATGAACATATCGAGGATCACAGAACGTTTTGAGTTCTTCTTTTCTCATTTTATTGGTCTTATTCTCCTCACCACCAATGGCATGGTATACCCATATTTTACCCTTTTCAATGGATATAATTCCAGTATGTGAAAATTTCGATTCTCGTACAGAAAATGATTTGAATGCATTGCTTATTACTCCTCTACCATGGCGACAGATCAAATCTCCGGAATGTAAAACCCCATCTTCAGGATTGGCTTTCAACCACTTTTCTGACTTATGAATTTCAGAAAGTTTCTTTTCTTCAGGTTCATAGATTATTATAAACCAAATACTTATTGGAATTATAACCAATAAAATTATAGCCAGGAGTATATATGCTGATTTCTTCAAGGAGATCACATTCTCTCGGGTACTTCAATACCAAGCAGACTCATGCCTTTTTCGACAACATCTGCTGATAGTTTGCTTAATGCTAAACGGAAAGCTTTTTTCACTTCATCTTCTTCTCTGAGTATTGGTATCTCATGATAAAATGAGTTGTATTCTCTGGCAAGTTCATAAAGATAATTTGCAATGATAGCAGGACTATAATTTGTTCCGGCTTGTGACACTGATGTTGGAAACAATGCAAGGATCTTAATAAGATTTCGCTCCGTTGTTGATATATCATCCGGAACTTTTGAACTTCCATCAGAACCTGCTTTTCTCAATACACTTCTAATACGCGTATAGGTGTATTGAATAAACGGTCCTGTATTACCTGTAAAATCAATGCTTTCAGCAGGATTGAACAACATCTTCTTCTTAGGATCAACTTTAAGAATAAAATATTTTAAAGCAGCCATTGCCAATTTACGGTATAGCTCTTCTGCTTCATCATCTTTAAAGCCATCTATCTTTCCAAGCTCACGTGTTAAATCTCCAGCAGTCTTTATCATTTCAACGATGAGTTCATCCGCATCAACCACAGTTCCCTCACGAGATTTCATTTTGCCCTCAGGCAATTCAACCATACCATAGGATAAATGGAGAATATGTTGAGCCCAATCATAACCCAGTTTTTCAAGGATCTTCTGAAGAACTTTAAAATGATAATCTTGTTCGTTACCAACTACATAAATAAGCTCTTTGAATTTGAATTCAGCATGCCTGCTTACCGCAGTTCCGAGATCCTGAGTCATATAAACAGATGTTCCATCAGATCTCAACAATACTTTCTGATCCAACCCTTCTGCTTCTAGATCTATCCATACTGAGCCATCTTCTTTACTATAAAACACATTTTTTTCCAGTCCTTCTTTGACAATATTTTTTCCTAAAAGATAGGTGTCAGATTCATAATAGATCTTGTCAAAATTCACACCCATGGCTTTATATGTTAATGCAAAACCATCATATACCCAGGAGTTCATCATTTTCCAAAGATTTTTTATATCTTCATCACCTGCCTCCCATTGCAATAACATTTCCTGAGCTTCAAGCATTAATGG
>JBBKWX010000023.1:0-49840 GCA_037969175.1 Bacteroidia bacterium | reverse complement strand
GGCACATTACAAGTGCGGATCGTATCCTGGTATGTAGTTGTGGCAGACGAACCTATCTGAACCCATGCTGCAGGAGCAATTCTTCTGTAGACTCTATAAGGTAAAGTACTTGTAGGTTGTATAGGTGTAGACAATGCATTCCAGGAAAGATTTGCAAATCCCATAACCGGTGTTGCCGTCAACACCATGTTTGATAATGTTGCAGAATTGGTTGCTGAAGTAACTAAGCCGGTACAACCCGAAAGTGTCTTGATATAATAATAGTTGATCTGGGAATTTCCATTTGCACCCACGTGGGTATATGTACTTGTTGCAAAAGTATTGATCGTTGAAAGTAAAGCAAACGGGCCACCCGCAGCAGTACTGTGATAGATCTCATAGGCAGCAAAGAAATTGGTAGGATCAGCAGGGTTTACCCAATTGAGTGTTACATTTCCATTAGTCAATACAGAAACACATCTTAACGATGGAGCCGCAAGAATATCTCCCATCCAAGTGAATAAACCGGAAGCTACAGAAGAAACTGAAGTACATCCGGAAGCATCTGTCAACTCAACCTTATATTCGTAAGGTACATTACATACCCGAATAGTATCTTGATATGTAGTAGTTGCAGATGTTCCTATCTGAACCCATGCAGCCGGAGCTATTCTTCTGAATACTTTATAAGGTAAAGCAGAGGTTGCAGGCAAAGGAGTACTTAAAGCATTCCAACTTAGGTTTGCAAATCCTAATGCCGGTGCCACAGTCAATCGCATACTGGCAAGTGTGTTTGAATTACCCACGGAAGTCAGAAGACCGGTACAACCGGACAATGAATTCATATAGTAATAGTTCACCTGATTATTTGCATTTGCGCCAACATGAGTATATGTTGAAGTAGCATATACATTCACAGTTGTCAATAATGCGAAAGGTCCACCCGGAGCCAGACTATGATAGATCTGGTAAGCAGCGAAGAAATTTGTAGGATCCGCCGGACTTATCCAGTTAAGAGCTACATCGCCATTTGTTTGAACTGCAACACATCGTAACGATGGTGCTGCTATGATATCTCCAACCCAGGTAAATAATCCGGAAGCAATAGAAGATACCGAAGTACAACCGGAAGCATCATTGATCTCTATTTTATAATCATATGGCACATTACAAGTTCTTATCGTATCGCGATAAGTAAGATTATTTGTAGTTCCAATTTGCGTCCAGGCGGCTGGAGCAATTCTTCTGTATACCCGATAAGGCAACATAGTAGTTGCGATGTTTGGAGTTCGAAGTGCATTCCAACTCAAATCTGCAAAACCCAATGAAGCTGCAACATTCAATTTAATACTGGCAAGCGTATCTGATGTGATAGAAAACATCAAACTTGAGGAATTACAACCAGCTTCAGTAATGGTATAATAATACTGAGTGGCAGCATTAGCCCCGGCTCCAACATGTGTATAACTGGTTGTAGCGTAGTTCGTAATGTTGGATAATAAGGTGAAAGGTCCTGCAGCATTAGCAGAATGAAACACTTGATATTTACTAAAATAAGAACCTGTATCAGGCGGTGTAACCCAGGTCACTATAACATCTCCTGAAGCTTGAACTGCAAGACATCTCAACGAAGGTGGGCTAATAACCGGCGCAGGCTGAAAGAATAAGGATCCGGCTACATTTGATACAGATGTTGTGCCTGATGCATCACAGATTTCAACTCTGAAATTGATCTGATTATTACAGACATTTATTGGAATAACAATACTCGTGACATTGTTCGGTGTAGTAGCTACCTGAGTCCATGTTCCAAGTGGATTTTCCATAAAAATAATATAGGAAGCACAACTGGTAGCTAATAAAGGATTGATTATGGGATTCCAATTCAAAGTTGCCGGCCCCGGACCCGGGTTCGTTACAGTTAGGAAGATCGTACTGAAAACCTGAGTGGTATCAGAATACCTATCACAACCTGAGCGGGTAAAAAACCTATAATAACGTGGGGCAACATTTGCATTTGCTCCAACATGGAGATAAGTGAGCGTATTGATGTTAGTAACACTGTCAACAGTCGCCCATGGACCTCCGGCAGCAAGTGAAGACTGAATAATATATGCTTTAAAATATTTGTTTGTATCGATGGGAGCTATATCTGATGGTGCTAGCCAGTTGATCCTGACATCGCCATTGGGTTGAACAGCAAAAGTTCTTATATCAGCTTTTTTGACAGCTGGTGGTGAGAGTACTGTAATAGAAATTGTATTAAAATTGATCGAAGGGGCAGGACAAAAGTTATCCGTAACTTTTATGATAAATTGATATGTATTTGATAAGCTGACGCAACCTAAGTTTTTAGCCAAATGATTACAATCCGTGACCCAATTGAAGGTAACTCCTGCCCCAAACATGGCAGATATTGGAACTGCCGGTGTAAGTGTAGCACAGGGTGGATAAGGGCAACCTGCATTGGGGTTTGTAAAGCCGGCACCAAACTGTAGTCCTGAAGCTGTAATTGTCAAAGTTTGAGGTCCACCGCCAACAGCCACCGGCAGAAACTCAAAGTCAGTAGCCGACATAAAGAAATTGACCGTATCTCCGGCAAAAACCGTATCCTCATACAAAGTATATAGTCCGGTAACCGGGTCCTGAAAAGGAGCTGTAACCGTAGGAGGAGTATTATAAACGCCTGGAGAGATAATACAGTTTCCAACCAATGTCACCTGGATTTCTCTGTAGATCTCAGCGACTAATTGCCCGCATTTGTATGCTCTTACACGAGTAACTGTAACAAAACTGCCGGCAGTAAAAGAAGTAAATGATACAACACCATTGTCAGGGTTCATCGTTGCGGCCACATTAGATGGATTTTGTGCCGGGCCGGGAAGTGGAGACATGTATGTATACCCACCAGAAAAAGGTAGTGTGGCTGGATTAGTAGCTGTGAAAGCACCCGTGAAGTCATCTAATGGACGACCCCAATCGTAAACAAGTACATCTAATTCTTTATCAGTTGCATTGTGGTTATATTTAAATGGATTCCTGGTGCACATTACAACAGCTGGTCTCTCAGCAAAACTTGGTGATGAATCGTAACAAGGATTTGTGTTTTGTGCATTATAACGATACATGATCGCTCTCAATGTAAAACCGGCACTGCCGGGAGCAGTTAGATTAGAAATTGCCGCATTTCTGCAACAGCTGTCATAAGTGAATACCCAACCTGTTCCAACCGGAGGTGTGCCGGCAATTGTGATCGGATTAGATCTGAAAATAAATTCCTGAGTTGTTCCTACTCCTCCGGTTGCACAAGTTGAACATCCCGGCCCAGTTGGTGAAATATCAACTGTTGTAATGAGGGTTAAAGGGATGGAAGTGATAGTAGGATGATTGTGCACATCCAATGAGGCAGTTGTTGGGCCACCAATACCGTTACAGTCGCGGTATAGCTTCATTGTGAAAACAAACTGACCATTGGGTTGGCAATCCCAAGTTATCTCTCCACCCATTAAATGAGATGCTTGAGCTGGAAACATTGCCAATAAACTGAATATCAGAGAGAACAGTATTTTTTTAATCATCTAGTTTAGCCTTATATTACAAATAAACCACTTTAAAGTGAAATAAGC
Organism: Bacteroidia bacterium; assembly: GCA_037969175.1. Taxonomy (GTDB): domain Bacteria; phylum Bacteroidota; class Bacteroidia; order AKYH767-A; family JBBKVM01; genus JBBKWX01. Next base: position 46,235 of record JBBKWX010000023.1, on the reverse strand, counting down.
AACAGATTTTAAGCCATAGAAGTGTAAGAAATGTACATAACAATTAGACTTGGACTTTCACAATTTAGTATAAATCCAACATTAATTGGGTATTTAACACTTTTAGCTACTTTCCTTAAGATATTCAATATATTTCATAATACGGAATCGGTAAGGATTTAGGCATTTTGGCAATAAAACTATTTTTTACCTCTATTTTCCTTCATTTTGGTCATCAAATACTAATTAATCAGAATCAATTTTTTAACAAGTAATTGATCTTCAAATTTTAAGTAATAAAAATAAGAGCCCGGATGAAATAAACCTGAATTAAATACTAATTCAAACTCCCCTTTTTCATGAGATTTATTTTCATTTGAAAAGATCAACTGGCCAAGTGGATTTCGTATTTCAAACGTTACACTACCCGGTTGAGGTATATAATATTGGATCTTGGTTTCCGAATCAAAAGGATTTGGGAAATTCTGTGACAATCTGATCTTGTTTCCGGGCGAATGGTTTGTTGATACACCGGTAGGTACAGCTAACTTCGCGACCGTAGTATCAGAGATATTATTACAATTTGAACGGGTCAACATACGGTAATATCCAGGAACAACTAGCGCATTTGCTCCAACATGTATATACATAAGTGTGTTGATATTATTAATGCTAGTTTGCACAGTCCATGGGCCATTGGCTGATGTAGCATAAAGTATCTCATAGGAGACAAAAAATTTGTTGGTATCTATGGGGGGAATATCAGCTGGTGCGAACCAATTGAGTTGCACATTTCCATTCGATAAAATACTCACATTGTATAGATCCGGAGCAGGTACTACAGGTGGAGGTAATAAAATGACTGATATAGTGCTCATATTAATTGCGGGTGCAGGACAAAAATTATCTGCAACCCTGATAAAAAATTGGTAGGGATTTGAGAAATGAAAACAACTGTCAATTAGCGACACTTGATCACAATCTGTGATCCATTTAAAAGTTATCCCGGCACCAAACATAGCTGATATAGGCGGCACAGGACTTAGAGTTGCACATGGTGGATCAGGACAGCCTGTATTCACATTAGTGAACCCTGCACCAAATTGTTGTCCTGAAGCATTAATTGTTAACACTTGTGGTCCACCACCAACAGCTGCCGGGAGGGATTCAAAATCAGTTGAGGACATAAAAAAACTTACTGTATCCGATGCAAAAATAGTATCGGAGAATGATGTATAAAGTCCTGTTAAAGGATCCTGGAATGGAGCTGTCACAGACGGAGCCGTGTTATAAACTCCCGGTGTGATCGTACAATCATCAAAAAGTGTGATTGGGATCTCTCTATAGATCTCGGCAACCAGTTGTCCGCATTTGTATGCTCTAACCCGGGTTACTGTAACGAAATTACCGGGAGTAAAGGAGGTAAAAGAAACCACTCCATTATTTGGGTTCATAACTGCAGCAATATTGGAGGGATCTTGCGCAGGGCCGGGAAGTGGGGATGTGTAAGTGTAGCCTGTCGCAAAAGGTAAAGCTGCAGGATTCAAATTGTTGAAAGCACCGGTAAAGTTATTCAAGGGGCGGCCCCACTCGTATACCAGAGAATCTAAATCTTTGTCTATTGTATTATGGTTGAATGTAAATGGGTTTCCTGTACACATAACTACAACTGGTCTCTCTGTAAAACTTGGTGAAGAATCATAGCAAGGATTCGTGTTTTGCCCATTGTAAGGGTACATGATCGCTCTCAATGTAAATCCTGCACTACCCGGATTAACTAAGTTTGAAATTATACCATTTCTGCAGCAATCATCATATGTAAATACCCAACCTGTTCCAATAGGAGGTATACCTGATAATGTGATAGGATTAGATCTGTAAATAATCTCTTGAGTAGCACCTACTCCACCTGATACACAAGTAGAACAACCGGGTCCGGTTGCTGAAATATCAACTGTTGTTATTAAGCTTAATGGAATAGAACTCAGAGTTGGATGATTATGTACCTCCAAAGCTGGATTAATAGGACCTGCAATATTATTACAATCACGGTATAGCTTCATTGTAAAGACAAATTGTCCATTCGCCTGGCAATCCCATGTTATTTCGCCACCAAGCAGATGATTGGAGAATGCGGAAACTACTGACAATTGAAAAATCATCAGAAGTAAGAATATTTTTTTGATCATTAGCTGAAAGCTTTATTATTCAAATAACGAACATTCAGACAACAAAAACAAGCGGGTTAAACTTTCCCCGGCCCGGCAACAACTTCCAGCCAATTATCACCAGTAAGATATTTATTTGCTGTAGATAAGATCAATTCAGGGTTGACTGTTTTGAGCGAGGAAAGATACATTTCATAATAACTCAGATCCAGATCCCAGATGAGTAAACTCTTAAATTTTTCTGCCATTTCAAATGGACCATCCATGCTCCGTAAAAATGTACCGGCAAGATAATTTGTCACCGTTTTAAGTTCTTCTTTAGAAACTGGTTCTTGCAAAAGTCTGTTAATTTCAAAATATACTTCATTAATAGCGGAGTCGCATACATCAGCTCCTACTTCTGTGGCAATACTCATAAAGGATCCATGCTTCAAATGGGCTATGCCCGAACCTATGCCATAGGTATACCCTTTATCTTCCCGGATATTTGACATCAGTCTTGAACCAAAATATCCTCCTAATAGTGTATTCAGAATTACTAAATTATGAATATCGGGATGATGTTTATTGATTACTTTTCTACCAATACGAATTGATGATTGTAGGGCAGCCGGTTTTTCAGCCAACACTTTTTGTTTAAGTTGAAATTCTTTAATGTTCTGGGTAATTCCGGTTTGATCTTTTGTGTTCTCTTTATTCCAATTATCTGATCCAAAATGTGAATTCAATTTTTGATCGAAACTTCCGGGAATTTTTCCTGAAATAATGATCCTGCAATTTTCAACTGTATAAAATTCTTTGTAGAATTCTAGCAGATCTGTTCTTTTTACATTTTCAATATCCGTATTAGTTTCAATATGTCCATACGTACTGTTGTCACCAAACAAATTTTGCATAAAAACCTGCCTGCTTAGATAAGCTACTTTTTCATTACTAAGGGCTAGTTTTTGTTTCGAATTTTCCTTGTTCAGTTCAAGCTCTTTTTCAGGAAAATTTGAATTACTAAGGACCTCTTTTATTAGAGGTAATACCTGATCCAGATTTTTTGTCAAACAGTAAAGACTGATCACGGAATGATCCTGCGAAAAATCAATACCAAAGAAAGCACCGTAATTATCAAAAGCATCGGCAAGTCCTGCAGAATCACGAAAGTCAGTACCTTCTTTCAGCATATCAGCCGTGAATGCCGGTACCAAATATTTCGAAGAGGCAGAAGCCCCGGCTTCAAAGATCCATTCTATTTTCAATAATTCACTTGATCCGGAATCAATAAAATAACAAGGAATTCCATTACTTAATTCATGTTTGACAAAAGGTAAAACCGGACTCTCCCACTCTTCTGCAATTTGAGGTGCAACTTTTCTATCTATCATTTGTTCTTCTTTTGTTTGTGATATTTTAAGATCGTGCAATTTTCAGATCTGAATAGTTCTTCTGCCATTTGCTTTAATTGATCTGCATTTATTTCATTGTAAAACACCGGCTCTTTATTTACCAGATCAGCATCACCCAACACTTCGCCAAACGCCAAACCCATTGCCTTATTTAAAACATTCATTTGAGAAAACTGATATGTGGATTCCCATTTGTTTTTGACTTTTGTCAATTCTTGATCCCCAATCTCTACATCGATCAATTTATTCAGCTCTTCCCATATTGCGTTCTCCGCATCTTCCATACTTGTGGTTCCCGCAAGCTTACCTTCAACTACAAATAAACTTCCATCCTGCTGATCCATTGTATACGCATTGATCTCAGAGAACATTTTTTTGCCTTTTACCAAGGCATTGAATAGTCGGGATGACCGTCCTCTGGATAAAAGATCACTCAAAAGATCAGCATGATAAAATTTCGCAGACATTCTTTTAGGTGCATGGAAGACCATGTAAATTGCATCCATGGGAACATCCCTGTACACTTCCAAAATATGCTTTTCGGTTTGAGGTTTTTCAACCGGTAGATCTCGCACTTTCTTTTCTTTTCCCGGAATATTTCCAAACCATTTTTCTGCCAATTCAAAACAAACATCTGATTTCAAATTACCGGCAAGCACAAGTATTGCGTTTCCCGGATGATAAAATTTGTGAAAGAAATCTTTTACATCTTCAAGGCAGGCATCTTCAATATGTTTAATATCTTTTCCAATAGTAGGCCATTGATATGGATGAACTTTGTACAATAAGGGTCTTAACAAAAGCCATACATCACCAAAGGGTTGGTTCAAATATCTTTGTTTAAATTCTTCGATCACAACGCTTCGCTGAACATCAAGACTCTTTTCCGAAAAAGCCAGATTTAACATTCTATCTGATTCCAGCCAAAGACCTGTTTCTATATTTGCAGCCGGAAGTGTCAGATAATAATTAGTAATATCATTATTCGTGAAGGCATTATTTTCTCCACCTGAATTTTGCAAAGGCTCATCGTAATTTGGAATATTCACACTTCCTCCAAACATGAGATGTTCAAACAAATGAGCAAAGCCCGTCTTATCAATACTCTCATCTCTTGCCCCAACATCATACAAAACATTCACCGCCATTAAAGGAGTTGAATTATCCTCATGTACAATTACTCTTAATCCGTTCTTAAGAACTCTTTTTTCAAACTTCAACATTTCTTCCCTTTAACAGTTTAAATTACTCAATTCATCTTTTGATCTGCAGAATTCATCCCAGATCTCATGTACAATTTCAGCAGCAGGTTTGATGGAATAAATAGCACCTGAGATCTGCCCTATCTCCAGCTCTCCTTCAGATAAATCACCCTCGAACATTCCTTTTTTTGCTCTTGCTCTTCCAAGAATCTCTTTTAATTCTTCAGGTGATGCTCCTCTTTTCTCAGCTTCGAAAATCTGAACAAAAAAATCATTTTTCATTAACCTTACCGGAGTAACCGTTTTCATCATAAGCATGGTATCTCCCTCCGTAGAATCTACTATTTTGTTTTTGAAATTTATGTGTGCTGAACTTTCATTACTTGCAACAAAACGACTGCCTACTTGCACACCCTCAGCGCCCAAAGCAAAAGCGGCCAGCATAGATCTCCCTGATCCAATTCCGCCTGCAGCCATTAATGGAAGATCACAATGGTCTTTGATCATTGGAATGAGGCACATGGTTGTTGTTTCTTCCCTACCATTATGTCCGCCAGCCTCAAATCCTTCAGCCACGATTGCATCTACTCCGGCAGTCTGAGCCTTCTTTGCAAATTTGATATTTGAAACGACATGAACAACAGTAATACCCTCGTCTTTTAACTTAGCAGTCCAGGTAGCGGGGTTACCGGCGGATGTGAAAACAACTGGTACTTTTTCAGAGATAATAATCTCTATATGTTTTTCAATATCCGGATATAATAATGGAACATTAACCGCAAAAGGTTTTGATGAGGCTTTTTTATATTTCTGTACATGCTCTAATAAAACTTCAGGGTACATAGATCCGGCTCCAATCATACCTAATCCTCCGGCTTTACTCACAGCGGAGGCTAACTTCCAGCCAGAACACCAGATCATACCTGCTTGAATTATTGGGTATTCTATTCCAAAAAGCTCTGTAATCCTATTTTTCATACATAAAAAGCTAGATGGGCAAAGCTAAACAATTGGGCTAATAAAATTTTTATTAACTTTTCTGATAAGGCTTAAAGTCCTACTTTTACGCTGCTCTTCAAATTTCGAGGAATAGAAAATGAAAGTAATAATCCCTGTAGCTGGAATTGGGAGCCGATTAAGGCCCCACACTCATACGCAACCCAAGGCATTGGTACCGGTGGCAGGGAAACCTATTCTTGGGCATATCATTGACAGTCTGGTTGAAACCGGATTCACCGATTTTATTTTTATTATTGGTTATCTGGGTGAAAAGATTGAATCCTTTGTAAAAGACAGATACCCACATGTAAAAAAAGATTTCGTGATTCAGGAGCCCCGTGAAGGTATAGGACATGCCGTTTGGTTGGCAAGAGACCTGGTAAAGGATAATGAAGAAGTTTTGATCGTTTTGGGAGATACCATTTTTGATGTCAATTTGAAAGAGGTGATGGAATTATCTCATTCGGCATTGGGAGTGAAAAAAGTTGATGACCCCAGATCATTTGGAGTTGTTGAAATAGATCAGGACGGGAAAATTATCAGTCTTGTAGAAAAGCCTGCAATTCCCCGATCCAACCTTGCATTGGTTGGAATTTACAGGATCAAGGAAAGCAAACAATTATTCGAGGCACTTGAACAAAACATTCGTAATGATCACAGAACCCGGAATGAATTTCATTTGACTGATGGGCTTGCGATCATGATAGAAAAAGGAATCCCAATGGTTTCTTTCCAAGTCAGACATTGGTTTGATTGCGGAGTAAAAAATAGTTTACTTGAAACTAATGCGATCCTTTTAAAAAGACAACCTGTAACCGAAAAATTACCTGAACTTAATGACAGTATTATTATTCAACCGGTAAGCATACCGGAGAATTGTACGATCAGGAATTCCATAATTGGACCTAATGTTTCTATTGGTGAAAATGCAATAATTAATCAGTCCATCATTCGGGATTCTATCATAGGCTCATATTCGGAAATAGAACATGCAGTGATACATGAAAGTATCATAGGCAGTGATAGCTCATTAAAGGGACTAAGTCAAAGTTTAAATATTGGAGATAGTACAGAAATAGATTTCAGTTAATAAAATATGAAAAGAGATAAAAAGATCTTTGAACTCATCAAAGCGGAAGAAGCCCGTCAAACACATGGTCTTGAATTAATAGCCAGTGAAAATTTCGTATCAAAACAGGTTATGAAAGCTATGGGTTCATGTCTTACCAATAAATACGCAGAGGGGTATCCCGGAAAGCGTTATTATGGGGGATGTGAGATTGTTGATCAGGTAGAGCAATTAGCAATTGACAGAGCAAAAGCTTTATTCAATGCTGAATGGGTAAACGTACAACCTCATTCAGGTGCACAAGCCAATGCAGCGGTTATGCTGGCAGTTTTAAAGCCCGGTGATACAATTATGGGCTTTGATCTTTCGCACGGAGGACATCTTACGCATGGCTCTCATGTTAACTTCTCTGGCAAACTGTATAATCCAGTTTTTTACGGGGTATCCAAAGAAACAGGCAGAGTTGATTATGACCAAATGGCTAAGACCGCTAAAAAAGAAAAGCCAAAGTTGCTCATAGCAGGTGCATCATCTTATAGTAGAGATTGGGATTTCCCAAGAATGCGTAAAATAGCTGATTCTGTAGGTGCGCTTTTACTTGCAGACATTGCTCATCCTGCCGGTCTTATAGCCAGGGGATTAATGAGCGACCCACTACCCCATTGTCATATTGTAACAACGACTACTCATAAAACTTTGCGTGGTCCGAGAGGTGGAATGATTATGATGGGTAAAGACTTTCCAAATCCTTTTGGATTGTTAAGTCCCAAAGGAGAGATCCGAATGATGTCGTCCGTACTTGACGGAGCGGTATTTCCCGGAACACAGGGAGGCCCTTTGGAACATGTTATTGCTGCAAAAGCAGTTGCATTTGGAGAGGCCTTAAGTGATGAATTTATGGATTATTGTATCCAAACCATGAAGAATGCAAAAGCTATTGCTGCTGCATTTATGGATAAAGGGTATGAAGTGATCTCAGGAGGAACCGATAATCACAGTATGTTAATTGATCTTAGATCTAAAAATATCAGCGGGAAACTGGCTGAAAATATACTAGTGAAAGCAGATATTACTTTAAATAAAAACATGGTCCCTTTTGATGACAAAAGTCCATTTGTAACTTCCGGTATTCGTGTTGGAACAGCTGCCATTACAACGCGTGGTATGAAGGAAAAACATATGTTGAAGATCGTTGAATTGATAGACGAAGTGTTGATGAATCATGAAGATGAAAAAGTGGTCAAAAAAGTTAGCCAAAAGGTGAATAAGATGATGGAGAAATTTCCTCTTTATTAATTTCATCATTACACAATTTAAAAAAGGGACTCAATGAGTCCCTTTTTTAATACACCTTAATAAAAAAAGCCCTTCGGAATCCGAAGGGCTTTTTAATTTATAGTTTGCTGATCTATTCAGTAACAACCATTTTGCGAGCAATCCTCTGATCTCCGTATGTCAATACATAAGAGTATATTCCAGGAGCCCATCCTTTGACATCCAATTCAAAACGATATGTTCCGGCTGAATGAGTATCAGATACAGGAGTTGCAACATTTTGTCCAAGCATATTCATCACTTCAATTTTGGCGAAGCCAAAATCAGGTAATGTATATGAGATGACAGTATTTCCATTTACCGGATTCGGGTAATTCTGAGATAAGTCAATAGAAGCTGAAGGGGCTTCGTTGATACCCGTGATACAAACTGTGATCGGAACTTCTGTAAAACATACATCATCAATAACCCAACCTTCAGAATGATTGGTATTATCAGATCCAAAGCGGAAACGAATGATCACCGATACATCATTGGTAAAGGATATTTCTTTTTTAGCCAATTTCCATGCAGTTGTAGATCCAGACCATCCTGCTCTTGGTGGGATACCTCCAAGGCCGGTGATAAACTGAGTATTGAACCAATCAGAACTTCCTGTTGGACTATAACTTCCAAATGTTCTCCAGGTTATTCCCAAATCTGTAGAATATTCAACCGTACCACCATCGTACAGATCTTCAGTCCGGAACATATGCCAGAATTCAAGTTCGTAGCACTTGCTACCGATCACATTGAATAATGGAGTGAACAATCCGGATGAATCTTTAGCAGAATAATTTGCTGTCAATTTGGTCATCCATGCATTTGTACCACTATGAGCTGAGTTAAGTAATGACTGAGCCGGAGTACCTAACTGCCAGTTATTGTTATTCTGGCTATAAGTCAACGCATTCAATGTTACCCAAGGATTTTGAGACCCTTCGAAATCATTACAATAAGGTGCTCCGCTAACAACACTTAGTGAATCAAAAACAACAATGATTCTACTTGTTGTATCATCACTCATATCCAGATCAGTATTTGAATTTGGATCCGAAGTCCAGGCTCTAACCTGTACAGGTCCGTTCGTAGCGATCCATGGAAGTGAGAATGTATGATTTCTTACCTGATTTTTCGCCAAAGCTGGTGTTAGAGTAATAGCATCAGTAACGATCACGTTTCCTCCTACTTCAAGTGTAAAATTGACAGTATTCAATGGCTCAGTTCCAATATTCTTTACCTGAGCAGTGAAGGTTTGAGATGAACCCGGCAATAATAAAGGAGAAACTGTATTGATATTCTGAGCTGCTACTGAACGTGCAATTGGAACATCCAATTGGAAATCATCAAGACTGAATCCATCAACATTTGCAGTTCCATCGCTGGTGAAAATATAACGGAATTGAACCTGACCAACATTGTCAAACAGAGCAGGAAGATTAATACTTGATAATTTCCAACCTGCTGAGTTGCCAGCCCATCCCGGAGTAGCACTTGAATTCATATTAGCAACAGAATACCAGTTTGTAGCACCCGGCTGACCAAATACACCCAAAAGATTCCATGCACCATTATTGATGCTATATTCCATTCTAACTCCGTCCCAATTATTTTCTGTATTGTAATTAACCCAGAAATTCATAATTGTACCTACAGCATTTGTAAGATCAAAATAAGGAGTATATAAACGTGCATTTGCATTTCCTGCATATGCTGTTGTCAAATTGACATCCCAACAATTTGGAGCTGTATGAGAGCTATTAGTAGCACCAAATGTCGGAGTACCTAATTGCCATGAAGTTGTTGTAATCGCACTACCAAATTCATTGGACCAACCTTGGTTAGCACCATCAAAATTATCATTGAATCCAACTGGATACGTGATAACATAAGTTGGAATACCTACCAAATTGCGACACAATGTATCATTTGTAGTATCACCATCGCCAGCCTGATTAACATTTGCACAGAAGGTATAAGCACCGGTAGGAACAACGAAATCTGGAAGATTAATCGCAACTGTTGCACCTGCAGCTAATGAACCAACCCAAGGTGTAATAACAGGTCCTGCGCCTATATCATATACAACATCGAAATCTGTAAGTGTATTTAAGCCTAAGTTTTTCACAATTACATCAACAGGCATTAAAGATCCTACCGCAGCAGGGTTAGCAGGAGAAACAATTGCATTCATAGCTGCATCAAATGGAGCCGGAAGCTGAATTACGAAATCATCAATACTAAAACCATCTTGTTGTACACTACCATCTGAACTAAACACAAATCGGAATAATACATTAGGCTGATTATCAAAAATAGATGGTAAGAAGTATTCTACATTAACCCATCCATTTGAATTACCTGCCCAACCCGGAGTTCCGCTTGAGTTCAAGTTTGCATTATTATACCAATTTGTTCCGGCAGGATCATTAACTACTCCAAGAACAGAATAGGTAGAACCTCCATTTAGAGAATACTCTAATCTCACTCCATCCCAACCTGTTTCACAATTATGATTTATCTTAAACTTCATACGGGTATTAACAGCCCCGGTAAAGTCGATGATAGGCGAATTCAGGGTAACATTGGCATTTGCCGTATAAGCTGTATTCAAGTTTATGTCCCATGCGTTAGGCGCTGAAAAGGCTGAATTGGTAGCACCAAATGCAGGTGTTCCCAGCTCCCAGATCGACCCTGTGTTTCCACCCGGATTCAATAAATTATACCAATAAACCGGTACTCCATCAAAATTATCAGTGTATGTAAGAGTAACTATCGGTAAACCTTGAGACTGTTTACATAATGAATCGTTAAATGTATTTCCATCACCAGCTAAGGCAGTCCAGGCACAAATTGTGAAAGGACCAACAGGTGCTGTGAATTGGGGCAAAGGTGTGGAAATGGTATCCCCGGGAGCAAGTGTACCCGTCCAAGTAAATGGAATAATAGGACCATTATCAATTCTATATTCCACAGGTATACTTGTAAGCGTTAGAGAACCAAAATTCTTCAGTCTCACATTAACATCGGCAAGTGTATTAGCAGGAACCTGAGGGCCAGGCTGATTAATTGCCACTACTCCACCATCAATTGGAGCAGGAAGAGTAATACACATATCATCTATTGACATACCATCCATTTGCACACTGCCATCTGATGTAAATACGAATCGGAATTGAACCGGTCCAACTGCATTATTTAACTGAACCAATGTATATTCAGATTTTACCCAACCGGAAGAATTACCAGTCCAAACTGCTTTTCCACCGGATGAATTCACCGAAGCGGCTGTAAACCAATTTACACCATTTGGATCGTTCTGAACTCCTAAAACTTGCCAAGTAATACCATCTATTGTATATTCTAATGTTACTCCATCCCAGCCGGTTTCCATATTTCTGTTTTGCCAGAATTCTAATTTCGCATTCACTGCATTAGAGAAGTCAAACACAGGCGAGACCAATCGAACATTCTGAGCACTAGGGCCATAACCCGCAACTAGATTCAAATCCCAGGCATTTGGAGCGGAATGAGCACTATTTGTAGCGCCAAAAGCGGGAGTACCTAGTTCCCATGCAGTTGCTCCCGTTACAGGATCAGCTGTCCAAAGAGGTTGGCCGATATCAAAATTATCGCAATAAGGGAAACTTATTCCGGTTGATGCGTTGAAACAAATAGTTCCTGATGCAGGGAAAAATGTAGTTAAAGAAGCACATGAAGCATCCATAGCTTCCAAGTAATAACAAACTGTATCTCCATCATTAACTCCCGGTATAATTCCTTCGAAATTATTACCGGATGTATTATTCATCAAGGTTCCCTGTAAGGCACCACCATTAACTGTATACCATAAAAATGCATCAAGAATACCTGACTGGTCAACGATATCAGCATTGACACTATATGGACCCAGATTATAAACTGTGTTTTGCCATATCGGAGCAACCAACGTAATAACAGGAGCATTCAATTCACATGGGGCAGCAATAACTTCAATATTATCTACTAACCATCCATAATTACTTTCTTGTCCATTTCCATTTCCGTCAAATGCTCTGAAACGAACCATAGCATTTGGTATATTAGCTAATAGCGCAGAAACATTAAAAGTCTCCTGGTACCACCAGGATGCTTGTGGCAATGCACCGGCTACGCCAGGTTCCCAGATTTGATAAGCTGCAGCAGAAAACTTATTTCCCTGCAATGTAAACTGAGAGTTATTATTATTGATATATTCTGTAGAAGTAAGCTTAATCCACGAAGCACCGCCATCGTTGGAAACTTCAATTATTCCTCCATCAAAGAAAGAAACTTTACAGATATGCCAGAATTTCAAAGAAATATCTGAATTACCTACTGTACTGAAAGAAATTGTTCTCATTGCAGACGTATCACTAATAGCAATACCCGTATGATAACTCAATAAGCCACCCTGAGCATAGGTATTATTTGACGTCCAACCCGGATTACCGGATGAAACGACGTTTACAACTCCTTCGAAATCTTCAGAATAAACTGTTGTTTGGGAAAAGCCTAAGGTACAGAGTAAACTCATTCCCAATGCAAGTAAAAATTTTCTCATTTGGTAGTTTTATTAATTTGATAGCTATGGTTAATAGAAAAATAGACTCTTGTTAGGGGTTAAATGTATAAATTTAATTTTAAAAAACATGATTAATCAAGCCAAGAAAGGTAATAATCTTCTGACATAATCGTCTCTCCATCCTCTGTTAACCATAATGGTTTAAACGTATCGATCATTACTGCAAGTTCCAATGTCTCTTTCGCTCCTATGCTTTTTTCTACTGTTCCAGGATGAGGTCCGTGTGGTATTCCTCCAGGATGAAGTGTTAGCATTCCTTGTGTCACATGCTTACGACTCATGAAATCACCTGCTACGTAATACAAGAGTTCATCCGAATCCACATTGCTGTGATTATAAGGTGCCGGAATGGCCTGAGGATGATAGTCAAACAATCGTGGAACAAATGAACAAACCACATAATTTCTTGCTTCAAACGTTTGATGAACAGGTGGAGGCAAATGTACTCTACCTGTAACAGGCTCAAAATCATGGATTGAAAAGATCCATGGATATAAATTACCATCCCATCCGATTGCATCAAAAGGATGGCTTCCGTATGTATAGGGGTACATCATACCATCTTTGCGGATCAATACTTTGAAATCTCCCAATTCATCATGAGTTTTCAAATCAACCGGTTTTCGTATATCCCGTTCACAGAATGGAGCGTGTTCTTCAAATTGTCCGTATTCATTCCGGTATCTCTTGGGTACTTCAATTGGACTAAAACTCTCGACGATCAATAATCTGTTATCTTCATCCTTAAATTCAATCTGATAAATGGTTCCTCGCGGGATCATTACATAATCACCATACTTAAAATCCAGGTTTCCATAAATGGTACGAATCGTTCCATCACCTTTATGAATGAAGATCATTTCATCTGCATCCGCATTTTTGAAAAAGTAATCTGTCATCGACTTCCGTGGTGCTGCGAGGGAAATATGCAAGTCATTATTGCAAAGCACAACTTTTCGACTATCAAGGAAATCATTTTCAGGTTTTACTGAAAAACCTTCAAAACTTTGACTTTTAAGACTGCGTTGATGAGTAATCTTAGGGGCACAAGAGTAACTCTCGCCTATATGTTTCACCATGGTAGGTGGAAAACAATGATAGATCAATGAATAGACATTAGAAAAACCATGAGTAGAAACTAATTCTTCTGCATATAAATTTCCATCCGGTTTTCTGAAAACCGTATGTCGTTTGTGAGGAACATTTCCTAAACGATGATATTGAGGCATATTAACAGTTCAATGTGTATTGACAAAAATAAGGAATTATTCGACCTTTTGTGAAGCATGTATGGGCCAATTTGATTCAATTTTTGATTTCTCTTACTTATGCCATCAAAAATCCATCGATATTCACCATGAAAAACTATGTATTCACCCGAAAATGTTAGCTCTTCATCAAAACGCCTATGCCGAAAGGTTATCAGATCGTTTGTAGAGCGTATATTTGCAGTGTAGAAAATTGTAAATGCGTCAGATAACCCAAATTTTATTAGTATTATTTTTCATTCAGGCAGGAGAAGTTTTTTCGGCTACTTACTATTCCAGAATGAACGGATTGTGGACAAACGGACTTGTTTGGTCAACAACTAACGGAGGACCGGCCTGCAATTGCGTACCAGATGTTTCTGATATTATTATCATCAATCATAATATTACCATGACTCACCATATGTCAAATCCGACCGGTGGTGGAAACCCAAAGAATGGAATAACCGGCAGCCTTACTATAAATGCAGGTGCATCGCTTTCCGGCGGGAATACTTATGATCTTCAGATAAGAGCCGGTGGCACTTTGAACCTGTGTGGTACTTTGATTGTAAGAGATCTCCAATTTTTTAACGGTAGCACAGTCAATGTATGCCCTACTGGATCAATAACTGTCAATGGCAATTTTGAAAATAATAATAACAGTAATACAGTATCTATTAATGGTTCGATGACCGTTGCCGGTAGTTTCCAGAATGGAAATGGAGGATCGATAACCGGAACAGGAACTGTTACTATTACAAATGGTCCTGTAACAAATACAGGAAATTTATATGGATGTTCGGGTACTAATCCATGCGCATCTTTTCCATGTAATGTTATTTCACCTTGCGGTGTTCCTCTTCCTGTCACCTGGTTATCCTTTAATGGAATTTTAAACCAAAATGCAGTACTATTAAATTGGGTAACAGGATCAGAAGTGAACAACAATAAGTTCGAAATTGAAAGATCAAAAAATGGAGAATTCTTCGAGTATATTGGTGAGATATCAGGATCAGGAACAACCAATCAATTAAGCAAATATCAATTTATTGATAAAAATCCTTCACGTGGAATCAATTATTATAGATTGAAACAAATTGATCTTGATGATGCCATTAATTATTCAAACATGATAGCGGTAAAGGTTAATTCAAAAAGTGGATTGGAACTATACCCTAATCCCTGGAAAAATGGATCTGTTGCTTTATTCATGGAACAACAAAAAGACCAGGAATATTCGGTTTCGATTAAAAATATTTATGGTGTTGAAATATTCAATCAGAAAATAGTTTCAGAATCCGGAAAGCTCGAAATACAAGAATCGAATTTGCAAAAATTTTCACCCGGCTCATTTGTGATTTCAGTTTCCGGCAATGGTGAAAGCTTAGTCAGCAAATTCATTATTGTGAAATAATTCGGAACATAATATACCAGGGGGCATTACAGCCCCCTTTTTTGTACCTTCGTAGCTTAAATATATTTCCGGAACATGAAATTAGTAAGCTATATCAAAGAAAATTCTGACAGACTTGGACTCTACCATAATGGGAATGTTTATGACATTGCTGCTTGTGTTCGTAAAGCTGGCATTGGTGAGATCCCTTCCAACATGGGTGATTTTTTACGAGCCGGTGCTGCAGCTATGCAATTGGCGAAAACTGTAAATGAACAAATCATTGCAGATTCCAAATCTTATCAGATTGAAAATATTTCTGAATCAGATCTTATTTCTCCTGTTCCTCATCCAACTAGCTGCAGAGATGGATATGCTTTCAGACAACATGTAGCTTCAGCCAGACGGAATCGGAATGTGGAAATGATACCTGAATTTGATGAATATCCTATCTTTTATTTTACAAATCATAATGCGATTCAGGGTCCGGGTGATATACCTTGTATGCCGGACCATTTTCAAAAGCTCGATTTTGAACTTGAAGCTTCAATTGTTATTGGTAAAGAAGGCATGAATATAACAGCCGATGAAGCTGATGATTATATTGCGGGATATATGATCATGAATGATATGAGTGCACGTCTTCTTCAGATTGAAGAGATGAAACTCAATTTAGGTCCGGCAAAAGGAAAAGATTTCAGCACCGTTATTGGTCCCTGGTTAGTTACTCCCGATGAACTAGCGGCTTATGAAACCAAACCCAAAGAAGGTCATACCGGTAAAAGTTATGCTTTAGATATGAAATGCTGGGTAAATGGTACTTTGGTTAGTCAGGGAAATATGGGTGATATGGATTGGACCTTTGCTGAGATCGTAGAACGTTGTGCTTACGGGACCAAAGTATTACCAGGAGATGTTATAGGATCAGGAACTGTAGGTACAGGTTGTTTTCTGGAACTGAACGGTACCGGATTATTAAACGATCCTAATTACAAACCACAATGGCTTCAACCGGGTGATGTCGTAGAAATGGAAATAACCGGTCTGGGACATCTTAAAAACACGATCACAGAAATTGACTCTGATCTTTCTCTTTTCAAACTTAAAAAACCAAAGGCTGCTACGGCTTCCTAAAAATCAGGGTCAAGTATGGCATTGCAGGTAACGGACAATACTGAAAGAGAGAAAAAAGAGATTCTGAAACGATATAGGAATCTTTTAAAGTCGTGCAAATCAAATATAAATAAAGAGGATAAAAAGCAGATTCGTCTTGCCTTTGATACTGCTTTGGAAGCGCATAAGGAAATGCGTCGAAAATCAGGTGAACCTTTTATTTATCATCCTATAGCTGTGGCACAAATTGCAGCCGAGGAAATTGGACTTGGAGCCACTGCTATAGTTTGTGCATTGTTACATGATGTTGTTGAGGATACAGATCTTTCACTGGATGATGTAAGCAATCTTTTTGGAAGCAATGTGGCAAAGATCATTGATGGCCTTACAAAAATCTCCGGAGTTTTTGATCAGACCAGCTCCATGCAAGCTGAGAACTTCAGGAAAATGCTACTTACACTTTCGGATGATGTAAGAGTGATTCTTTTGAAACTTGCCGATCGTCTTCATAATATGCGCACGTTGGGTTCTATGCCCAGAGACAAGCAATTGAAGATCTCTTCAGAAACTTTATATCTGTATGCTCCACTTGCACATAGATTAGGTCTTTATGCATTTAAGACTGAGCTTGAAGATCTTTCGATGAAGTATACTGAACCTGAAATTTACAAAACAATTGTAAAAAAGCTTCAGACAAGTAAAAAGGAGAGAGATAAATTCATCAAGGAATTTTCTCAACCCTTAAGTGATGAATTTCATAAAGCTGTTTTTGATTTTGAGATAAAAGGAAGACCCAAGTCCATTTTTTCCATTTGGAATAAAATGAAAAAACAAGGTGTTCCATTTGAAGAGATCTATGATCTTTTTGCGATCCGTATCATTATCGATAGTCCACCTGACAGAGAAAAAGCGGATAGTTGGAAGATCTATTCGATTGTTACTGATTATTACCACCCAAATCCCGACAGACTGAGAGATTGGATCTCTACTCCCAAAGCCAATGGCTACGAGAGTTTGCATACAACCGTCATGGGTAAGAACGGAAAATGGGTTGAAGTTCAGATACGAACAACCCGAATGAATGAGATCGCTGAAAAAGGTTATGCTGCTCATTGGAAGTATAAAGAAATTGCAGGTAATGGACAACAATCACCGGAAAGTGCATTAGACGAATGGATCCAAAGAATTCGGGAAGTATTGGAAAATCCGGAATCAAATGCTTTGGATTTTATTGATGATTTCAAATTGAATCTCTTCTCAGAGGAAATCTTTGTATTTACTCCCAAAGGCGAACTCAAAACATTGCCTTCAGGAAGTACGGCTTTGGATTTTGCATTTGAGATCCATTCTGATATTGGTTCAAAATGTATCGGAGCCAAAGTCAATCACAAATTAGTTCCATTAAGCTATAAACTGAGTAGTGGAGATCAACTCGAGATCATAACATCGTCAAAACAAAAACCAAAAGAAGATTGGTTATCATATGTAGTTACGGCTAAGGCCAGATCCAAGATCAAATCAACCTTAAAAGAAGAAAGGAAGGTCGTTGCTGATGATGGTAAAGAGATCTTACAACGGAAATTGAAACATTTTAAAGTTGATTTCAATAATGATAATATAAACGAACTGTTGGCTTATTATAGAATACCCACTAGTCAGGAACTCTTTTACAGAGTTGCAATGGGTACTTTTGAAATAAGTGACTTACGGGAATTTATTGTTGATAAGAGTCAGATAAAACCTAAGAACCCTACGAAGATCGAAGGTGACAGCCTTGAAAATCTTGTCAGGAACGTTAGAGGTAAAGCGGATATGCTTGTCATTGGTGAAGACCTGAGTAAGATCGATTACAAGCTTTCTCCTTGTTGTAATCCGATACCCGGAGATGATGTGTTTGGATTTATAACGATCAGTGATGGTATCAAGATCCATAGAACCAATTGTCCGAATGCGATTCAGCTTATGTCTAATTATGCATACAGGATAGTAAAGGCTAAATGGACAAGTCAGAAAGAGATCGCTTTTCTGGCAGGGATAAGGATAACCGGTATGGATGACGTGGGTGTTGTTAATAATATCACTAAAGTAATTAGCAGTGAACTAAAAGTTAATATGAGATCGATCTCCATTGAAAGTGATGATGGGATTTTTGAAGGGACGATTATGCTGTTTGTTCACGATACAGATCATCTTACCCGGTTGATGAAAAAATTAAAAAGTGTGAAAGGTATATTGACAGTTGCAAGGATAGACACCAATTAAAATAGAAAATCACTCTTTAATTACTAAATTTACAGCATGTTAAAATTCTCCTTGTAAGGAAAATGGAAGAACGCACAGTTAAGCCTACAGTACGACAGTTATTCACAGAATACCTTGAAAAGAATGCTCAACGTAAAACACCTGAACGTTTTGCCATTTTAGAAGAGGTATATGCGATAAATGATCACTTTGATGTGGAGTCATTATACCTCCACATGAAAAATAAGAATTACAGGGTAAGCCGGGCAACGATCTATAATACCATTGAATTATTATTGTCTTCAAATCTCATTACCCGCCATCAATTCGGTAAGAACATTGCCCAATTTGAGAAATCATTTGAGTATAAACAACATGATCATCTAATATGTTTGGATTGTGAAAAAGTTTTAGAATTTTGTGACCCAAGAATTCAACAAATACAATCTATGATGGGTGAATTGCTTAAATTCGACATCCGAAATCATTCATTAAATTTATACGGACATTGCCAAGAGTTAAAAAACAAAGGAGCTTGTGCAAATAGAGAAAGTAACCGAATTGTCATTAATAAATAAATATGGAATTTAGCTACGAATTAATAGAACGCGAAGGGCATAACCTATTAAGACTGAAGGGCAATTTACTTGATCAGGGAAGTGCTTTGGTTCTCTTAGATAAAGTAAAGGAATACATCAATGAAGGCAAGAATACCTTTATTATTGATATGCAAGAGTTTGGTCATATGAATAGTACAGGTTTAAATATATTGATCTCAATTCTGACAAAATCAAGAAAAGCGGGTGGTGAAACAATTATATGTTGCATTTCAGAAAAGGTGAAATCACTGCTTATCATAACAAAATTAAATAATGTATTCACAGTTGCTGAAAATCCTGGGGAAGCACTCAAGATGATCAGTACAGGGGCTTAGGTCTGAAATATAAATAAACATGGTTGATGTATTGCTGGGGCTCCAATGGGGTGACGAAGGAAAAGGAAAGATTGTAGATGTTCTCACTCCTCATTATGATGTAATCGCTAGATTCCAGGGTGGTCCGAATGCCGGACATACGTTGGAATTCAACGGTAGAAAACATGTATTACACACAATTCCATCGGGTATTTTTCGCGAAGGAGTGATCAATGTAGTAGGTAATGGAGTTGTTATTGATCCCATTATTTTTCAAAGGGAGATCACAAAATTAAATGAAGCTGGGATTGATGTCAGCAAAACATTGTACATATCGAGAAAAGCACATCTGATACTTCCTACTCACCGCCTTCTCGATGCAGCATCTGAATCTTCAAAAGGGAAATCTAAGATCGGATCTACACTGAAAGGAATAGGCCCGGCATATATGGATAAAACCGGTAGAAACGGACTAAGAATCGGAGATATCGAAGCTGTCGATTTCAAACAACGTTATGAATTTTTGAGAGATAAGCATTACACCATGCTATCACATTATGACTATACCCCTACTGAACAGCCGGATGAAGAAGCTTGGTTCAAAGGTATTGAGTTGATAAAAAAATTGACATTAATTGATTCAGAACATTTTATGAATCAGCTTGCCAAAGAAGGCAGACATGTTCTGGCAGAAGGTGCTCAGGGTTCGTTATTGGATATTGATTTTGGTTCATACCCCTTTGTCACTTCTTCTAATACAATCACTGCTGGTACATGTACCGGACTTGGTGTTCCGCCAAAGAATATTCGCGAAGTGATCGGTATTTTCAAAGCCTATTGTACTCGCGTTGGTTCCGGCCCATTCCCTACTGAATTATTGGATGAGACCGGAGAAACTTTGAGAAAGAATGGTAATGAATTTGGCTCGACCACCGGAAGGCCAAGAAGGTGTGGTTGGATTGATCTGCCGGCTCTTAGATATGCGATCATGATAAATGGTGTAAGTACACTTACTATGACCAAATCAGATGTCCTAAGCGGTTTAGATACTATTAAAGTTTGTACGCATTATCTGTATAAAGGCGAAACCATAGACTATATGCCTTACGATATCGTTCATGAACTTGCTGAACCGGTTTATATTGAACTAAAAGGCTGGAAGGAAGATATTACGAAGATGAAGTCTTTGGATGAATTGCCATCAGAACTTATTGAATACATTGAATTCCTTGAAAAAGAATTATCAACTTCTATCAGTATTGTTTCCGTTGGCCCGGACAGAGAACAAACTCTTGTTCGAAAAGTTATGGAGTTGAGTGGCATATAAGGCTATATTTATTCAGCTCAAACGATCAGGAATCAAGCTTATGAAATTAGCTGTCCTCATTTTTTTACTTTTTTTTTCTTTTAATTTTTGCGAAGCTCAAGCTCCGAAACGTATTGAATTATTAAATGCCAATACGTTGGAATACGATGAAAGCCTGGGTAAAAATGTAAGACGATTATTGGGTGATGTTTCATTCCGACATGAAAATACAGTGATGTATTGCGACAGCGCCTATTTATATGCCGATCAAAATAGATTGGATGCCTTCAACAACATTCGTATCAATGAACCCGGAGGCATGAGCTTGACAGGTGATAAGCTGATATATGATGGCAACACAAGGATGGCCAGAATTACAGGTAAAGTTGTAATGAGTGATGGGAAGATGGTTCTTGTGACCGATGCGCTGGAATATGATATGAAAAACAACATTGCCAGATATACAGATAATGGGAAAATAACGGATAACAACAATATCCTTACTAGTAAAAAAGGGTATTATTATTCATCAAAAAAGGAATTGTATTTCAAAGAAAATGTTGAATTACAAAATCCAAATTATGTGATGAAAGGAGATACATTACGATATAATACGATCAGTAAAATTGCATATTTCCCGGGACCAACAACAATCACATCAACCAACAATACTATTGTTTGTAAAGATGGTTGGTATGATACAGAAAAAGAGAATGCAAGCTTTAGTAAGCGTGCCAAACTCACATCCGGCAAACAGGAGTTAACAGGAGATTCACTTTACTACGAAAGAAAGACAGGAATTGGCCTTGCATTCGGGAACATCGTTATCAGAGATTCTGTGCAAAATACAGTGATCACCGGAGAAAAAGCAAGATATAATGAATTGACTGATCATGCTGTTATAACCGGCAAACCTGAGTTGATCTTGGCATTCGAAACAGATTCCCTTTTTCTACATGCAGATACGTTGGTTGCAAAGTTCGATTCTATTAGTAACAATCGAATATTATATGCCTGGAAAAATGTGAAGTTTTTCAAAACCGATTTACAAGGCAAGAGCGATTCGCTTACTTATTCCTATTCAGATTCTACAGCGAGGTACTACGGAAATCCTGTTTTATGGTCAGAGGAAAATCAGTTGAGTGGAGATTTTATTACAATGCAACAGCGAAATGGGCAGATCGATAATTTAAAGATCTTCAATTCTGCTTTCATAACTTCCATGGAAGAGGCGGGGAAATTCAATCAAATCAAAGGGAAGGATCTTACAGGTTATTTTAAAGAAAATCAACTATATAGAGTTGAAGTTGATGGTAATGGTCAATCCCTTTATTATGCAAAGAATAGTAAGGATGAAGTTGTAGGTATGAACAGAGCGGATTGCAGCAACCTGTTAATATTTATAGCTGAAAGTAAAGTTCAATCGATCAGCTTACTTGATGCACCAACAGCTATCCTTTATCCACCCGGAAAAATATCTCCTGATCAAGCTTTGTTAAAAGGATTTTCATGGAAAATAGAGCAACGTCCAAAAAGCAGAGAAGACATTTTTAACTGATCAGTTCAGCTAAAAAAGTTTTTGTGCCAGCTCAGCCCCAATGGCATTTCCCAGTTAGTCTCCATCTCTGAGAATTCAGTTATGAGATTATTGTATACTATGGTTTGATCATCAACCTGGCCAATGTTCATCAGTTGTTTAAATTCTTCTGCGGTACAAACTTCTAATTCATTGCTAGTCATAAAAGCAACATTGGTACGATTCAGAAATTCAACATTCAATTTTTGTTCAAGCCCTTGAATTAATTTCAAACTTTTATCTATTGAACAACCGCTGGCCCCTGTCCTACTTTGGTCCGCGACAAGCACAACAAACAAATTTTTATGTATACCTCCGGCTGCTTCCAGCAATTCATCATGAGCTGTCCATCCGGGAACAAAGGATGATAATTCTCTATTTATGATTTCAACTTCGTTGGAATTTAACAAGCGGGATGCCTGATAGATCCATACCCGCGATGAAGGAGATAATTCTTTAGGTCCGATATGAATGTCAAATATCATAGGTCTGCAGCATTTGCTATAAGTTCAGCAATATCTAAAACTGAAACTTCAGCTTCTTTCTCTTTTAACTTAACTCCGTCGCTCATCATAGTCATGCAGAAAGGGCAACCGGTTGCAATGATGTCTGGATTGAGAGCTAAAGCTTCTTCTGTCCGCTCAATATTAACGTCCTTATCCCCTTTTTCAGGTTCTTTAAACATCTGCCCGCCTCCAGCACCACAACACAATCCATTTGCTTTGGATCTCTTCATCTCGGAAAGTTCATTATCCAGAGCAGCGATCACTGAGCGCGGAGCTTCATATTCTCCATTTGCCCGTCCCAAATAACAGGGATCATGGAAAGTGATTTTTTTTCCGGCGAAACTTCCGCCTTCAATTTTTAGTCTTCCACTTTGAAGCAGATTATGCAATAATTTACTGTGATGGATCACTTCATAATCACCACCCAGCTTAGGATATTCATTCTTAATTGTATTAAAACAATGCGGACATGCGGTAACTATACTTGTTATCTCATACCCATTCAAAGTCTGAATGTTTTGCATAGCCTGCATCTGGAAAAGGAATTCATTTCCTGAACGTTTAGCAGGGTCACCTGTGCATGATTCTTCCGTACCCAATACGGCATATTTGATCCCAACATGATTGAGGATCTTTATGATCGCTTTGGTGATCTTTCGAGCCCTGTCATCAAAACTCCCTGCACATCCAACCCAAAATAAAATTTCAGGTTTTTCCCCCTTGGCACTGAGTTCTGAAACTGTTGGAATATGTATTGTTTTTGCTTCCATAATCCCTATTAATTATTTTCCATCATTGAGATCGTCTTTCCAATTAAATCTGTCGGCAGGTGAAAATGGCCAAGGGGCGCCATTGTTTTCAATATTGCTAAACATTGCATTTAATTCTGAAGGGGCTGATGACTCCTCCATGACTAGATTCCTTCTAAGTTCTACTATGATCGATACAGGATCAATATTTACGGGACATGCTTCAACACAGGCATTACATGTAGTGCAAGCCCATACTTCTTCGGGTTTTATGTAATCATGTAAAAGGCTTTTTCCATCTCCCTTTTCATGGCCCGGATTTTTGTCAATAAAATCTCCATACTCTTCAAGACGATCTCGAGTATCCATCATTATCTTTCTTGGAGATAAAGCTTTGCCGGTAATATTGGCAGGGCACACCGATGTACAACGACCACACTCTGTGCAGCTATATGCATCCATCAAACTTTTCCAGGAAAGATCATTCACATCTTTTGCACCAAATCTGACAGGAGCAGCTGATTGTCCTTCCGGAATTACTGCTGATGGATCCATCATCAGCTTAACTTCATTTGTCACAGATTCCATGTTGGTGATCTCTCCTTTTGGTTCCAATTTAGAATACCAAGTGTTCGGGAAAGCAAGAAAAATATGGAAATGTTTTGAATAAGGGATGTAATTTAGAAATGCAAATATCCCAAGAATATGGAACCACCAACAAGTCCGTTCTATCAGGATCAAAGAACTTGTTTCAAATGAACTTAAGTAGGATGCAAAAACTGAACTTACCGGAAAATATCCTGCTACAGAATAATGTTCTACTCCTCTACTTTGCAAAATGCTATCTGTTGCATTCATCATCAGGAAGGCAGTCATCAGAAGTATTTCAATGATCAAAATCAGATTAGCATCTGTTCTTGGCCAACCCGACATTTCCTTTGAAAAAAAACGTTTCAGTTTGATAACATTTCTGCGAATCAGAAATACAAAACAAGCCAATAAAACTCCAATTGCCAACCATTCAAAAGAACCAATCAGCAGGTCATATAATCCCCCTAAAACAGGAGCAAACATTCTATGGGTTCCAAAAATTCCATCCAGAATAATTTCAAGAACCTCAAGATTAATTATTACAAAACCAACATAGATAAGGATGTGCATAATTCCGGCAACAGGGCGAACAACCATTTTACTTTGCCCTAAAGCAACTTTTGTCATTACCATCCATCTCTCAGACCTACGATCATTTCTAGCAGGTTCAGACAGCCCCAAATTAATATTGCGCATGATCTTCCTCAGTTTTAAACTGAAGGGAATTATTCCGGCTGCAAGAGCGAGTACAAAAAGTATCTGTGCCAGCATAAATGCTATTCTTTTTTAGTGCCTCCTATCAAAGAAAACTGAACATATCTTTTCGGATTTTCTCTAAGGTCAATCATTAATTTATCCAAACTTCCGGCTGCATTATTCAGATTATTGTATAAGCTGTCATTGTTGATCAACATTCCCATTGAGCCTTCTCCCCGATTTATTTTAGCCAAGATCTCGGATGTTTCAAATAAAGCTTTCTCTGCATTATTAATCGTAGTTGTGATATTCGCTTTTGCAAGTGTATCACTTATCGAACTAAAATTCTTGATGATATTGGAAATATGCTCATTATTGTTTTTTAAATTAGATGTAATACTCTCTAAGTTACCAAAGATTTCTCGGATTCTATGTTGTTCCGTTGTAACAAGCGTGTCTAAACTTACAGAAGCATGTTCAAGGCGGTGAAGCGTATTTTTGATACTTTCAAAACTTTGAGAAATATTTCTGCGGCTTTGTTCATCAAACACACTTTGCAAAACGACCATCACTGAGTCTATACTCCCAAGTAAATTTTCCGCTTTCTGTTTTAATGGTGCTACTTGTCTGTTTACTTCATCCGAAAGGCTTGGTTGAATATCACCAAGCAATGTATCCCCGCTTTGAGCTATCGGAGAATTTATACCAAGGATTATCTGAATAGCCTTTGCTCCCAGCAAGTCGATACTTACGATCTTTGCCATACTATTTTTCGTAATTGGAATATTTCCTTCTACAAGTAAAGTGGCTATAATTCTGCCGGTCCCATCTTGAAGCATTTCAAGTGTTCTTACCTGTCCTATTTTTAAACCGTTAATCTGAATAGGGTTCGAAGCAACCAGGCCATCTACAGCATTGTAAACAACAAAATATTTCTTTTGGGTTGTGAACATATCTATACCCTTAAGATAGTTGATTCCCCATATGAGTGCACATATACCAAATGTAACTATAGCACCTATCTTGATCTCTTTTCCGTATTTCAAATCCTTGAATGTTATTTCTTATGTTACTTCAACAAGGTCTCCGCCTGACTTGCTGTGATCCTTTTTCCATTTTGGAAACCAACAATAAAAGCATCTGCAAAGCCTTTATCTTTAATGATCTTCTGGGCTGCCAATGCATCCTGCATACTATAAAATTTCCCTGAAAGATATTTATAAATTCCGGGATGTTTCTCTTCCCTTGAATCTTTGACTCCTTTGAGCCTGCTTGAATTTAAGGGTATCGGCTTTGATGAAGTTGCAAACTGAACTGACAAATAAATAGTTCCATCAGCCACTTTGTTTGATGGTTCAGAATTATTAGGATTATTATTTTCTTTAGGCGCATCGATCACCCCTTTAGCAGCTACTCCTGATTCCATCTCCGTCTTGAACTCTTTAAAAGCTGCAAGAATATGATTTGAAATTTCATATTGACCTTTTTCAGAATTTAATAATTTCTCTTCATTTAAATTTGTAAGGAATCCGGTTTCAATCAAAACACTTGGCATAGTGGTCTTATAAAGTACAAGAAATCCAGCTTGCTTAACTCCTCTGCTTAATCTGTTGTTAGCCTTAAATTGTTGTTCAACTTTAGCTGCAAAATTCAAACTTTGGTTTAGAAATGCATTTTGATATAATGCAAAGATGATGTGAGATTCCGGAGAATTGGGATCAAATCCATCGTATTTAACCTGATAATCTTTTTCCAATAATACAGAAGCATTTTCACGTTTTGCCACATTCAAATTATCTTCCGTTTTATGCAATCCCATTGCAAATGTCTCAGTTCCATATGCTGTTTTTGGTCCTGAATTACAATGTATTGAAATAAATAGATCTGCTTTGCTGTTATTTGCAATTGTAGCTCTTTGATATAATTCGACAAAAACATCTGTCTTTCTGGTATATAAAACTTTAATATCCGGATAATTGTCTTCGATCAATTTGCCCAGTTTAAGAGCAATTGCTAATGTGACGTGTTTTTCACGAGCATTGGATCCCAGACAGCCGGTATCATGTCCTCCGTGGCCTGCATCAATAACCACTTTGCGTAATGCATAGCGGTCAACTGCCGGAGCATGAGCTGCAGTAAACAATGAAATTAATGCGAGTACAAAAAACGCAAGCGACGATGCGCGAATGGTATTCACAGTGTATGAGTCTTTTTTGATTAGCTTTGAGGCCTGAATAGAGGCTCTATTGCGTAAGTTGTCCAAAATTGTTGTCAAAATTAATAAAAATATTCGGACGCGTCTCCGATTTAACGCTCCTAATTGGTTTAATGATAATTGTTTTGCCCAAACCGTGCTTTGCACAAGAGGCGGGAAACGATACATTATCAATAACCATTCCTACTGCAGATACTCTATCGGCTCCCAAGGGTGCATTAGAGGCTGAGGTAAGGTATGACGCACGTGATTCTATCCGTTTCGATGTTATTACTCAAAAAGTTTATTTATTTGGGAAAGCCAGTATTGAATATGAAGATATCAAACTGAAAGCAGATTATATTGAAATTGACTGGAATATACGTGAACTCAAGGCCAGCGGGCTTCCTGACAGCACCGGTACTATTAAAGGCACTCCAATATTCAATCAGGGCGGACAGGAATTTGCTGCTTCTGAGATCAGATATAATTTCGATTCAAAGAGGGGTAAGATCGTTGAAGTAAATACAAAAGAAGGTGAAGGGTATATTTTAGGGAAAACAGTAAAAAAAGAGGCAAATGATGATTTTTATATTCGTCATGGCGCATATACCACCTGCAATCTTCCCCATCCGCATTACTATATAGGTACAGGAAAACTCAAAGTTGTAAAGAATAAGAAGATCATTACGGGTCCGGCATATCTTGTCATTGCGGATGTCCCAACACCTCTTGTACTTCCTTTCGGGATGTTCCCAAATAAAAAAGGGCGTAGCAGTGGAATACTTTTCCCGGCATATGGAGAATCTTCAAATCTTGGATTTTTCCTTCGCGATGGAGGGTATTATTTAGGAATCAGCGACCATTTGGATCTGGCATTACGAGGAGATATATATTCATTGGGAAGTTATGGTTTGAAAGCTGCTTCAGCTTACAAAATGAGGTATAAATATTCCGGACAGGTTCAACTAAATTATTCTGACACCCGATTTGGAGAGCAAGAATTACCCGATTTTACCAGAAACAAAGACTTCTTCATCCGATGGAATCATTCTCAGGATCCAAAAGCAAGACCCGGTACAATGTTGACAGCGAATGTCAACGCAGGAAGCAGTACTTATTATCAGAATACAATTTCTTCCGGCAATGATTTTCTGACAAATACATTTCAATCTGCCATCAGTTGGAGCAAATCCTGGCAGGGGAAACCCTACAATCTATCAAGCAATATCCGACATAGTCAAAACTCGCTGACAAAAGATGTGAGCCTTAGTATTCCGGATGTAACATTCAGTGTAAACAGATTTAACCCATTAAGACCAAAAGATCCTATCAAACAAGATAATTGGTATTCCAGAATAGGAATGAGTTATTTGTTCAACGCGAGAAATGATCTTGAAACTAAAGATTCTTTATTGTTTAGAAAAGAAAGTTTGCAAAACTTCAGAAACGGCGTAAGACATAGCATCCCTATCAGTACCTCCATGAAGGTTTTTAAATTCTTTTCACTTTCTCCATCTGTCAATTATTCAGAACGCTGGTATCTGAGTACCATACAAAAATCCTGGAACCCAGAAAGTAATTCGGTAGTAACCGATACAATTAAAGGATTCAGATCAGCAAGAGATTTTAATTTAAACGCAAGTCTGAATACCCGGGTTTACGGGATGTTCAGGTTAAAGAATATGCCTGTAACTGCTATCCGACATGTGATCAGCCCTACAGTTGGTTTTTCTTACCGGCCCGATTTCAGTGATCCGTTTTGGAATAGTTATGGGCAGGTCCAAATTGATTCATTGGGCACAACAAGTACTTACTCCTTTTTTGAGCAAGGAATATTTGGTGGTCCGGCTTCCGGAAAATCCAGCCTTCTAAATTTTAATTTGGATAATAATTTGGAAATGAAGATCCGGAACAGGAAAGCTGTAGATCCTACTCCAAAAAAAGTTAAACTTTTTGAAAGTATTAACCTTTCGGGATCTTATAACCTGGCAGCCGATAGTTTAAAATGGAGTCCCATTAGTCTCAATGGAAGAACCAATATCATGGAAAAAGTAGATATTAGTTTTGGTTCTACCTATGACCTTTATGATTTGGATTCTCTTGGCCAAAGGATAAATATATTATTGTTGGATAATGGTGGGAATATAGCCAGAATGACATCAGGGAATATCAGTGCCAGTATGAATTTGAACAGAAAAGCCCGGCAAAATAAACCTTCGCTAGATCCAAACACGCCTGAAATGGAAATGATCAGATCGAACCCGGGTGATTATGTTGATTTTGATGTTCCATGGAATCTGGCTGTCAGTTTCAATTTAAATTATTCAAAGCCCGGTTTATCGGAAGGTACTATCACAAAAAGTATTAGTACTTACGGTGATCTGAATCTAACACCTAAATGGAAGATAGGTTTCAATTCGGGATATGATTTTGAAAACAAAGATTTCACTTATACAAGTCTAAATATATACAGGGATCTTCATTGTTGGGAAATGAAATTCAATTGGATCCCATTTGGTTTCCATCAGAGTTATAATTTCCAGATCAATGTAAAGTCTTCTGTTTTACAAGATCTAAAACTGATCAGAAAAAGAGATTGGTACGATAACTAAAAAAGGCAACCCTTAGCAGGTTGCCTTTTTTTAAATATATTATTTGATCAATTAATGGGCATGATGATGTCCATCTCCGTCATGTACATGACCATGGTCCATCTCCTCAGCAGTAGCTTCACGAACTTCCAGCACTTCACCTTCAAAACGAAGATCCTTGCCTGCTAATTCGTGATTGAAATCCATCTTCACATTCGTGTCAGTAACCTCAAGTACTTTTCCGATCAATCTGTTACCTTCATTGTCTGACATGGGTATCATACTTCCAACTTCAAGCAGATCATCTTCTATCTTGCCATCCATCATGAATACATCAATTGGCAATTCTACCAATGCATTATCTTCTCTTATTCCATAAGCATCAGCTGCAGGAATATCAAAAGCAAATTTATCACCCTTAACAAGTCCATCAACATTTGCTTCAAATGTTGGAATCAAACCTCCAAGGCCAAATATAAAAGTCAATGGGTTTTCAGCATTTGCGGATTCAACAAAGCTCTTTTCAGCTCCTTGATCACCTGCATACAGATCATATGAAAGTGATACAACCGCATTCATTTTAATTTTCATTCTCAAATATTTAAAAGTGAAATGCAAAGGTCGGAGAAATAATCTTCTTTTCATAATTGAAGAATTTATTGGGGGGATGTGAGATTACAAGTTTTTTACTACATTAGCCGCCGTTACAAAACCCTAAATATGTCTACAATCAAGACCAGTCAACCGAAAGAACTCTATATGCTTTTCTTCGCAGAAATGTGGGAGAGATTCAGTTTTTACGGCATGCGTGCTTTGCTCACATTATATATGACAAAGCAACTATTCGAAAATCTAACCGGTGGAGACCCGGCGATCAGGGCTAAAGCGATTGGTATTTATGCTGCTTACGGTGCCTTGGTTTATGCAACACCATTTCTTGGTGGAATAGTCGCTGACAGGCTGCTTGGATTCAAGAAATCAGTCATGTTGGGTGGACTATTAATGACGATAGGGCATTTTGTGATGGCTATAGAAACTGAATTTTGGTTATATATAGCACTGGCTTTTCTTATTATAGGAAATGGATTTTTCAAACCCAATATCTCATCCATGGTAGGCGGATTATATGAAGAAAACGACCCAAGAAGAGACGGCGGTTTTACCATATTCTATATGGGCATCAACCTGGGAGCTGCTCTGGCTCCATTGATTTGTGGATATATTGGAGAAACTTACGGATGGTCATATGGTTTTGCTCTGGCCGGTTTCGGGATGATCTTGGGGATGATTGTGTTCAGCAGAGGTAAGGATGGATTGATCAATAACGGTGATGCACCGGACCTGGCTTTGTTAAAAAGAAAGGTTATTCCCGGAATCAATTTGGAATGGCTGACTTATATTCTTGCTTTTGCTTCTGTATTTCTGTTTGCTTTATTGGTAAAGCATTATGAAATGATGAGTTATGTACTGACTCCATTTGCCTTAGGTGTGATTTTGTTTTTGTTTATCCGTTCACTCAGAGCTGAAAAAATTGAGCGTGAGCGCTTATGGGTTATTCTTATACTCTTATTCTTTACAACCTTATTTTGGGCATTCTTTGAACAAGCCGGATCATCTATTACATTATTCACAGAGGACAGTGTAAACAGAACCTTATTTGGAACTGAATTAAAAACCTCCATATTCCAAAGTGTAAATCCTGCCTTTATCATTTTATTGGGACCCATATTCGCAACGATGTGGATCAAACTGGCTCTTATTGGTAAAGAACCGAGTACACCTTTGAAATTTGCTTTAGGTATTATCCAGTTAGGTATTGGATTCCTGATCTTTATTGTTGGTGCAAAATTTATCGATTTCCAAAATGATAAAGCATTAATTCCATTGATCTTTCTTGTTTTAGGTTATTTATTACATACTACCGGTGAATTATTTGTAAGCCCTGTAGGACTCAGCATGGTGACCAAACTGGCACCAAAGAAGATCATGGCAATGGTTATGGGAGCTTGGTTTTTATCCAGTGCTATGGCACATCATCTGGGTGGTATCATTGCTGCATTGACAGCCGGAAGTTCATTAGAAGGAACTGAAGCAGGTGCTGTGGCTGTGACATCAGGACTTATTAAACCGGATCAAATCGGAACAATGAGTGAAAGTGCTCTCCAATCCTATGACAGACTGGCAAATTACCTGGATGTTTTTGGCCCTGTGGGCTGGACAGCAGTTGGAGCCGGAGTGTTGTTATTAATGATGGTTCCTTTGCTGAGAAAATGGATGCATGGAGTGCATTGATACAAATTTGAATAAGTTTTCGTTATAAAGAAAATGAGAATTTATTAAATTAGTAGTTATGTTCAAGTATATCCTATCTATCGCTTTCCTCCTGGCAGCATTATTAGTGCTTCCTAAAAATGCATATTCACAAGGAAATCAAAATGCAGAGATAAAATGGTATTCATTTGAAGATGCTGTAGCATTGAGCAAAAAGAATCCCAAAAAATTATTTATTGATGTTTATACTCATTGGTGTGGATGGTGTAAACGAATGGATGCTACTACCTTTAAAGATCCGGCTATTGTCGATTATTTAAACAAAAATTACTATCCAATTAAACTTGATGCTGAAACAAAGGATACCATTTTATTTGCCGATAAGGCTTTTGTTTTCCAGCCTGCTTATAAAGCCAATGAAATAGCACTTTCATTGCTTGGAGGCAAAATGAGTTATCCTTCCTATGTTTTTTTGAGTGAAGAATTCGAAATGCTGACACCGGTTCCGGGATATCTGGATGTTGCAGCACTAATGAATATTTTGAAATATTTTGGTGATGGGATTTACAAGACGGTCACCTGGGAGGAATATTCGAAAACAGGAAAATAAAAAAAAGTCTTCTTAAAAGAAGACTTTTTTTTAAGGGTGGAAGATGGGGCTCGAACCCACGACCCTCGGCACCACAAGCCGATGCTCTAACCAACTGAGCTACATCCACCGTTTAAGTTGTGCAAAATTAATACTATTTTTCTAATCTGCTACAATAAAATTAAATTGCTTACAACTGTTATCTTTACGTCGATCGGAGATTTTTTATGACGAATAAAACAACATTGAATGTTGATGGAATGACCTGTAGTAACTGTTCGGCAGGTATCCGGAAATATTTACAAAATCAGGGGTTAGAGCAAGTTGATGTAGATTTTTCATCCGGAGAGGTTATATTTAAATCACCGGATCAATTATTATTATCAGATGTTATAAAGGGAATTGAAAAACTTGGTTACAAAGTAAGAGATGAAAAAAGTGCTGATATAAGTGCTTCCAAATACAGCCCTGTTGAAAAGAAATTCATTTTATCACTCATCTTTTCCCTCCCTTTACTGGCACATATGATAAGCCCCTGGCCTATTTTGCACAATGCCTGGTTTCAACTTGTTCTATGCATTCCTGTCATGATCATTGGGATGGGGCATTTTGGTAAAAGTGCTATTGCTTCTCTCCGAATCGGTATTCCTAATATGGATGTACTGATATCTATAGGTTCTATGGCAGCATTCATTTACAGTCTTGTCGGAACCCTTTTGTATGGCAATGAACATGGAGCAGGACATTACCTTTTTTATGAGACCGCTGCTACAATCATTACATTAGTCTTATTGGGTAATGTGCTGGAGCAAAGATCTGTGAAGAAAACGAGATCCGCTTTAGAAGAACTGAATAAACTTCGGCCGGAGACATCCAGATTGGTGACAATTGGAGAAGATGGCTCGGAACTGATCGAAGAAATATCTACTTCTCTCATCAAACCCGGAGATACTTTATTATTCAACGATGGGGATAAACTGGCTGCAGATGGTAAACTGATCTATGGAAATGCGCTTGTGGATGAAAGTATGATGACAGGTGAAAGTATTCCGGTAAACAAAAATGAAGGTGATTCACTTACCGGAGGCAGCATTGTACTTGAAGGAAATCTTAAAATGTTAGTGCAAAAATCTGGTGATGATACGGTTCTGGCCAACATCATTACGATGGTGAAAGAAGCACAGCGAGCTAAACCTGAAATTCAAAAACTGGGAGATAAGGTTAGCTCTTATTTTGTGCCGGCTGTGATTGGCATCTCCTTGATCACCTTCTTCGCTGCTTATTTTATATTTGATCTCGGTTTTGCAAAAGCAATGATGAACAGTATTGCGGTATTGGTGGTTTCGTGTCCATGCGCTATGGGCTTGGCTACTCCGACGGCTGTGATGGTTGGTATTGGAAGAGCTGCCAAAAATGGGATCCTTATTAAAAGTGGAAATGTTCTTGAAGTGTATTCCGGTGTTAAAACTATGGTATTCGATAAAACGGGAACATTAACAACCGGAAAATTTAAAATTGAAAAACTTGAAGTTTTTAACAATGACGAGCTGTTCATTAAACGGTTGATCCGTCAAATGGAACAGCATTCATCACATCCAATAGCAAAATCATTACTTGTAGAATTATCTTCTTTCAAAGAAAAGGCAGTGAAATTTAATTCGCTTAATGAAATAAAAGGGCTGGGAGTCGAAGGAACAACGGCTGAAAATGTCACCTATTTTTTTGGAAAAAATGACCAGAAAGATCATGATTTTGATCTGATCTTAAAAAAAGGAGATACGATCATTGCAGGATTAAATATAAAAGATGAACTCAAATCCGGAATAAAAGAAATGATGCAGGAATTGAGATCCCGAAAGATAAAAACCATTTTATTATCAGGAGATTCATTAAAAAAAACGGAGTCGATTGCAACTGAATTAGGTTTTGATAGTTTCAAAGGAGGAATGCTTCCACATGAGAAGTTAGAAGAAATAACAAAGTACAGTTCAGAAAATATTACTGCTATGGTTGGCGATGGAATTAATGATGCACCTGCCCTATCGAGAGCTAATATTGGAATTTCGCTGGGTGGCGCTACTCAAGTAGCAATTAAAAGTGCTGATATTGTTTTGATGAAAAGTGAAAACCTGGAAACGATATTACAAAGTTTGGCCATCAGCAAACATACTTTAATGACAATTAAACAAAATTTATTTTGGGCTTTTTTATATAATGTAGTTGCAATACCTATTGCCGCATTTGGTTTTTTGAATCCTATGATAGCTGCTTTTTCAATGGCATTTTCAGATGTTGTGGTCATCGGGAATTCATTAAGATTGAAGATCAAAAAGCTTAACTGAATATGAAACACATATTCAAATTAAATTCAACCGGGGGCTTACAGCTTTTTCAAATACTTCGGTTCGGACAACTTTTTGTGGCAGGAATCCTGTTAGCCAGATCACCTGCAGGTTTTGAAGCCATCAGCGCGTATGAAACACTGCTCCTATTATCTGGCTTATTAAGTTTTTTCTGGGTCAATGGACTTATCCAATCCATGCTGGCAAATTCAGACGAAGAGGACAGTGATGTTCATCCCAGAACATTTATTTATGCCCTGCTACTTTCATTGATAGGTGCAATTATTTTTTTGATTGCAAAAACTCCTATACAAAGTATTTTAGGTCGAACAGATGATATTCCTCACTATTTGCTCTTTGCAGTTTACATTGCAATTAATGGATCCGGGTTGTTGACTGAATATGTTTATCTGCGTAAGCAAAACCCTGTGGGCATGGTGAGTTACGCAATAATTGTATTTGGTGTTCAATTGATACTATTGTTCAGTGCAGCTTTTTGGGGCAATGGAAGCGAAGATATTATAATGGCTATGGTAGCAGGTGCTGCAATTCGTTTTATCTGGGCAGCAGTTGTTAGTTTTAATGATGGTTTCAATCCTTCCAAACTTTATTCAAAACAACAAATAGGGCTCACAATTAGCTTGGCTTTAGTAGCTTTGATTGGTGGTTCAGCAGAATATATTGATGGAATACTGATCCGGAGCTGGTTTGGTGCTGATAATTTTGTGTTTTTCAGATATGGAGCCAGGGAGTTACCTTTTACACTGTTGATGGCAAATGCACTCAGTTCATCTTTTATATTAATGAGTTCCAAGGGAGGGGATATCAACGAAATATTTACCGAAATAAAGAACAGAAGCTTAAGATTGATGCATTGGTTATTTCCAATAAGTATTATTCTCCTTTTTATTAGTCCATTAATATATAAATTGGTATTTGGCCCTTTATTTATTGAAAGTGCAAATATCTTTAACATCTACCTTTTATTGATATGCAGCAGGTTAGTTTTCCCTCAAAGTATACTCACCGGCATGAAGAAAGGCCGAATTCAAATGCTAATATCAGTTATTGAATTAATTATCAATATAATAATCAGCATATTACTATTACCCTATTGGGGGATGGCCGGAGTTGCCTTCGGAACCGTCATTGCTTATATGATTGAGAAAGTACTTCTCATACTCTACTTGAATCACAAACATGGTATCCGTGTAAACTCATATGTTCCATTGAAAGAATGGGGTATTTATAGCTCAATTCTAATAGGTTGCTACTTTATTTTGTATTTTTAGTCTTAATAATTAAATTGTTATTGCTTATTGAAAAAATACCCATTTTTTGTTATATTTGCCTGTAACAGGAATTTTTAACAATTTTTTTGAACTATTAAACAATCAAAAGCTATGAAACAAACTTTACTATTAGGAGTTGCTTTGGGATTGGGTTTTTCTGCAATAGCGCAAAGCTCTTCCAAACAAATTGATTCACGGTTGCCAGAAGCAATTCGTGTAAAAACTGCGAATTTGATTACGCCAGCTGAACAGGAAACCCGTTTCCGTGAAGCAGCTGCAAATCCTTTTGTCTCTGCCACATCCAATCGCAGCAGAGGAACAACTATCGGATCTACTTATTATGATCTGCAATCTAACTATGGAACAGTAGGTAACCGTCTTATCATGCACAGTGATGGAAGTATGGCCGCTGTATGGACTATCGATTATGCGGGTCTTGCAGGTGCCCCTGACAGAGGAACTGGATACAACTATGCTCCATCAGGAGGTTCTTTCGGACCTATGCCTACTCAGCGTATAGAAACTGTACGTAAAGGTTGGTGTAACATCGGAAGTCTTAATGGAACAGGCGAAGTTATCGTTGCTCACACAGGTCTTTGGGTAAACAAATGTGCTGCAAAAGGTACTTGTGCTCCACAAGCTTGGACTGAGTCAACTGTACCGGCTGCTCCGGATTTTTGGCCTCGTAACACGGCTAGTGGAAACACTATTCACGCTCTTGGACACACAAATGCACCTTTAGGTAATATGGCAGGAGCTGTTCGTTACACTCGTTCACAAGACGGTGGAGCAACCTGGGATATACAAGGTGTTGTTGTACCAGGTGCCGGTGATCCTTTCTTCTATGAGCCACAAGCTGATGGATATGACATCGTAGCCAGTGGAACTACAGTTGCTTTTGTAATGGGTGGATTCGATCAGGATCTTGCTTTATTCAAGTCTACTGACAATGGAACAAATTGGACAAAAACATTGGTTTTTGCTTATCCAATTCCTAACTACAATCCAGCTACTACTATCTCTGATATCGATGGTGATGGTATAGCTGATACTTGTGATGCTGCTGATAGCGGACCAAGTGTTGTATTGGATGGAACCGGAAAAGCTCATGTTTGGTTCGGTCGTATGCGTACTTTGAATTCTAGTGGTAGTTCATCCAATTATTTCCCTGGAACAGATGGTATGTACTACTGGAATGAAAGTATGGGAGCGGCTACACCGGGTAATCCTACTGCAACTATTATCGCTGAGATCGAAGATCGTGACGGTGATGGTATGATCAATATTGAAGGTCCTGCACCTTATCAGTGTTCAATGACCGGACAACCAAGTGGTGGTGTAGATGCAAACGGTAACCTGTATGTTGTTTACACAAGCCAAATGGAAAATACTACCAATGGTAGTACTACTGATCCTGAGTCTTACAGAAATGCATATTACATGTATTCTACAGATGATGGAGCAACTTGGTCTACACCATTAAACGTAACTCCTTCAGATTTTGACGAAGCTGCATGGCCTTCAATAAATAAGAATGTTGGTGCGAATGTAAATATGATCTATCACTTAGATCAGGAGCCAGGTAACAGCTTCCAGGCTGGTACAGTTGCTGACCCTGTTGGAAACTATGAAGTTATTTATGACTCATGGCCTTCAGTTGTTGGTATCAACAATCACAATGGTATCGTTGAAAAGTTTGAAGTTTATCCTAACCCAACCAATACTATTGCTAAGGTTGCTATTGCTGTAAATAAGCCTGGTACACTTAACATTAAGGTTAGTAATATCCTTGGTCAGGAAGTTGAATCTATCAAGCAAGAACTTACTGCTTCAGGAAATCACATTATCAACCTGAATGTAGCTAAATACAGTTCTGGATTGTATATTATCAACGCAACAGTTGGTAAAGAAACATTTAGCAAGAAGTTGATGATTAACTAATCACAACTCTTCTTAAATAAAAAAAACTCCTCCATTTTGGGGGAGTTTTTTTTATTTAGTATTTCTTACATTGCAGTTCTTATCGTTAAATTATACTAATCAAACTTTCATTTTTCAAGTGTTTTAAATCCTATTTCATTTAATGCTATTTTATGAAAACGTCAATTTTACTATTGCTCACATGTGCTATTAGTTTTTCTACTGTCGAAGCACAAAACTCAAGCAAATACACGAGTAAACTCCCGTCAGCAATTGCCAAACAGGTGTTATTGTATGATCCGATAAAAGCAGGTGCAGAATTAATTCCATTGCAAAGCACAAACAGAATTGTTGCTGCGCCTGCCAATTTATACAGATCTGCATTGACTAACATTGGAAATACAACATATGATCTTCAGACTAATTCATCGATTCAAAATCGGATCATAAATATTAGCGGAAACCAAACTGCAATATGGACCACCAGTGCCTCAGGCACATTAGGAGCGCCTGACAGAGGTACAGGATATAATCATTTCAATGGCAGTGCATGGCTACCGGCTTCATCAACCCGTATTGAATCTACTCGTACGGGATGGCCATCAATCATGTCGGGCACTACAAATGAAGAAATTATAATCAATCATAATTTTGGAACAAATCCACTGGTTATTTTAAACAGACCTGTTGCAGGTACCGGCTCCTGGACAACAGGTAGTATTGCTGGATTAGCTTCCGGAGAATTTGTTGCATGGCCCAGAGCAACTATCGGTGGATCTAATGCAAATACTATCCATTTGATGGGCATTACACTCCCTACTGCTAGTGGCGGAACTGTGTACAATGGCATGGACGGATCTATTGTTTATAGCCGAAGTCTTAATGGAGGAAGCACTTGGGATATTCAACATATTACACCTCCGGGAATGACAAATATCAATTATGGCAATATTGGAGGTGATTCCTATGCTATTGATTCACGAGGTGATGTGGTAGCAATGGTTTCCGGCGGCTTTACCAGTGATCTGGCTATATGGAAATCTGTAGATAATGGTGCAAATTGGATAAGAACAGTTGCTTTACCCTTCCCTATCCCGGCTTTCCCCACAACCGGATTAACAACAGATATAGATGGAGATGGGATTGCTGATACACTAGACACCAATGACAGCGCTGTGGCTCTTCTTATTGATAATAACGACATGGTGCATATTTGGGCTGGTGCGATGCGGGTTTTGAAAACTGATCCTGCTGCAACCGGAATAAATTATTTTCCCGGAACTGACGGCCTACTTTATTGGAATGAATCCATGGGAGTAAATCCTCCAGTTAATATTGCAGAAGCACAAGACATAGATGGCAATGGTATGATAGACATTGTGGGTATTGCAAATTATCAACTTGGTATTACTACTATGCCAAATGCAGGGATTGATGCATCAGGAAATATTTATTGCGTTTATAGTAGCATAGTGGAAAACACCAACAATGGCCTTACTCCTCCTCAAAGCTATAGAAATGTGTATGCTATCGCCTCTAATAACGGAGGTGCATCATGGGGAACTCCATATAATGTTTCAGACAGTGATTTTGATGAAGGTGTTTTTGCTTCTATCGCAAGAAATGTAGACAATGATATTCATGTTATTTGGCAAAGCGATACAGAGCCGGGACTTGCAGTAAGAGGTGATATGGATCCATTTACATTAAATGATATTATGTATGCGAATGTTCCTGTTTCGCTTTTAGTCGGAATAAAAAATATAGAGAATAATGCTACTTTATTTAATCTCTATCCAAACCCGGCAAAAGATAAAGCAATGCTATCATTTGAAATTGATGAGCCGGTTAAGGTTGAAATCAAACTAGTTAATTTGATGGGGCAAACTGTAAGCGTTCTGAGTAAATCAATGGTGAATCCGGGACAACAAGTAATTGAATTTGATATTCAAAATCTAAACCCCGGTCTATACTTTATGAATGCAAACATTGGAAAAGAATCATATAGCAAAAAATTAGTGATCAACTGATCCTTTTCAAGTTCGTATAAATCTACCGCGAAAGGGTTAGGTTTCTTAAACTCTTTGTAGCGATATTGTCACAATCTTACTACTATGTAGAATTGAAGCGTTTTTTTTTAATATTTGTTGAATATTACCTGAACCCATTTTTTAATTTAAATTAATTGAAATGAAGACAAAATTATTACTCTCATTGGCTTGTATTGCCGGTATAACGAGTGCAGAAGCTCAAAATGGAAAATATGCCACAAGGATTCCTGCAGTTATCGCTAATCAAACATTACCTTTTAACCCAATTATGGTCGGTGCTGAAACTACACCACTACAATCATCAAATCCATTTGTTGCTGCTCCGGGTAAAAATCACAGAGCAACTCTAGCAACCATTGGTAACACAACCTATGATCTGCAGACCAATACTGCTATTCAAAACAGGATATTAAGAAATTCTGATGGTACAATGTCAGCTGTTTGGACAACCAGTGCTGCCGGAACTCTTGCCGCCCCTGATCGTGGTACAGGTTACAATTATTACAACGGGACAGATTGGATGATTGCATCCTCTACCCGTATTGAAACAGTAAGATCAGGTTGGCCATCTATCACAGGTGGAACAACCTATCAGGAATTAGTAGTCAATCATAATTCAGGAACTACTCCTTTGAATTTGGTTACCCGTCCTGTAAAAGGAACAGGATCCTGGACAGAATCAACCATCCCCGGTTTAGCTACTGGTGAGTTTGTACTATGGCCAAGAACTATTATTGGTGGTGCTAATGGTAATACAGTTCACATGATGGCTGTCACTGCTCCAACTGGAAATGGTGGTACTATCGTGAATGGTATTGATGGTGCCTTGGTATACAGCCGCAGCATTAATGGTGGAGTGTCATGGGATATACAGCATGCTTTACCAACCGGAATGGATGCTACAAACTACTTCTCTCACAGTGGAGATGCTTACGCAATTGATGTCCGTGGTGATGTAGTTGCTATGGTATCAGGTGGATTTACTCAAGATTTCGCACTGTGGAAATCTATTGATAATGGAACTACATGGACTCGCACGGTTGCAATGCCTTTCCCAATTCCGGCATTCAATCCATCAGGAAATATAACAGATGTTGACGGTGACATGGTTGCTGATACTATTGACACGGATGATGGTTCAGTTGCTGTCCTTATCGACAATAATAACATGGTTCACATTTGGACAGGTGCTATGCGCGTTCTTAAAACAGATGCTACTACTGCAGGAGTTACTTATTTCCCGGGCACTGATGCACTTTTGTATTGGAACGAGAGCATGGGAGCAAATCCTCCTGTGATGATCGCTGAAGGTGTGGATATTGACGGAAATGGAACGTATGATGTACTTGGAATAGCTAATTATCAGAGAGGTATCACAACCATGCCTAGTGCAGCAATCGATGCGGTCGGTAACTTATACTGTGTTTATTCCAGTATTGTTGAAAATACAACAAACGGTCTTACACCAGTTCAGTCTTATCGTAACGTATATGTAACTACTTCTAACAATGGCGGTGCTACATGGTCAAGCCCTTACAATATTTCTGACAGTGATTTCGACGAAGGAGTTTTCGGTACAATTGCACGTAGCGTAGACACTGATATCCACGTTATCTGGCAGAGTGATACTGAGCCGGGACTTGCTGCAAGAGGTGATCTGGATCCATTCACACAGAATGAAATTTTGTATACAAGTGTTCCAACTTCCTTGATCGTAGGTATCAATGACATAAAAGGAAACATTTCCGGTTTGAATCTATATCCAAATCCTGCTTCTGAAAAACTCAATATTTCTTTTGATCTAAATACCCCTTCAATAGTAAATATTGAAGTGATGAATATCATGGGCCAAATGGTTCAAAAGAACAAATTTAACATTCAAAATACAGGTAATCATACTGTTGAACTTAACATCAATGATCTAAGCGCAGGTATGTATTTGATCAACACAACTATTGGTGACAACAAAGTTACCCGTAAGCTTGTTGTGCGATAATTAATAAAACTATTTTAGTTAAAAAGGCTCCTGAAAAAAATCAGGAGCCTTTTTTTTAGATCAATGAACTGAGATCATGTATACCCGGTGGTCTTTCAACGGTAAATCCCTCTGCATACTTCACCCCTATTTGTCTTCCATAATTTGCAGCACGGCCTTTCAAATGTGCCTGAAATTCTTCACCTGAAATAGGAGTCTGAGGTTCTTTCGATTCAGGATCAAAAAATTGAGATTTGAAAGCCATGATAGCTTCGGTTCTCTTTTCCCAAAAATCCGTGACATCAATTACCAGATCAGGTTTTATGTATCTATCCTGAATATAATGATAAACGGCTTTGGGTCTCCATTTGTCTTGTTTCTTACCATCAAAAACGGTTTCAAACTTAAGTAACCCGGCATAAAAACACGCATCCTGAACAAGTTTTGAGGCGCGTTCATGATCAGGATGCCGATCCGAAACTGCATTTGCCAGAACAATTTCAGGTTGATACAATCGAATCAAACTAATAATTGCCTTCAACGCATCTTCATTATATTCAAATAAAGCGTCTCTGAGTCCAAGTGTATTTCTGGAATGTATTCCCAGAATCTTTGAAGCTGCAGCAGATTCTGTTTCTCGTGTTTTAGCATCACCACGAGTTCCCATCTCTCCTCTTGTCAGATCTACAATCCCAACTTTTTTCCCAAGAGCAATATGTTTCAATATAGTACCGGAGCAAGATAGTTCAACATCATCCGGATGTGCACCAAAAGCAAGTATATCAAGTTTCATACGTTTGATTTTGTGTAAAAATACAAATAGCCTTTATCATAGCCTCTTACTTAATTATTAGCTTTGCCCTATGAAAGCAAATTTCATTTCAGAATTGGGTAGTCTCATAAGAAAGGAAGCCTTACTTGAATGGAGAAAGCGTTATGCCTTGAATGGACTTTTTCTGTATGTGCTGGCTACCGTTTTTATCTGTTATTTGAGCTTCAGAGAGATTATTGATCCTATTACCTGGAATGCATTATTATGGATAATTATTCTTTTTGGGGCAATGAACGCTGTTGCTAAAAGTTTCTTGCAGGAAAGTTCAGGGCGTTTGCTTTATTACTACAGTTTTCTCGATCCAAGAGTACTTATATTAGCTAAGATAATATATAACATGGGATTGATGTTGATCCTTAGTATTACCACACTAGGTGCTTATTCTCTATTCCTGAGTAATCCTGTTCAAAATATGCCTATGTTCCTGGTAGCTTTGGTCCTTGGAAGCCTTGGATTTGCAGGCATACTAACTCTGATGTCGGCTATCGCCTCAAAAGCTGCAGGGAGTACCGCATTGATGGCTGTATTGAGTTTTCCCGTTATTCTGCCTTTGTTGCTTTTAGTTATTCGCTTTTCAAAGAACGCTATGGATGGAATTGACCCATCCATGAACACTCCTTATTTAGTCATGCTGATCGCACTTAACAGTATGGTTTTAGCATTGGCCTATATTTTATTTCCGTACCTTTGGCGCGACTGAAGTTCATAAGAATGAAGCTTAGAAAAAATTGGTGGAAAATCCTCGCTGTTGTGCTGGTATTTTACACAATAGTTATGGGATTTTTGGGTACAGTTCCCGCATTACCTATACTCAACGAAACAATCAGGAATCTTTATTTTCATGTTACAATGTGGTTCAGCATGATGGCCATGTTGACGGTATCTTTAGTAGCCAGTATCCGCTATTTGGGAGCATACGAACTTCGACATGATGACCTAGCTGATGAATCAGCTAAGGTTGGTGCTTTCATGGGAATTTTGGGAATACTTACCGGAATGGTTTGGGCAAAATTTACCTGGGGTGATTGGTGGGTAAATGATATGAAATTGAACGGAGCAGCTGCAACAATGCTTGTCTACCTTGCTTATTTCCTGCTACGATCTTCCATGGATGACAAAGCAAAAAAAGCAAGAATTGCTGCAGTATATAACATATTTGCATATGTGTTGATGATAGTTTTCATAATGGTACTGCCAAGATTAACGGATTCATTGCATCCCGGGAATGGTGGCAATCCCGGTTTTGGAGCGTATGATCTGGATGCTAACATGAGACTGGTTTTCTATCCTGCTGTTATAGGATGGATACTCATTACAACCTGGATCTTGCAACTAAGACTTAGAATAAGAAAAACACAAGATTATTTACTTGATC
This sequence comes from Bacteroidia bacterium, assembly GCA_037969175.1. Lineage (GTDB taxonomy): Bacteria > Bacteroidota > Bacteroidia > AKYH767-A > JBBKVM01 > JBBKWX01. Next base: position 1,738 of record JBBKWX010000023.1, on the reverse strand, counting down.
ATGAATAATAAAATACTTAAAAACTTAATTGCATTATTGATCATTCCTATTTTCAATACCGGAGCTTATGCAAGCTCTGTTGAAATGGCAGATGTGATGCGGGCAAACGGAAAGATCTATGTAGTAGTTTCAGTATTAGCCATCATTTTCTTAGGTCTGATATCCTATCTCCTTATGTTGGATAGAAAATTATCCAGAATAGAAAAAGAGATAAAAGAAAATAATAAAACCATTAATTAGTTATAATTCATCAGGAAACATTTACAACAAATGAAACGGACACATATTCTAGGTTTGATCATAATAGCACTCGCTATTGGTGCTATTATGAGTACTGTGGCTGATTCCAGTACATATGTTAGCTTTACAAAAGCTGAATTGCAACCGGATAAAGAGTTTCATGTGGTAGGGAAACTGGATACTGATCATGAAATTCATTATGATCCGGAAACTAATGCCAATCGATTTGTTTTTCATATGTTAGATAATGACAATGTGAGCAGGGAAGTAGTTTTCAGAGGATCAAAACCTCAAGATTTTGAGCGCTCAGAACAGATTGTAATTACCGGAAAAATGGATGGATCTTCTTTTGATGCATCTAAAATATTAATGAAATGTCCATCAAAATATAATTCTGACGGTAATGAACTTCAGGAATATATAGCAGAACCTAATCAAGTCCAGGGATAAGTATGAATATTGAATATGTTGGGGAGCATTTGATCTTTGGTCAAATTGGAAATTTATTGATTGGCATTGCATTCGCAGCTGCTTTACTTTCAGCAATCGCCTATTTTATTGGTACAAGAATGATGAACCCGGAATTGAAACCGGTGGCTGATTCCTGGAATAAATTGGGTAGGATTTCTTTTCTGGTACATGGGATCTCCGTATTCGGAATTATCGGATTGATATTTTTCCTGATCCATGGACATTATTTTGAGTATCACTATGTATGGCAACATTCGTCAATGACGATGCCTATGCAATACATATTCTCATGTTTTTGGGAAGGTCAGGAAGGTAGTTTTCTTCTCTGGACTTTTTGGCATATCATACTCGCTTTTATTATTATGGCAAAGGCTGGTTCATGGGAATCACCTGTAATGACAACCATAGCCATGGTACAAGTTTTCCTGGTGAGTATGATCATTGGGATTGTTATTCTTGGACAAAAGATCGGAACAAATCCATTCATTCTTTTGCGTGAGCATCCTGATATGGCAAATTTGCCCTTCATTAAGATGCCCGATTATTTGAGCAGAATTACTGATGGAAGAGGTTTGAATCCATTGTTGCAAAATTATTGGATGACCATCCACCCTCCTACTCTATTTCTTGGTTTTGCATCTACCGTTATCCCGTTTGCTTATGCTATTGGAGCGCTCTTACAGAGAAAGACCCATGAATGGGTAAGACCTGCTATGCCATGGACATTCTTTTCAGTGATGATCCTTGGTACAGGAGTCCTGATGGGTGCTGCATGGGCATATGAAGCATTGAGCTTTGGAGGTTTCTGGGCTTGGGATCCTGTGGAAAATGCATCTTTAGTCCCTTGGATCACATTGGTAGCAGCTTCCCATATGATGTTGGTTTACCAAAGCAGAAAGCATTATTTACTGCCTACCTTTTTGCTTACTATAATTTCCTTTATCCTTATTCTGTACTCAACATTTCTTACCCGAAGTGGAATTTTAGGTGAGACTTCAGTACATGCATTTACGGATCTTGGTATGAC